>JANNBH010000035.1:0-7996 GCA_031385245.1 Hyphomicrobiales bacterium | reverse complement strand
GCCAATGCCGCGCCGTGCGCCGGTCACAAATGCTGTGCCAATCATCATAAGTTCTCCAATTTACGAAGGGTTTCAGGCGTGCAGACGATGCGTAAAATGCTGTCAGTGTTAAAATCCAGCCGCGCTTTAAGGGCCGCTTCTGTCATCATATCGCGTTCAAACACAATTGCAGCCGTGAAACGGTTGGTGAGATAGTAATAAGCAACAGATGCTATGGTAATGGTCACTTGCACTGCATCCAAGTTCCGCCTGAATAGCCCAGCTTCAACACCTCGTTGTAGCAGTTGTGACATGCGGCCCACAAAAGGCCGGCTCATATCCTCTATACGTTTTGAATTTTTAATGTGCCGCGCCCGGTGTAGATTTTCTGAATTTACCAGAGTGATGAATTCAGGATTGGCAAGAAAGTAAGCCCAGTTGAAATTTACAAGTTTACGCAACGCCATCATTGGCTCTTCGGCATCCAAGGCCAAAGCGGCTTCAGCTTCGCGAAATGCACCATAAGCATCTTCCAAAACCAGTTGGAACAATTTCTCTTTGTTGCCAAAATAATGATACATCATGCGTTTGTTAGATTTTGCACGCGCTGCAATCACATCAACCCGGGCTCCCCCTAAGCCATTTTTTGCAAATTCCACCTTTGCCGCGGCCATAATCCGGCGCTGCGTTTCATCAGGATCGCGAAATTTTTTAGGTGATGCAGCCACGAAATTGTCTCTTGAAATAACTAATTAGTTATTTATGATTAGGGCAATTCAATTTCAAAGGCAAGAGCATGTATGATTACATTATCATCGGTGGCGGTTCAGCAGGTTGCGTGATGGCAGCGCGGCTATCTGAAATGTCAGATGCCAAAGTCTTACTGCTGGAAGCAGGCCCGCGCGACACCGACCCCTACATCCACATGCCGGTTGGTTTTTTTAAAATGACCGATGGCCCGCTCACTTGGGGCTATGAAACGGCTCCGCTCAAACACGCCAACAACCGCGTCACAACTTATCCACAAGCCCGTGTGCTGGGCGGCGGTAGTTCCATCAATGCCGAAATCTATACACGCGGCTGTGCGGATGATTATGATGATTGGGCAAATGAGCTGGGTTGCACAGGCTGGAGCGCCAAAGATATGCAACCCTATTTTGTGAAGTCTGAGGGCAACAGCCGCTTGGGCGGCCCCGACCACGGCATTGATGGTCCACTTGGCGTTTCAGACAATGGCTCGCCCAATAAAATGTCGCTGGCTTATGTGCAAGGCTGCATGGAAATAGGAATGCCTTACAACTCAGATTTCAATTCAGGCAAGCAAGAAGGTGCGGGCCTCTATCAAACGACAACTAAGAAAGGCCGCCGTTGCAGTGCCGCCGTGGGCTATTTGAAACCAGCATTGAAGCGCAAGAATTTGGAACTTCGCATCGGCATCACCGTGCTTCGCATTGTGATAGAAAACAACAAGGCCACCGGTGTTGAGATTATTGAAAATGGTGCCATAAAAATTCTAACTGCAGCTAGCGAAGTTATTCTCACGGCAGGAGCCATAGGTTCGCCAAAACTGATGATGCTGTCTGGCATTGGACCAGCCGCACATTTGCGAGAACGTGATGTGAAAGTGGTGCATGAACTGGCGGGTGTGGGTCAAAATTTCCATGATCATTTTTCAACGGATGTGGCCTGGGTTCTCAATGGCCCACACGCTTATGATAAATATAAAAAGACCCACTGGATGCTGTGGGCAGGCCTACAATATGCCATGTTTAAAAACGGTCCGGTGGCTTCAAACATTGTTGAAGCAGGAGCTTTCTGGTGGGGCAACCGCCAAGAGAAAACGCCAGATTTGCAATTTCATTTTGTGGCCGGTGCAGGCGTTGAAAAAGCGGGAGACACATTGCCAGGCGGCAATGGTGCATCCTGCAATTCTTATTTCACCAGACCACGTTCACGGGGTTCCGTAACCCTACGATCCAACAATCCGAAAGATGCACCCATCGTTGATCCCAATTCATTTGCTGAGCCTTATGATTTGGAGCGTCATATTGAAGCGATTAAAATTAGCCAAGAAGTAGGGCGCTCCAAATCTATGCAACGCTATGTGTCGGCCGAACATGTGCCGGGTGAGAAGTGCAAAACCAAGCAGGATTATATTGAACTCTCACGCGCCACCGCTCGCTCATCGTATCATCCTGTCGGCACCTGCAAAATGGGTGTGGATGATATGGCCGTGGTCGACACTTCAATGCGTGTTCACGGAATTGAACGTCTTCGCATTTGTGACTCGTCAACCATGCCGCGCGTGGTGTCGTCCAACACCAATGCACCCACAATTGCCATGGCCGAAAAGGCCGCTGATTTAATCCGTGGAAATCGCTAATGCCCAAAATTGTCTCCGCTGCCGAAGCTGTTAAACACATTGCCGATCATTCGATCATAGCAGTCAACTCGTCATCCGGTTTGGGCTGCCCAGATGCCGTGTTAAAAGCTTTGGGCGAACGCTTTAAGCAAGAGCAACATCCGCGCGCCCTCACCATGATTCACCCCATTGCAGCGGGTGATTTTTATGGCGTGAAAGGCATTGAGCATCTCTCGGTCAATAAAGGCCAAATAGCCAGAACCATTGCGGGTTCCTATCCATCTGGTCCGTCATCAGCCGAGCCGCCGCAGATTTGGAATATGATAACGGGCAACGAAATTCCAGCTTATAATGTTCCTTCCGGCATTGTGTTTGATATGCTGCGCGAAGCCGCAGCAAAGCGCCCTGGTGTTCTCACCAAAGTTGGGTTGGATACTTTTGTTGATCCCGATCAACAAGGCTGCGCCATGAATGCGCTGGCGGCAACAAGCCCCATCGTGAAGAAGATCATGTTTGAAGGCGAGGAACAATTATTCTTTCCTTCAATCGTTCCGCATGTCGGCATCATCCGTGCCACCTCATCTGATCATCGCGGCAATTTAAGCTTTGAACAAGAAGGCGCATATTTGGGCGGCATGGAGGTGGCATTGGCCTCCCATAACAATGGTGGCATTGTGATAGCGCAAGTGAAACGCATTGTGCCCAATGATTCGATCACCACCCATGCCGTGCGTATTCCTGGAATTCTGATTGATTATATTGTTGAGGCGCCTGACCAATGGCAAACGACGCAAACACCCTATGATCCAGCGATTAGTGGTGAAGAACGAAAGCCCCTCGATAGTTTTGCGCTAATGGAATTTGGCACCGGCAAAGTGATTGCGCGCCGCGTTGCCCAAGAATTAAAAAAAGATTGGGCCGTGAATTTGGGCTTCGGTGTTTCTGCCAATGTGCCGCGCATCTTGCTCGAAGAAGGCCAGCATGGCCAAGTCACTTGGGTGATAGAGCAGGGCGCTGTGGGTGGCATTCCATTGTTAGAGTTTCAATTCGGTTGCTCATCAAATGCCGAAGCCATCGTCGCAAGTCCGCATCAATTTACTTATTTTCAAGCAGGTGGATTTGATTGTTCATTACTTTCATTTTTGCAGATTGACCAGCAGGGCAGCGTGAATGTGCATAGGCTGGGTGCACGTCCGCATGTAACTGCAGGGGCAGGCGGCTTTGTTGATATCACGGCGCGCGCCAAGAAAATTGTGTTCTCTGGTTTTTATAACGCAGGCGCTAAAATGGATGTGGTGGATGGCAAGTTGCACATTGAAAAAGAAGGCAAGATTAAAAAACTAGTAAAAGCGTGTGAGCAAATCACTTTCTCTGGTCGCCGTGGCGTTTTGCAAAATCAGAATGTGACTTACATCACTGAGCGTGCGGTTCTAAAACTTACGCCAGATGGAATTGTGCTCACTGAAATTGCACCAGGTGTGGAATTGCAAGCCAATATTTTGGACCAATCAGAAATTCCACTGATCATCTCGCCAAAACTTAAAACTATGGATGCTGCTTTGTTCAACGCCACAATATTAGGATTGAAACTCAATGATTGAAACAGGTGATGGCCGCATTAAACTGAGTGTTGATGGCGCCATTGCAACACTTACAATTGCGCGGCCAGAAAAACTAAACGCTCTCGATTTTGAAATGATCTTGGCGCTGGAGCGTGCTGCACATTTGATTGATGCCAACTCTGCAGCGCGTATTGCAATCATAACTGGCGAAGGTGAAAAATCATTTTGTGCGGGGGGCGATATTGCCGCGTGGTCCGCCATCAACCCGCAAGATTTTGGCTTGCAATGGGTGCGCGCTGGTCACCGGGCCTTTGATGCCCTCACAAGATTGCGCCAGCCTTTAATTGCAGCTGTCAACGGCCATATTTTAGGTGGCGGATTTGAACTCGCCACCTGTGCTGATTTTCGCATTGGTGAAGAGCACATCAGAATAGGCCTCCCAGAAACGAGCCTCGGCATTATTCCTGGCTGGTCGGGAACGCAGCGTTCAGTGAAGCGTTTTGGCGCGCAGATTATTCGCCGTATGGCATTGCTTGGAGAAGTTCTCACCGCGGAACAGGGCCTGCAAGCGGGCCTGCTCGATCGCGTCGTGCCGAAGGGAACATCCCTCCAAGCTGCCCAAGAGTTCGCCCAAATGATTATCTCTCGCAGTGGTTTTGCAACCACTGCCGCCAAGATGATGATCAACGCCGCCGAAGGTGAAGACGCTGAACGCGCGCTGGAATCCTTGGCAGGAGTTGCCGTAGGCCACAGCGAAGAATTGAAGCAGGGGTTAGAAAAATTTAGAGCAAAGAAGGAGTCTTAGTAAGTTTTAGCTCCATTGATAGCCAAATAAACTGAATACAGCGAAGTCGTTCCGCAAATAAACAAGCGGTTCAATTTTGCTCCGCCAAAACACACATTCGCCACCAATTCAGGAATTTTAATTTTACCGATCAGTGTTCCATCTGGGTCGTAACAATGAACACCGTCACCGGCACTGGTCCACAATCGGCCATCCGAGTCAAAGCGGAATCCATCGAACAGGCCAGTGGTGCAATCAGCAAAAATAGAATTTTTGCCAAGTGTATTGCCATCAGCAGAAACGGTAAATTTGCGAATGTGTTTTGGCCCATTTGGCGTGTGTGAAACACCAGTGTCCGCGATGTAGAGAAATTTCTCATCGGGCGAAAACGCAATACCATTTGGTTTATCGAAATCAGTGGCCACACGGGTGAGCTCGCCTGATTGCTCGTCAATGCGGTACACATGGCAGCCATCTTGCTCCATCTCAGCTTTCTCGCCTTCATAGTCGACAACGAGGCCATAAAACGGATCTGTAAACCAAATTGACCCATCTGATTTCACGCAGAGATCATTGGGCGAATTTAAACGTTTGCCGTTAAAGTGCGAAGCCAATGTAACAATCGTGCCATCATGTTCAGTACGCGAAACACGGCGGCCATGATGTTCGCATGTCACCAAGCGGCCTTGGCGATCAACTGAATTCCCATTTGAATAATTAGAACCCGAACGAAAAACCGAAACACTTCCATCAGTCTCATCAAAACGCATCATGCGATTATTTGGAATATCAGACCATACAAGATAGCGTCCGCCGCCAAACCAGGCTGGCCCTTCAGCCCAGCGGCACCCCGTCCATAATCGTTCAACGCGGGCGTGGCCAACCAAGCAGGCATTAAACCGCGCATCAAGAATCTCATAACTTGTGCCTTCGGGTTGTCCATAAAACATCAGAAACTCTCCAATTTGTATGACAACGATATCAAAGCTTCTTCGCGCCACAAAGCACTTTCGGCATTTGTTCATGCAGAAATTATAATCACCGATAAGCTGGCAAAAACATAAGTTCTGTAATAGCATCAAGCTCTGTGGGATAGGGTTTCAAATTGCCTAAAATATCTTTGGTCATTTTTGATTGTGATGGCGTGTTAGTGGATAGTGAATATCTCAGCGCCATAATGCTGATTGAAGTGTTTGCTGAAATTGGCATTAAGCTTGATCTGCCATTTGTGTATGCCAATTTTGTAGGCCATAGCTTTACGGCAGTGGCGGCGAAATATGCGCGCAGCCACGGCACCAATGTGCCCGAAACTTTCGAGCAAGATTATCGTAACAGATTGCTGCAAAGTTTTGAGGGCCGCTTGCAAGCCATGCCGGGCATAGCGGCTGTGCTCGATAGTTTGAATATTCCTTATTGTTTAGCTTCGGGCAGCAGCCCCACGCGCGTCAATCGTTCATTGGAGATAACGGGTCTAAGTTCACGATTTTTGAACCGCATTTTCACAACAACTATGGTGCAACATGGCAAGCCAGCGCCCGATATTTTCTTTCATGCTGCCAAAACCATGGGTGTTGATCCACTGGAATGCTTGGTCATTGAAGACAGTACCACGGGGGTTTCGGCTGCAAAAGCTGCTGGAATGATAACGTGGCAGTTCACAGGTGGCGTGCATTTTAACCATGGCTATCAGCATGTTCCAGCACCAGCCTTGGTAGATCGGCAATTTGATCGTATGGTGGATTTTTTTGAGAGTGCTCCGCAATTGCGGCGCCAAATAAAGGCCTAAGCCCACATGGTTCGCAACATTGAGCAAGAAAATTCGCGGCTGGATGAAGCAGCCAGAGCGGGCTGGCTTTATTACATTGCTGGCAACACCCAAGATGAAATCGCCCGCAAGCTTGGTGTGTCGCGTCAAACCGCACAGCGCTTGGTGTCACTTTCTATTTCGGAAAAGCTTATCAAAGTAAGGCTTGATCACCCCATTGCAAATTGTTTGCAGCTTTCAGAACGGGTGAAAGAAAAATATCAAATTGATTTTTGCGAAGTGGTGCCAAGCGATCCTGAATCAGATTCCATTTCTCTGGGCGTGGCCCAAGCTGGTGCAGCTGAGCTTGAAAAATATATTATTTCACAACACCCCGTTATTGTTGCCATGGGCACCGGTCGCATGTTGCGCGCTATGGTCGATCAACTCACACCCATGGAATGCCCACAACATAAAATCGTATCGCTGGTGGGAAACATCGCATCTGATGGCTCAGCTTCGCTCTATGATGTTGTGAGCCGCGTTGCTGACGTTGTGAAGGCTCCACATTATCCCATGCCGCTCCCAGTTATAGCAACAACTGTGCAGGATAAATCATTGCTGCTGGCTCAAAAGCCAGTGCGAAATGTGGTTGATCTTGCACGCCAAGCAGACGTG
The DNA here is from genome assembly GCA_031385245.1 of Hyphomicrobiales bacterium. Taxonomy (GTDB): domain Bacteria; phylum Pseudomonadota; class Alphaproteobacteria; order Rhizobiales; family Aestuariivirgaceae; genus Aestuariivirga. The sequence continues at coordinate 887 of JANNBH010000035.1, read as the reverse complement.
ACTTTTGTGGGTGTTGGCACTGTGGGTGATGATGCCGCCTTGGTGCGTGATGGCTTCGTGAAGCCGGACGAAATGCGTGCTCTTGTTAAAGCCGGTGCTACAGGTGAAATTATCGGCTGGGCTTATGATGCCACTGGAAAATTGATTGAAGGTTTCACCAATGACCGCGTGGTAAGTGTGCCCTTAGATCAACCTGCAAGCCGCCGCGTTATCGGAATTGCCATGGCTCCGCCGCGGCTTCGAGCCATTAAAGGTGCGCTGGTTGGCAAGCTCATAAATGGGCTGATTACCAACGAATCTATGGCAAAAGCACTTTTGACATGAAGCTATTTGGGCTTTTGCTCTAAAAAAGAGCAAAAGCCCAAAATCTTTAATATACTGCAAAATCAATATATTACAATGGATAATACATCTCCATGCTGCAACGCAGCGACGATTCATCATTGACTCTTTCTCTTTGGTGGAGTGACTTATACTCACTTCATGGGCAAATGCTCAGAAGACCACATGGGAGGATTTTTATGAAAGCTGTTGTAACTGGCGTATTGAGCGCCTTTGCATTTGCAGCATTGGCCACAACCGCCATTGCTGAAACTAAATTGACCATTGCCACCGTGAACAACGGAGACATGATCCGTATGCAGGGTTTAACTGCTGACTTTACCGCTGCAAATCCAGACATTGCTCTGGAATGGGTAACTCTCGAAGAAAACGTTCTTCGTGAAAAAGTAACGACTGATATCGCAGCCAAAGGCGGCCAATTCGATGTTCTCACAATCGGCACTTATGAAGTTCCAATCTGGGGCAAAAAAGGCTGGTTGAACCCAATTACTGGCGTAGATGATCCAGCTGATTTGATCCCAACAATTGCTGCCGCTTTGACAGTT
>JANNBH010000005.1:0-28559 GCA_031385245.1 Hyphomicrobiales bacterium | reverse complement strand
CACCATTGCGGCCATCGGAGCGATCAATCTTCTGGAAGCAGTTTTTGAAACCGGCCCACTCAACGCAAATAACATCATGTTGCAAAGCATGGTTGAATTGGTCTTCATAAGTTTCGTGTTTGTTTTAGCGCTTGTCGATTGGCTGGAAAAACGCAGTAAAACCTAGGTGCTGGGCTTAGCAATTTCTTATAATCAATCAGCACTGCGTGGTGTAATTTTGCACCAGTGTTTAAGCGTTAGTTTTAACCCTTGACAGCATATAGCGGGGGGGGGGGATGGTGAATTTTCAAGGCTGTGGGAGATTGTCATGATTCTAAACCGATTGGGGGCTGTGTGCCTCATTGTGGCGCTGCCATTAGTTGTAAATTCCGCACAGGCAGATGACAACAATTGCACCGTGGCCGGCCTCGTTCAGGGCGGTGGTTTGTTGGATCAAGAAACACAAACTGCAAATTCAACTTTTGCAGATGGCATTGATTGGACATCTGGATTTGGAGAGGCTGCCTTAAATTACGGCTGCGATGTTTGGCGTGTGCAGATTGACACAGCTTTGTATTCATTTAGTGAAAACGAAACTCCCTATCAGAAGCTTACGAATGGCCATGTCGGTGGAGCAGCCTTTTGGCGAGATTCAGATTTAGGCGCAATTGGTGTGGCTGGGTCTCACGTAAACCAGCACGAGTCATTCCTTACCGTTGCTACTTCTGCGTCGCAGTGGCGCATGGGAGGCTTTGCAGAACTTTATCTCAACGAAAGTTTAACTTTTGGCGGCGGCGCACATTATTTGACCGGAGATGCCTTTTGGTATGGTACTTTTGAGACACAGCCAATGACTGGTTTTGAGGGTGAGCTTTATGCCAAATTTTACCCAACTGATAATTTGGCGCTAAATGTCAGGGGAGATTTCACGCACCAGCGGATAGATGTTGGAACTTTTATCGTAAATGTGGATGGCTTAGCAGTTTCGGGGGACGTTGAATATTTGATCCCACAAACAGCATTGTCTGTGTTCGCGGGTGCGCGTTTTGCTACGCAGGATATTAAATCTTTTAGTGATAGCAAGCAAACAGATACGCAAGAGTATGTTGGTTTAAGGTTTGCATTTGGCTCCAACGCGCCTGCTTCTTTACGTGACCGCGATCGCCATGGCACCTATGACAATACAAGCGTTTTCCAAGAAAAAATTCCGAGTTTGGTAAGTTCGTTGCCTGGAAGCTGAGGACTGTGCCTAGGGAAATGGCGAAACTTGTTCTTAGAATTGTTATCCAAGCAGGCATCTTCGTGACTGAAATGCTATACTTCACGAATCATGAAAAAGCCTGTTCTACCGACACCACCACCTGCCGAAACGCAAAACATTGAACTGCAAGCCGCCCTTGAAGAGCGGTATTTAGCCTATGCCTTAAGCACCATCATGCACCGAGCACTTCCTGACGTGCGCGATGGTTTGAAGCCAGTGCATCGGCGCTTGCTGCATGTGATGCGTATTCTAAAACTCGATCCCAATACGGCCTTCAAAAAATGTGCGAAGATCGTGGGTGATGTGATGGGTTCATTCCATCCGCATGGCGATCAATCAATTTATGATGCGCTGGTGCGGCTCGCTCAAGATTTCTCGGCGCGCTATCCGTTGATTGATGGTCAAGGCAATTTCGGTAACATTGATGGTGATAGTGCTGCCGCATATCGTTATACGGAAGCCCGCATGACCGATGTGGCGCGGCTGCTGCTCGAAGATTTAGAAGACGATACGGTAGATTTCCGCCCCAATTATGATGGCACCGTGGAAGAGCCGGTTGTGCTGCCCGGCGCATTTCCAAATCTGTTGGCCAATGGTTCAACAGGCATTGCCGTGGGCATGGCCACTTCCATTCCGCCGCATAATGCGGCTGAACTTTGCGAAGCCGCACTGCATCTGATTAAATTTCCCAATGCTGGCGTTGATAAATTAACGCAGTTTGTGCTTGGTCCAGATTTCCCCACGGGTGGAATCATCACCGATAAACATGATGATATTGTTGAAGCCTACAAAATTGGCAAAGGCAGTTTCCGCGTACGCTGCCGTTGGGAAAAAGAAGAACTGGCCCGTGGTGGCTGGCAAATCGTCATCACTGAAATTCCATATCTGGTGCAAAAGAGCCGCTTGATTGAGCGCATGGCCGAATTGCTCAACGACAAGAAACTTACCCTGCTGGGTGATGTGCGTGACGAATCCGCCGAAGATGTGCGCGTGGTTCTGGAGCCCAAAACGCGCAACATTGATCCTGAAGTTTTGATGGAGCAAATGTTCCGCAACACAGAGCTTGAAGCCCGCATTCCACTCAACATGAATGTGCTTTCGAAGGGCAAAATTCCGCGTGTCATGTCGCTGCGTGACGTGTTGCGCGAATGGTTGGATCACCGCAAAGATGTGCTGCAACGCAAATCCAATTTCCGCTTGAAGGAAATTGCGCGACGTTTGGAAATTCTTGGCGGTTATCTGATTGCTTATCTCAATTTGGATGAAGTGATCCGTATCATCCGTGAAGAAGATGAGCCGAAGCCATCGTTAATGCGGGCATTTAACCTTACGGACAATCAAGCCGAAGCCATTCTCAACATGCGCCTGCGGGCTTTACGCAAACTTGAAGAAATGGAAATTCGAACCGAGTTCGACAAACTTACAGGAGAGCAGGGCGCTCTCAATGCGTTGCTGAATTCAGATGAGCAACAATGGAATAAAATTTCTGACGATATTAAAGCTGTCAAAGAAACCTATTCCAAAAAAACCAAGCTAGGAGCTAGACGCACGGATTTTGCCGAAGCGCCGGTTATTGAAGTCGATCTCGAACAAGCCATGATCGAGAAAGAACCCGTCACCATTGTGTGTTCCGAAAAAGGCTGGATCCGCGCCATGAAGGGTCATGTCGATGATATATCCACACTCGCCTACAAAGAGGGCGACCGCGAGAAATTCGTCGTGAAAGCCTCCACCACTGATAAGATCATGCTGCTCTCCTCCTCAGGAAAATTCTTCACTTTAGATGCCAGCAAAATGCCCGGTGGCCGTGGCCATGGCGAACCCGTGCGCTTACTTGCCGATATTGATGCCGCCGATTCAATCGTTTCATTGTTCATGTACCAAGCCGGCACCAAGCGCTTACTTGCCTCCACCGATGGCGATGGTTTTATTGTGAGCGAAGATGAATGCTTGGCCAACACCCGCAAAGGCAAACAGGTTTTGAATGTTAAAGCGCCCAGCGAAGCTTTGGTGTGCGCGCCCTTTGCTGCCGAAGCTGATCACATCGCAGCTGTGGGTGATAATCGCAAGCTGATCATTTTTAAATCATCAGAACTTCCTGAAATGGTACGCGGCAAAGGCGTTCGCTTGCAGAAATTTAAAGATGGGGGTCTCTCAGATGCGTGTGCATTTAAACTAACCGAAGGCCTCACCTGGCTTGATAGTTCTGGCCGCAATTGGACCGTGACTGATTTGGCCGAATGGATTGGTGAACGCGCCCAAGCCGGAAGATTGCCACCAAAGGGTTTCCCGAAAAACAACAAGTTCTCATAGGGTGTGCCGTTTGTATTGATTTAACTCAAATTTTTGGTCCCATCTTTGCTGCTTGTTTCCTTATTTTTGCAGAAACACTGGACGTCATCTAAAAACTACTAGTTTGTCCTTAATCATCTACAGTTGCAGCGAGTTGCAGCTGGGGATGGTTAAGGGCAAACATGGTTCAAAGTCGCAGATATTGGGTTGTATATGGCAGGCTCTGTTCTGCCGCAGCCGAAACCGCTTCGGTTGGCCCCGAGGATGAGAGCGAAAACTTTCACAATGGCCATGTGCGTATAACTACAGGCGAATTGGGGACCGAAATAAAATGGACAGTAATTTCCCCATCCACATCCTCGCTCTTTGCAGTGTGTGATTGGATAAAAACAGCCACGGCACCATTTGTGCTCAGGTTTTTTGCATCGGGCTGGTTCGAGGAGTTTCACGATACCGCTGAGGCCGCAACCACGCGCATCAATGAAATTATAGCTCGAGGTGATCGCCATTTCACTTGTCGCACGATGGTCAAAGAGTTTGAACTGGAAAGCGCTCCTATATCGCCATTCTTTAAAAGCTGCATATCCGGTGAAACCAACGCCGGAGATTACGCTGTTGAATGTGTCTACGAAGATACCAGCCAGCAGTTTCATGTTGAACGGGTGGGGCCTAAATCAACAATTCGTCGAATATGGGGCCCCAATCTCTCCTCTTTCCCTTGCCAAGCAAGTGGTTCTTACAGTGAATCTGTAAGCAGGGCATATTCCGACGTAATCTTGAAGGGTAGAGCTCGATACGATCATGTGTTAGCGGCAATGTCGATGCCAAATGACGATATTTTCTGGGTGCCTTACCAGCGCCTATTAATGCCGAAAAAAATTGAAGGCGAAAGGCCCTCAGTTTTGATATTTACTGAAATCAGCAAAGTCTCTATTCAACTAATCTAAGTGAGTAGCAGTTACTTTTTTTTATTTTAGACTGCATGTTTACCTCTCGTTGTCAATTTGATGATAACTCCAAGTCAAAGTATTTAACATCCAGTTAGGGCTTAGTTTTTTTTGGTGGCAGCAGCACTTTCACAAGTATTTTGGATCGGCAAAGGGAGTTTGATATCTCGTCCGGTCGGTCCGGCTGGCGAGGCACTTACGGATCGTGTTTTGCTGCAGCAACGCGAACTTGTAAAGATTGAAGTGAATGAAATTGGAACTTCAATCTCTTGGGTGATGTTTGCTGCAAATTGGACATCACTCTATTTTGCTAATGAATGGATAAAGCCATTAGCGTCACCATTCACCCTGAATTATTTCAACTCAGGTTGGTTCTCAGAAAAATTTGAAGATCTAGCGGACGTGCGAAAACGTATCGAACAACTGATGGGGAAAAGCGATATACGCTTCTCGCAACGAACCTATACACAAAGATTTGAACCAACCGAAGAGCGCATGTCGTCAGCAATTCAACAAGCATGGGACCAAGGCTACGTTTCGGAAGATAAAGCTGTCGTCTGCTCAATTGATGTAAATCGTGAGCTTACCCAAGTTGAGGAAGTGGGTTCAGCTTCCGCCCTTGCAAGTGTTTGGGGTGTTTCGCCTGTCTCATATCCTTGCTTGACTGGTCATAGTTATGACCGCGTAGTCTCGAAATCATATTATGAAGTTGTGAAAACGGGAAGGCCAATTTACGATCACGTCTTAGCGGCAATGGCCTGTCCAGATGGTTCAGTAAAATGGTTAGGGTATCACCGTTTAATTTTTCCACGCGTAACACCTCCTGGCCAACTTCCCCAAGTCACTGTTGCGTGTGAATTTGATCAGGTTGGAATTCACCTTTTGTAACAAGCATTTCTTCAATTGTTTGTTCAAGCCCATTTCGTTCTACGACAGCAAGATACTCTACGGGTTCAACGTCTTTTGAAGCCCACTCCCAGCGCAATGCACCGCGCTCAATTGTTGAAAAACCAATTCGTATAAGATGGCCATGGTTTGCCATTTTTTCACTCGTCAGAGCGTAAATGGCATCAGGATTCCACTTTAAAATACAGAGCAACATGCCCAATCGAGTGAAACTATCAAAAACATTCTTGCCCTTAGCAGCCGGAGCAATCCAAAGCTCACCTTCATAAACCAGTCGCCCACGCAACTTCCATGAGATGCTGCCGCGCGGTGGCTTGGGGTGGCTTGGCATCATAATTTCTTCACGGCGCATATAAACGCCGATCATATAATTTGGCAGCCAATCGGCCAGTGACGTTTCAACATAGTCGCAACGATAAGCCTGTATGCCAACCGTTTGGCCATTATCGTCAAGCAAACGCATCCAAAAGGCGCGTTCATCGCTGAAATCGCAAACCTCAGCATCATGCATCGGGCCCACGCGGGATTTTCGCAATTCAAGCTTAGTTTTATTCAACTGGCCAAAGTCACTGCTCACATCAACACTATAGCCTATGGCTAGCAGCTTGGCCTCCAACATGGCGATCAGCCGCGCTATTCCCAGCGGATTATGTAAGCCCTTAGCAATCATTATAACTCCAGCCCCCAGGCTATTCGATAGAGCGGCAAGCGCCGGAGTCAATAACAACTCTCAAATTTAGAAAACGAGTGTTAATCAAAAAATACAACTTTAAAGGGAGTTGTTTTCGTCAACGAAGTAACATCCAGCCTTCGCCAGACAGCCGTTCTTGTGGGCGGAAGCGCCCCTTATATTCCATCTTGCGCGAGCCTTCGACATAATAGCCCAAATAGACAAAAGGCAAATCTAAGCGATCCGCCCGCATAATAGCATCCAGCACAACCAATGTTCCTAAGCTGCGATAGTCATAACTTGGTTCATAAAAACTATAAATCAGCGATAGGCCATCGCCCAGAATATCCAGAAGCACCGCACACACCAATTCTCCTGCTTGTGGGTGCGAAGGGCCAAAGCGATATTCCACAATGCGGCTATCCGTAATGGTGTCGTCCACCATGGCGGCAAAATCGAGCACTGACATATCGGCCATGCCGCCCTCAGAGTGGCGTGTATCAATATAACCTCTGAACAGCGAATAATGCTCACTCGTCGCTTTGGCTTTCACCACTTGCGTAACTATATCGTGGTTGCGTTTGAGCACGCGGCGGAATGACTTAGTCCAATCAAAAGTTTTGACCGGAACCCGAACTGAAGAACACGCCTTGCACGCATCGCACGCGGGCCGGTAAACAATGTTCTGGCTGCGCCTGAAACCACCTTGCGAAAGTTGCGTATTCAAATGGCGCGTATCAGCGCCCACCAAATGCGTAAACACCTTACGTTCCTTTTTGCCGGGCAAATAAGGGCAGGGGTTTGGCGCAGTGATAAAAAACTGCGGAAAATTGCGGCCTTCAACAGTCAAATCATTTTCTCCATTGCGCCAGTATCCTACTGCATAAGCGTTGGCGCAAGTGCTGCTGGAGTGTTCAAAAAAATTCTTCTATGAGTGCGCTCAAGAGATGGAGATTGATATGACACTGAAAACCGCGTGGCTGGGCTTGGGAGTAATGGGGTCACCTATGGCAGGCCACTTGCAGCGCAAAGCGGGCGTGAGCATGACGGTTTACAATCGCACAGCGGCCAAGGCCGAAAAATGGGTGAGCATAAATCAGGGCACCATCGCCGATACGCCAAAGGCAGCAAGTGAAGGCGCAGATTTTGTATTCGCCTGTGTGGGCAATGATGATGATTTGCGCGAAGTGACCATTGGTGCAAATGGCGCTTTCAACAGCATGAAGCCCGGAGCGATATTCGTCGATCACACAACAGCATCCGCCGATGTGGCGCGTGAACTTCATGCCGAAGCTAAGAAGCGTGGGTTTGGCTTTATCGATGCGCCAGTGTCGGGCGGTCAAGCAGGTGCGGAAAATGGATTGCTTACCGTGATGTGCGGTGGCGATGCCTCGGACTATGCCAAGGCGGAGCCGCTAATAGCAAACTTCGCCCGCATGTGCCGCTTGCTGGGGTCTGCGGGTTCTGGCCAACTCGCTAAAATGTGCAACCAAATCGCCATTGCCGGATTGGTGCAAGGCCTTGCCGAAAGCGTGCAATTTGGCATGAAGGCGGGGTTAGATATGGAGCAGGTGATTGACGTGATTTCCAAAGGGGCAGCTGGATCATGGCAAATGGAAAACCGCCACAAAACTATGATCGCTGGAAAATTTGATTTCGGATTCGCCGCTGATTGGATGCGGAAAGATTTAGGCATCTGCTTGGCCGAAGCCCGCAAAAACCAATCGCACTTGCCGGTTACTGCCTTGGTTGATCAGTTCTATTCCGAAGTGCAAAAAATGGGTGGTGGCAGATGGGACACGTCCAGCTTGATTGCAAGGTTGATTAAGTAGCTGAACTCTTTTCACGTTAGGCTAAGCCATCCCCCAAAATCGTCATTCCCGCGAAGGCGGGAAACCAGCTTTCTTACTTCGGAAAGTGGGTTGAAGCTGGACCCCCGCTTTCGCGAGGGTGACGGTGTTTTTTATACGCTGCTTATCAAACCAAATCGCTGACTACCGCCGCAAATTCTTCGCCATTTCAACTGCAAAGTAAGTTAAAATCCCATCAGCACCGGCCCGCTTAAATGCCATCAGACTTTCTGGAATAACTTTTACCGGGTCCAACCAGCCACGCTCAATTGCGGCCATCAGCATCGCATATTCACCGGACACTTGATAAGCAAAGGTGGGAACTTTGAATTCAGTTTTCACCCGCGCAATAATATCCAAATATGGCAGGCCTGGCTTCACCATCACCATGTCGGCACCTTCAGCCAAATCCATCGCAACTTCACGAAGCGCCTCATCACTGTTGGCAGGGTCCATTTGGTAGGTGCGTTTGTCACCCTTCAATGTGCTTGATGATCCAACAGCCTCGCGAAACGGCCCATAAAAGCCAGAGGCATATTTGGCACTATAAGCCATGATCTGCGTGTTGTGATGGCCCGCTTTTTCCAAGGCATTACGAATGGCCCCAATCCGCCCATCCATCATGTCCGATGGCGCAACCACATCGCAGCCCGCTTCAACTTGCACCAAAGCTTGCCGCACCAGAGCCGCCACTGAAAGATCATTTACAATCTCGCCACCAGCCATCAACCCATCATGGCCGTGGCTGGTATAGGGGTCCAGCGCCACATCACACATAATGCCAATATCAGGTACGGCAGCTTTAATGGCGCGCACGGCACGGCACACCAAATTATCAGGGTTGAAAGCTTCTGCGCCGTCTTCCGTTCGCAAAGCAGCATCAGTGTTGGGAAATAATGCAATCAAAGGAATGCCCAAATCTCGCGCTTCTTTAACCCTCTCAACCGCCACATCAATTGAAAGCTTTGAAACACCGAGCATTGCCCCAACGGGATCACTTTTATTCTGACCATCAATAACAAACAGTGGCCAGATCAAATCACTTACTTGCAAAGTGTTTTCTGAAACCAGTTCGCGCGACCAAGCCGTCATACGATTGCGCCGCAAACGTGTTGCCGGAAAGTGTGGTGTAGAATTTGTGTTCATACAAACCTATTACTAAAGCCTCATCGCAAAGGCAAATCTGTAACCATTCATTAACCAAACTGTGAATCTGGAACTTAAAATTTATCTAAAATTAGGGATAAACACTCCACATCTGTCGCTGTAATTTTATGGGAAGAGAACATGCACAGCTTCGCACGACTGATCACATTGCCGTTTTTTCTTATACCGTTGACCACCAACGTCAATGCCGAAACCTTGTCGCCTGAACAAGCAACCGAGCTTCTCGCTAAGTCTCAAACCATCGATAGCAAATGCAGCTTTCTCAGTGCCGAAGAGCATAGTGCATTATCAAATCTTGTGGCCCGTGCTGAAATTGCATTGGCCCAGCAACAATCAGTGTCCGATGCCAGCGGAGCAATTGCACGCGGCAAAGCGGCCGGAAAAATTGCAACATGCTCAGAGTTAGAGAAAGCTGAAGTTGCCAACATCTTAAGTGCCGCTCAAATAGCATCCGCACAAACGCTTGCACCAATGGCAACACAACCCGCAGAAACATCCGCTCCAATCGTTGCTTCAGTTGAACCCGCCATGACACTAGCGCCTATCGTCAAGAAGCCAGTGATCAAGCAAGTTGCAAACAAAACTGCATTGAAAAAGTTAAAGCCAAATTCACCTGTTGCACTTGCCGCCTATTCAAATCTCGCTCAGCGTTATTATTTGCAGCGCCGTTGTGGCACCATGGGTTCGCACGCAATCAATGCGCTCTATTCTAATGTTGTGGCCACCCATCAGCGCACATTGCTGAGTTTTGGCAAAGCTTCAACGGCAGCGGCCATGCGCCGTGCTGAAGCCCAAGCCAGCGCCCAAAGCTGTAGTTAATTCATTAACTGTTTGCGAAAACTCGCCGTAAACTGTGTTCAAACTGTTTGCAAATAATCGAAAATATAACAATAAATTTACCGAAACTCTTCAGCCGAATTTAAGCCCTACGGCCTTATTGTGATCCCATCAAGAGGAACTGACCCAAAAGAGGCAGGCCTCACGAAACAGGAAAAACAAAGGTGGCTAACATGAATGCACTAGTAGCTGTAGGGGATCCGCGTCTTGCTCCATTGGATCCAAAACGCAAAGACATTAAAGGCCGTTATCTGGAATCACTAACACTGATCGAGCGCCTGCATCGTCGTTTGCTCGACGTGATCAAAGATGATTTTGAACGCAGCGGCGAAAAAGAAGTGAACCCAGTGCAAGCCCTGTTGCTGTTCAACATTTCCGATGCTGAACTCACTGCGGGCGAACTTAAATCGCGTGGCCATTATCAAGGCTCAAACGTCTCATATAATTTAAAGAAGCTGGTAGAGCAGGGCTATGTGAACCATGAGCGTTCTAGCTCTGACAAACGTTCCGTTCGCATCAAGCTCACCGACAAGGGCAACATCATTCGCGGCCGTGTGGATGCTTTATACAATCGCCAACTTCAAGCCATCGAAGAAGTTGTTGGCCTAACAACTGATGAGTTTGACCGCTTGAACAAAGCCCTCGGCCGTTTAGAGCGCTTCTGGACTGACCAAATTCTGTACCGCCTATAATAAAAAGAAGCCTGCAAACGAAACCCCGTGGGAAAGTCGCGCTCCCACGGGGTATTTTATTGACCAACAATTGCCTCTTGCCTCAGCGCCAAACAATGCTATTTGAAGCGCTTGAAGGCCCTCATTTTTCATTGCGGAGAGGTGGCGGAGTGGTCTATCGCGACGGTCTTGAAAACCGTAGGGGGTGCAAGCCCTCCGGGGGTTCGAATCCCTCCCTCTCCGCCATTTCTTAAAACTGAAGGATATTTCCCCTGGCAACGATTTGCAGGTTCATTTCATAAAAGCTCTATGGAAATGATGAAAGGCCACACTGCGCGCATAATAGGCACGCCTTAATAAGCATTTAGATAGTATTCCCAGGAGCTAATCGCGTTGGAATTATAGTCACATCCTGCACGGCCTCGCCACGAATTCTCGCAATGAGCGCATCAGCAGCAGACCTACCAAGACCTTGAGTACTGACAATTGTAGTCGTAAGTCGTTGCGGCAACACTGACGCCGCTTCCATGCCGCCCCAGCCTGCAATGCCAATGTCTTTCGGAACATCCATACCAATTGACTGGCAATAAAAAATTCCGCCAATCGCCATGGCATCATCCTGATAGTAAATTGCTTGGAGATTTGGGCTTCGATTAAGTATATTTTCGGTCCCATAGTAACCAGCATAATATCCACTGCGATCATTCAAAATTTCGATTGCTGCAAATTTCATTGAGGCAGCGTCTAAGGCCGATTCAAATCCATTTTTCCGCAATCGTCCCATTCCGGGGGCGTGGGCATCAGCACCCACATATCCAATGCGTTTATACCCTTGACTCAAAATGTATTGGGCCATCTCGTAACCACAGTCAGAGTGGTTAAATCCAATTGAAAGATCTATCGGACTGGTGTTCAGATTCCAAATTTCGGCCACTGGAATACCCTGCGCTTTGAGAAGGTCGCGCGTGGACTGTGTGTGACTGTGACCACTCAGAACAAGTCCAGCTGGCCGCCATGAAAGAATGTTCTTCACCCAAATTTCTTCGGTAATTACCGAGTTCTCATGTGCGCCGATCATGGTTTGATAACCAGTTTTGGCAAGTGCTGTGTTGATACTGTCTAAAACAAAACCAAACATTCCGCCTGATAGATGAGGCACACTTACACCGATAATTGTAGATGTTTGTTCCGAACCAAATGCCGCTGCAATGCGATTTGGAACATAACCTAACAGATCGACCTGTTTGAGAACTTTGTCTCGGGTCTCCATGGAAAAACCAGAAGCGCCGCGAATAACGCGCGAAGCAGTCATTTTAGAAACGCCTGCCGCGCCTGCAACTTCTGCAAGGCTAACGGTTTGGCGTTTGTTGCTTCCATGTGCCATGAAATTGCTTTCGAACGAGTTTCAAGTATTTAGTGAGTTACCGGTAACATATTTCTTGACTTTGATCATTTTTGCAACGTATTTTAGCATAAGGTTACCGGTAACGTAAGATTACCGTAATTATTGTGCTTTGGGAGAGGCTCTAATGTCGCCGACGCCTGCGGGACTTTTTTTCGATACGATTGTAAAATCGTTTGGCGGCACACAAGCCCTGCGAGGGGTGTCGATGCATGTAAGCCGCGGAGAAATTGTTGCTCTTCTGGGCGAGAATGGGGCTGGAAAATCAACACTTATTAAAGTTCTTGGAGGCATCCATAATCCGGACTCAGGCGCTGTTAAAATTGACGGTGAGCTATACTCACACAAACCCGGGCGCTTTAATGAAATTCAGAAAGTTGCTTTCATCCACCAAGATCTCGGCCTGATTGAATGGATGAGCATTGCGGAAAACATGGCCCTTGCCCAAGGTTTTGCTCGCAAGATGGGTGTAATTGATTGGGATGCTGTGAATGCACGTGCCATTGAATCTCTGAAAAAAGTGGGTTGTGACTTTGATCCGACAACACGGATTTCGGACTTGAGCCGAACCGAAAAATCACTCGTGGCAATTGCGCGGGCCTTGGCGGTTGATTGTAATTTTTTGGTTCTCGATGAGCCAACTGCCAGCCTTCCCGCTGACGAAGTGGGGCGGCTCTTTGAAACCTTACGTCCGCTGCGCGACAAAGGCGTTGGCATGATCTACGTCAGCCATCGCCTAGACGAGATATTCAAAATCGCAGACCGCGTCGCTGTCCTTCGCGATGGCATGATGGTGGGTATGCGTGAAATTGCTCACACAAACGCTGAGGAGCTTGTGAGCATGATTGTTGGGCGCAAAGCACGAGATATAGCCCGCCCAAAAATTGCTGAAGGCAAAACGATGCTGAAGATTGCAAACTTTGTGACCGGAACAGTTGGCCCGATCGATCTTGAAGTTTCGCAGGGCGAAATTGTGGGTCTAGTGGGGCTGCGCGGCGCAGGCCACGAGGATGTTGGACGTGCCTTGTTTGGTGTGCTCTCGCATACGGGAGATGTGGAACTAGCGGGCAAAAAGCCTGATCTATCATCTCCGCGTTCTGCAATGGAATCTGGTGTGGGCATGGTTGCACGAGATCGTGTTGTTGAATCAATTGCACCGGCCCTCACTATTCGTGAAAACGCATTTATCAATCCTAAAGCTATCGGTCGAAGACTAATGTCTTTCCTGGGCGCCCGTAAAGAAGACGAGGTGGCCTTTAAAATGGGCCAGGAACTTGGTCTTTCACCTAATGACCCAACATTGGCCATTGAAGCACTTTCGGGCGGCAATCAGCAAAAGGTTGTTGTGGGCCGTTGGCTAGCTACCAATCGCAAATTATTGATTGCAGAGGATCCAACAGCCGGCGTTGACGTTGGCGCAAAGGCGGAAATTTATATGTTGTTGTTTGAAGCGCTTTCACGCGGCATGGGCGTCATCGTGGTTTCTACAGATTTTGAGGAAGTTGCTAATATCTGCCACCGCGCAATCGTCTTTAGTCGAGCAAAGGTTGTTGGTGAGCTGGAAGGGGTTGGCCTTTCCACCGAGACACTAATTCAGGCTGCTTCAGCTGGCGAAATTACAGATCAAAATAAGAAAGAAAATTTTTATGCAGTCCATTGAGTCAGCGGCATTAGAACCAACACGAGCCGAATTGAAAGGCCTTACAAAATTTCAAAAACTCGTAAGATGGGCGCCAACTTATGGACTGGTGCTTTTGACAGCAGGATTACTCATTCTGTTTTCAATTCTATTGCCAAACACATTCCCCACAATGTTGAATTTAAGAGCAATTATATCTGACAAAGCAATCATCGCAATTTTGAGTTTGGCAGCAATGATTCCTATGGCCGCTGGACGTATTGATCTGACTGTTGGCTACGGCATTGTGCTTTGGCATATTTTGGCAATTTCGCTTCAAACAATTTTTGGCATTCCATGGCCAATTGCCGTGCTCATTGTTTTGGCACTCGGGGCTTGTGTTGGTTTTTTAAACGGTATGCTTGTCGAAATAGCAAAGATTGATGCTTTCATTGCAACTCTTGGAACCGGCACTGTACTCTATGCTCTCGCACTCGCCCACACTGGTGGGCGGCAAATGGTCGGTGTGTTGCCAAAGGGATTCTTGGCCATAAATGGAACCTTTGTAACCGATCTCCGATTGCCTATTACTGGCTTTTATGTTTTGGCAATTGTCGTTGCACTTTGGATAGTGCTCGAATATATGCCCATTGGCCGCTACCTATATGCCATCGGTGCAAACCAGCGCGCAGCTGAACTTAATGGCATTCCAACACGCAAATATGTCATTGGCGCGTTTGTTTCTTCAGGAGTGCTAACTGCACTTGCCGGGGTTATTTTGGCATCCAAGCTTCGCATTGGCCAGGCCAGCGTTGGTCTTGAGTTTCTGCTGCCTGCTTTGGTGGGTGCTTTTCTCGGTTCGACAACCATCAAACCAGGACGTGTCAATGTATGGGGTACAGTGATTGGCGTTTCAATTCTGGCCATAGGCATTTCAGGTATTCAGCAATTCGGTGGCTCATTTTGGGTCGAGCCGATGTTCAACGGCGTGACGCTCCTTGTGGCAATCGGAATCGCCGGATTTGCACAACGCCGAAAAGGCGCCACGAGGAAATAACTAAAAACAGCAAAACGGGAGAAAAACCATGCTGAAACGTACTTTTCTAAAAACACTTCTATCAGGATCAATACTAGCGAGCTTTGGTATGTCGATCTCATATGCCGAAGATTTTGATGGCCCAAAAGCAGGTCCAAAAGCTGCCTCTGGCAAGACTATTGTTGTTCTTGCTGCCGACTTGAAAAATGGCGGCATCCTTGGCGTTACCAAAGGCGTTGAGGAAGCTGCATCTAAAATTGGCTGGACAGTACGTGTTCTAGACGGAGCCGGATCGGTGCAAGGACGCACGTCCGCATTCGGTCAAGCCATGGCGCTGAAGCCGGACGGTATCATAATCAATGGCTTTGACGCCACAGAACAACAGGCAGCGCTCGAAGGCGTTGCAGCGGCTAAGGTTCCAATGGTTTCTTGGCATTCTGGTCCAAAGATTGGCTGTGATGCACCCGGTGGAATTTTCGCAAACGTATCAACCGATGCCATGACCGTTTCTGAAAAGGCGGCTGAGTGGGCGTTGAAAGATGGCGGCGGAAAACCAGGTGTAGTTATTTTTACAGACTCAACTTACACCATTGCAATTCTAAAGGCAGCGCGTCTTAAGGCAGTCATTGAAGCAGGTGGTGGTAAAGTTCTGGAATGGGTTGATACCCCAATTGCAGAAACATCAACGCGTATGGGACCATTGACAACCACGCTTCTTCAAAAGCATGGCGCGGCATGGACGCACTCATTAGCAATCAACGACTTGTATTTTGACTTCATGGGACCAGCCTTAGCGGCTGCTGGTGTTGATGGTAAGTCAAATCCAAAAGCAGGATCGGCGGGTGATGGTTCAGAAGCAGCGTTTCAACGCATCCGTTCAAATGAGTATCAAGCCATTACCGTCGCAGAACCTCTTAACCTGCAAGGCTGGCAACTCGTTGATGAATTGAACCGTGCAGTTTCAGGCGAAGCATGTTCCGGTTACATCACGTCTCCGGCTTTGGTGACACAAGAAGGATTGAAAGCATCTGGAGATAGCAACCAATTCGACCCACAGAACGGCTACCGCGAAGCCTATTCTGCAATTTGGGGCAAATGAGAAACTAAACCGATCACTACAATTGGAGGGCCTTATGGGCCCTCCTTTTCGTCAAAATGGTGAATCTCCTGCGCCCAAAATTTATGCATTGGGCGCAAGCTGAAATTTATACAGAGCAGGTGCGAATAAACCGGCTTGCATAACGATAATCCATCGTAATCAAGTTGCGCGTTAACCCGTGATTGCTTCTAATCCATCCGCGCACCCAGCCAGGATATTTCCGCATCATATAGGTTTGAGCAAAACGTGCAGCGCGGGCATTGGCGTGTACGGGCGCATGAAATCTAAAAAAAGCGCCAGGTGCCACACACATCTGTTTAGCTGGTAAAGCCAAATATAATGTGCAGGCTGAATCGCAGCGTCCAGTAAACCTAACTAGTTTTTGGCTTTTGCGAAACTGTGCAGATTGCAAAGCAAACTTACCAATGCTCCCACCCGAATTACTAAAAATCGAAACTGACTTTAGCCTCTTAACAGGTAGTAAGTTTATGGCACTTGCTTGGGTTGGCAACAAAATTGAAAATAGCAAAGCGCCAGATAAAACAGCGCGAAATGCTTTGGCGACTTGTGATAACTTAAAGTTTTTAAACATAATCCACCTCCAAAAATATAACTTTGATGGTAGGGGAGATGCATAAAATCTAACTCAATTAGATCGCTAAAATTAGAACTATCTGATGGATTAAAGCGGCTATGGCAAAGTGAACTTAATTATCAATTTGTTCTATTGTTAAAAATTTATCAAATTGTAAGGCCATCAATAAATTGTGGCATCGCAAGATTGTATGTGCAAACTTGCAAATTGATAATCCATTATAATGAGCTGTGGTTTTAGCCCACCGTGTTCGCTAATCCAAGATTTGACCCAGTTAGGATATTTTTCCATCATAACTTCGGTTGCGAATTTTCGTGCTTCTGTTGATTTGGCTATTGGTGCATGAAAACGAAAACTTGCACCAGGCATGAGACATATCTGTTCTGGACTTAGGCTTAGCAATAATGTGCAGGAGGAATCGCACCGGCCGTTAAATGCTAATAATGATTGGTCTGCGCGATAATCTTCTGCTTTCACAATATATAACGCAACATTCCCCCCACCATCACGACCGACTAAAACATTTTTGGGAGTTAATGAAATCTCGTAAAAGCTCCGCTGCTCTTGAGCCTGCAGCGCAATGGGACTTGAAATCAATAAGATGCATAATCCCACAATTTTTAATGTTTTGATCTTTTTTAGCATTACCAGATTCTAACCAAACAAATCTAACAAAGTGCAAATCTTGAAAAGTCTATCAGTTGGATGTGGACACAATATCTTAATAAAAACAACTCTCGGTAGTCTAAAATGACAAATTGACTAATTTTTGTCAACCCAGAGCCCACAGAGTAAAATTTTAAATAATACATAAAAAATTTCAATTTAAAATTGAAAGCAAAAAATTTACTCGCTCTATAGGGTTGCTAAATCGTTAATTCGACAAATAAAAGTTACCTTAAAGTAAATAAAACATTGACTTAAGTTGGAGTTGTCAGCAAATTGTCAGAACGGGGTATGTTTATTTGCGTAATTAGGAGATGGCGATGGATAAAAGATTACATTTACTCACAGCACTCAGTGCTTTGACGCTGGGCGCATCTGTTGGGGCGATATCAGCCTCTGCCTCAAGTTTTGCAGGCGTAGATCTTCAACGTTGTGTTAGGATTTCTACTGCTGCTGACGCGAAAACTGAAGCCGAATGTGCATGCGAAGCAGCACTTGATGATGGACGACCAGAAACTTTGGAGCTCTTTTTCAAGAAGTTCGCAAAAGAGTCAAAAGATACGGCTTGTGCGGCACTTGCCTCAACTGCAATTGCGCCTCCTTCCACTGGAAACGGCAGCCAAAACCCTCCAGGTGGCGGCGCTTCGGGTGGCGGCTAAGTCTTAGTAGTCTTATTTATAAATAGTTTATAGATAGCGCCATCTTGATGGCGCTATTCTTTTTTGGATTTGCGGGTTAGATCGGCAACAAAGCGCCTGTATCCGGTGGAAGACTTGATCCAGCCAAGCTTTTCCAGTTGATCTGGCCCCACATATTGCGTTGACTGTTTATCCATCAAACTAAGCTTTGGATTGACTGCCAATGCAGCAAGATAAATGGCTTTTTCGCTTAGGCCTTTTTCTTCGATGTTTTGATTGAGAACAACTTGTTCGTTGGTGATAAGTGCAAAGCCACTCAAGAATTTGAAGTGGAGCAGGGCGCACCAAATTGCCGATGTTTTTGCGCCACTGTGAAGGTGCATAGAAATCAAATAGCCTGCACCCTTGCGCCATTTAACAAGCGGCACTTTGCTGATGCAGGGCGGCAGGTTTTCCTTCGGTTGATTGTGCCAAAAAACGCGCTCCCGAACACCTCCAAACATTTGCCATTTCGGGCTACTTTCAACATGGC
This sequence comes from Hyphomicrobiales bacterium, assembly GCA_031385245.1. Taxonomy (GTDB): domain Bacteria; phylum Pseudomonadota; class Alphaproteobacteria; order Rhizobiales; family Aestuariivirgaceae; genus Aestuariivirga. Next base: position 10,393 of record JANNBH010000005.1, on the reverse strand, counting down.
GTATCCAGCCAGGCTCAGGATCAAAATAGGGGCAGCTATCTAAAAAATGCTTTCCTTCAGTAAATCTTGTGGCAGCCACAGGGCCGGGGCCATACATATCAATCATTGGCCCAGCCACAGCTGGCGAATTTTCACGATCAAGAAAAGCACAAAAATCCTTCAGCTTCACTGTTGAAGAATGAGGATAAACCAGCAGTTCGTCCGCATCAACCGTCACGCACCAATAACCATCACCAAAAACATTTGCCAGGGCGTTTGTCCATTTTGGGGGTTCAACGTTTTCAGCAAAATAATTTCCAGGTGCTGAAAAAACGTGACAGTCCGACTGGCCTAATAAGTATTCTACTGTGCCATCATTCGAAAGATTATCTGCGAAAAAAAAACGATCAACGCCCAAGTCACGGTAGTGTTTCAAGAAACATGAAAGCCGTTGCTTTTCGTTACGAACTGCAACGAAAGCCCGAATTTCTCCGACAACGTGAAGAATTTGACGACTATCCAACCGCTTTAGTGGCGTTAACGTCATGCTACACTTACCTTCTTTCCCAAACTACAACTTCCTTTGTAATTTAATTCCGTCAATATTTACTAATCTTACAGTAAAATGTTTACAAATTTGGCTGAAGAATAAATAAGGTCGGATAAACCGCATTCATAAGTTGTTGTGGAGTTAAGAAAATTTCCAAACTACCGCGCAAGAAACCACAAAGTAAAACAGTGTCAGCGCCACATGCGGCCAGATCAATTTGCATAATTACGCGTGATCTTCATGGCCATAGCACTCTTACAAATGCTGGCGCTGCAACCCTTGGCTTGGCACAGCATCTTGCTGCACAGGGCGAGACTGTTACGATTGTTTGGGTGCCGCCTATTACGGTGGCCAATTCGCTTAACGTAAATGATCAACAGAAAATTATTGAAAGTTTGGCCGAAAACCATCTCATCAACCTACGAATCCTCACGGATTCTCCGCAATTGTCACCTTATCTGCACTCGGCGGAGAAAGCCTCGCTTGCAGTTTTTTATTACTTGAAAGGCAATAAGTTTGATGAAGTTTATTGCACTCTCGGAGGTGGCTTAGCTTATTGCACATTATTGGCTCAAGAATTGGGGTTGCGTGAAGGCGATCAACCTTTATCGCTGCTGGCCCATACGCCAACAGAATGGTTAGCGGAAGCTGATAAAACACTTCATAGTGACATGCAAACACTCGCTATATTACATATGGAACGGTATTGTTTTGAAAATGCCGGCACCGTCATTTTAAGCTCACTCTATATGCGGGATTGGATTTCGAAGAAGGGGTGGAGTTCACCAACAAACTTAAAAGTAATCCAACCACTTCTGCCTTATGAATTGCGCGTAGAAGATGAAAATACTGCCCCGCCGTTACGCAAAACAAGCTCAATAGAAATAGGTTTTTGGCCAGGCTGGGAATATCAAAATGGTTTAGTATTATTTTGTGATGCGCTGGATAGAATTGCACAAGCCAGTGAAGCAGATTTCACAATCAACATATTTGGACCCCTAAGTTATATCCTCGGTGAGAATACAGGTGGGCTGATAATGCGGAGGGCTACAAAGTGGCCTTTCACGTTGAAATACTTTCCAAGGCTATCTGAAAAGCAGAGTTTAGCATATCTAAAGCAAAGAAACGGCGTTGCCATATTCCCGAACTTAGTGGCAAGCGGCGGGCGATTGTTCCAAGCCAGTATTGAAAATGACATAAACGCCGTTGCAACTAACGCAGGCAGTCACAGCGAGTTTGTTGATACTAAGGGGCTGCGTGAGCTTTGTGATGTAACATCGTCTGCTTTGGCCGAAGCTATTACAAAAGCAGTTTCGCAACCCAAGAAACGTTTAGCATCAGCGCAATCGCGCAAAAAAAATGAAGATGCTTGGCGGTTCTTTAGAGAGGGCCAACTTGCCAATTCCAAAGTATCTGAAACCAAGCCCCGGAAATCTAGCGTCCAGAAAAAATTAGTTTCAATTGTTATTGCCCATTATGAGCGTCCCAATTTCCTCGCTGATGCTATCAAGTCGGTTGAACAACAAGATTATCAGAACATCGAGGTAGTTCTAGTTGACGATGGCAGCAAAAAACCTGAGTCACTTGCTTTCCTAAAGTCACTCGAACCAAAATTTAAGGAACGGGGATGGAAAATACTTCGGCAAAAAAATCAATATCTTGGAGCCGCGCGTAATGCTGGAATAAAAGCATCAAGTGGTGCCTATGTTCTATTTCTTGATGACGACAATGCCTTGTTAAACCATGCTGTCACAACATTTGTGAAGGCGCTCGAAACCAGCGGCTCCGATATTTGTACTTCAGTTTCAAAAATTTTCCTTGGACCACATTTGCCCAAGAATCCTGATGATGGGCTAATTGAGTATTTCCCTTTGGGCGGTTCACTTGATTGTGCATTCGTGTTCAATTCATTCGGCGACGCTAACGCCATTATACGCAGAGACGTATTCGCCAAAATTGGCTACCTCGTAGAGGATTATGGGTTTATAGCCTCCGATTGGGAGTTCTTTACACGCGCTGCCCTACATGATCTCAAAATTAGGATCATTCCTGAAGCGACCTATTGGTATCGTTCAAGTGCCGAAGGCATGTTCCGCAGTTCACATTGGGTTGAATCCCGTTTGCCAATTCTTCGGCTTTTTGAGAAGCATAAATTCAAGGGCCTATCTCATATCTATCAACTTCTCATCAGTCAAAATACCGATGATTCTGAACGCAAGGGTTATCACTTTAGGTTGCGCTATGATCTTTCCAACGCACGCCACGAAGGGCTAAATCATTTCGAACCAGATTCCGATGCAGCACTTGAATGGTTGGCAGGCACCGCAGCTGCTGAAGGTAGGGCAGACACGGCCTTGAATTTATTAGGTCAGCTCAGAACCAATGATTTTGCAACCAAGATACAACAGAATTTACTGGTAGCGTCTTCCGATCAAACATCTTCCATAGAGGAGCCACTGGCACCTGCACAGGTCGAGATTTTTGATATGGAAAAACTCAAAGGTTTTTCAGTTGCGTCAAGTGATGTTGCAGCCGACTCTCCGCTGAGCTTTATTGAAAAAGATGGTCAAATTGTTTTTCAATCAGAGCCAAATGCAATGGTTGTAGCAACTCTGACAGCAGCACTTCCTGCGGGCAGCTTAACACTCAGCTTCGACGTGGCTCTATATGAAGAGTTAAGCTCCCCGATTGAGATATTGGCAGGATTGGTAAGTTCAGTTCCAACTAGCAGTTCACCTGAATCATCCCAAGCGGGACAAGACATATTAGCATCGAGCGACTGGGTGCAACTGCAACCAGATTTTAGGTCTAGAAAAATTACGCTGAGTTTGAAAAGCCCAAGCAAAGCGCCTGTCACTCTTGCTATCTGCATCAGGCATAGTGAAACAAAAAAGCCAGTTCGAAAAACGCTTGTCAGCTTTATTGGTCTGAGCCGAACAGGTTATATGGGATTAGGCCAACCGAGACGGCCCCGCATTGGTATTCTGCCCACCCGGCAATTCGCCAGAGCTTTAACCAATGAAGAACTGTGTAGTGCTGTTTTAGGAACAGCCTATGGCGGAAAAGAAAAACTTTTAGAATTTCCTACTAATGAAAAGGGCTTCCTTTTGAGGCCCTGTAAAGAAGGTGTGGTGGTAGCGGTTTTGCCTTGGGCTTTCCCGGCCTTTGCAAAAGGTGTTGTAGCTTCCGTTGAGGTTGCCCAAGAAGACGTCTCGCCATTTGAGTTTTCGATTTCGTTGGCAAGGCCATCTGAACTTGGTGAATGGACTTTTGATGGACCAACTAAATCTCTTGCATTTTCAGGTTGGAAAAGGGTCGAACGAAAATTTGAGTTGCATGAACTGGCGCTTGAACTTGACGAGGCACGGCGCTACGGTCTTACCATATGTGCAGCGATAAGGCTGCCGGCGGGGTCAGCTGTTGAACCAGCTCGGTCATTCTTTAGGAAAATTGTTTTGACGTGGTGATGCGAGGCCAAAGTTTCATTGTTGAGCAGTTGCTAATTTCGCGGCTCGTCGTTTCAGAAATGATTATCCCTTACGAGTTGAGTTAGGCAAGTTGTTGCACAGGGCGTGATTGAAAGTTTTAAATGTTAAGCTAGTTTAGAATGCCAAATTTGTTTGCGTCTAAAATATCGAAATAGAAAATCACAGCAAAAGGAAGATAAAAACATCATGGTGAACGAGGAATTGGCAAAACTCTATCATTCTGCGCCGTCGGTTGCTGTTGCAGATATGGCTGTTGTGGAGTTCGGTCTTGCCGCAAGAAAGTGGATATTGTCTGTTTTGCCCAAAGAGTCTGTTGGTGCAGAAATCGGTGTTTTCACCGGAATGTTCTCGGAGGGCATTCTACAAATTGTTCGTCCGAAAAAACTTTACTTGGTCGATATGTGGAAGGGGATGGGTGAGTTTTTTGGTGATTGGGGCGCCTATACTGATTACGGCAGGTTAAAGACCGCCGATGCCAAGGCAGCAGCCTGCATACGAGTTCAAGGGTACCAAGGTGGATCTGTTGAAATTGTGGAAGGTGACTCTCGGAAATGGTTCAATTCATTGAACGATCATTCCCTTGACTGGATTTATCTTGATACGTCTCACGAGTACAATATGACACTGGGAGAGTTAAGAGCTGCGGCATCCAAAATTCGTCCTGGCGGAGTTATTATTGGTGACGATTGGCAACGCGACCCCCACCATAAAGACGGAGGAATTAGACTTGCAATAAATGATTTTGTGAGAACCAGTGATTTTGATATTTGTTTGGCCGGTGAGGCAAATCAGTGGTTATTGCAACGTCGCCCTGCGGAGTTCGTAAAAATTTCCAGATCTACATATGTCCTCCCCGATGGCGTTTACCCTTTTATGGACCAGCGTTTGCCTTTAGCCCAGCTTACGATGGTTGAAGTTTCTCCTGATCTTGAGTCGATATTCAGGTCACAGGCGGCATCTAGGAATGTGGAATTGGTGCGTGATAAACCAATTGAATTGCACTGTGTGCTAGACAACTTACCCGACCCAGTTTATTTATTGTATTGGCCTACAGGGTTCGAAAAAATTCACATACTGATGCCGAAAAATTTGGTATCGGCAAAGAGCTGAGTTGCTGTTTAGTGTATGTGTTGAGACTGGTATTATCCCAATAATTATGGATGTTCAGCGTAATGCGGCATGCACCAAATCCAACTTTTGAACCAGTCCATCACTAATGTTGTCCGTAAACTTCCTCGCAAAATGGCAATTCGAATTTAATAATGCGGGCAAATCAATTTCTGTTAGTTCTTTTGGGTGTGAACCGCCTAACGACCAGTCAGAATATCTTCTATTCTCAATGCAAAGTTTCAATTCGGGCTTGTTTGCCAAAATTGTTTGGCAGTACGATTCCCCGGGATTGAAAACCCTGCAGTAATGGTAGAAAAGCGTGTTTTGTTCTCGCCTAGAGTTTATGAGCGTGATTGCGGCTTTGTAATTTCCAGTGAACCAGTCCTCGCCAACATAGCAGTCATAATTATTTGAAAATGGCTGGTTTGGCCATTGTGCGGTCGAAATATATCGCTCTTGACAGTCCAAGAACCATTGCTCCTTAACTGTGGTCGGAGATGAAAGACCGAATTTCTTGCTAATATTGTGATGCTCGATATAGGCGTCGAACTCTGAGTTCTCAAGTTCTCGCATTACACGATCACCATTTGCAACAGGGTAACATGCGGCGCTCAAAAGCATAAACCACTGCGGACTAAACTTAGTGAATAGCATTTCCAGGGAAACTAAGAAGGAATCTATAACTGAAATATGAGACCATTGGGTTAGAAAGTGTGGCGCAACAATTAAAACGTTCTTTCCAAGATCATCTGATGTTAGCGGAAGTCGAGACTTTGAGTGATCATGGTGAATTACAATTGATGGATAATGATAGTTTTGATTTAACGAAAATATCAACCGAGCAAGTTGCGGAGTATCTGAATGAGAAAGAACTACAAAACCAAGAGTTGCCATGCTTCAATCCAAAAAATTATCTAATCCCCTGCATTGCTCGCGGCAGTGCCAATTTGAAGTTTCCACGCCGCATGAAATGTGTTCCTCGCCCTCAATCTAAGCATAGTTTCATAGTCAACAACAGTTAGGATTCTCGAGACTCTTATAGCAGGTAGTTTTAAGAACTGGTGATTTGATTTGAACAAACTGTAATGAAGTTACTTGATATGAATGCCCGTGCGACGCGCTGTGAACAACACTAAAGCAGGATAAAATGGACTTTCAAAACACAATATTTAGTCTCGCTGCCCTTTTCGAATTTATATTCATTATGTATCTTGTATTTAGGCTAATTCTCAAAAAGAAACCTGTTTCCAATGCAGTCCCAGATTTTTATAATGTCGCACCGTTCGAAGTTGCATTCGCTGTGAACGGCAAGTTGAGGGTGACCTCATATGAGGAAATAGTCCCACATTTTTGGATTGGGTTTGAAAATAACCTTGATGCTCTCATTGAGATTAGTCAATCGCCTGTAGATGTAACAGAAGCAGACGGTGCGGGCCGAAAATTTGCAGTTTCAGTTTCACTGGAAGACATAAAAAGCTGTGGATGGGTTACCTTAGAGCGAAGTACCAAAGCACTTTCCAAATTGGGCGAATATAAAGTAAAAGTTACAGTCCGAGCAAAAAGTCAAAATCCATCAACTCTGAGTGCAGAGATTTGCATTCCGAGAATGAACGAACAAGATCGAAGAATTGTATTGGACAAAATAGATTTAACATCTGAATACAACTCATTCACAATTTCTACAGTTCTTAAAGATGATGCACTTTCCAATGTTGACCAATCGACAAATTCACGTGTAATATTATTTTTGCCGCCAATAAGCGGTACAGTGATTGACCTTTTGCAATTCAGTATTGAATTCAATTAACAAACTTGATGCCGCGCGATAGTAGTGTGTGCACTGTTCTTCTGAAGCGCAGAAATGGTCATTTGACGCGGAAAAGTTGTTATGTGATAGTTGTACTGCTAAACTATTTTGCTTGGAAATTCGTAGACCAGAGTTGGTTGCTTGGAGTTAGGCCGGTGGAAAGAAATTTCTTTAAGCTTTTTGTGTTTGGCAAGTTCAGGTTTGGTCTAAGCGCAATTGGGCTGCATGTTTTAGTGGCTGCTACAAGTTTAAATATTGTGTCTGCCTTCAGTAAAGAGGCCTTAATTGACAACGCCAACATTAAGTATGCAGAACTTGGGTTTGGTGCGGAAAGTTATTTTTCTACTTCAGATTTGAAAAGCTTTGCGCGGATCGTTGAGAATGAAGTTGCGCCGCAAAATGCTGATGAGCTTGCCGCGCTTGGTGAAAAATATCTCTGGGGAATTGGTGTTACAGCTGACCCAGCCAAAGCGATGGACCTTCTTGAACAGTCAGTAGCGGGTGGCAGCGCCAACGGTAGGCGAATTCTTGGCAAACAATTTCTCACGGGATGGGTGCTGCAAAAAAAAACTATTGAAGGGCAGCAGCTTCTGGAAACTGCAATTGCAGCTGGCGATGTTGAGGCAAAAGTTATTCTCGGAGAAATATACGTCGACGGTAATTATCTGCCACGCGATGCCGTGAAGGGGTTATCACTTCTCGAGAGTGCGGCTGCCGCAGGAAATGCTGATGCCTTCACCACTCTTGGCATAAAATATTTGTGGGGAAGTGGCGTGGAAGCAAACCCGCAAAAATCTTTAGACTATCTCCAAAAGGGTGTTGTGGCTGGCAGTGCGGATGCCCGCCTTACATTGGGTAAGCAACTTATAACTGGGTGGGTTCTGACCAAGAATCCTAAAGAAGGTGTTAAGCTGCTCGAGGCTGCTATTGCTTTGGGGGACGTAAACGCAAAGGCTGCCCTTGGCGAAATTTATGCAAATGGCTATTATCTGCCTCGCAAAACCGAGGAGGGGCTCGCACTTCTTGAGAGCGCTGCGGCAGTTGAAAATCGTGATGCTTTGGATGTTTTGGGAACGCTATATCTTTCTGGTAGCGGTGTAGAACGCAACGCTGCAAAAGCAGATGATTTTTTGCGACGCAGTATGAAAGCCGGTAATAAAGACGCTGGGCGCGTTCTTGGTGAAGCTTTGATAAAGGGGGTTGGGGTTACAAAAAACACCCAAGAGGGCTTGAAGCTGCTCCAAACCGCCGGAGAGAATGGTGATGCCAAGAGCCTAATTGTTCTTGGGCGGTATTATTTGGATGGCTCACAGACCAAACCTGATCCAAAGCGTGGCAGAGCTTTTCTTGAGAAAGCTGCTTTTCTAGGCAATACCGATGGAGTGGAACAACTCGGTTCGGCACTTATATGGAGCAAATCGTCCAGCGACACAAAACTGGCTGTAAAATATCTGATATTGGCCGGAAATGCGGGGCATGGGTCGGCATGGTATACACTGGCGCAAGGCGCTATTTTTAAAAAAATGGGCAAAGGCGGCACCGCCAAGTATACGGATTTTAGGGACAAAGCCCGCGCCCTTAAAGAGCCGAACATTGAAGTGTTAGAAGCTCAACGGTGGATGTGGGGCATGGGCGGAGTTAAAAGTAACCCAGCTAAAACATTGGCAATTCTAGAACAGGCCGCCGATGCTGGAAACGCCACAGCGGCAAGATATTTGATTGGTTTGATGCAAAACGGAAACTACTACTTCAAGAAAAGTCAATCAAAGGCCCGTGCTTATGCCAAACGCTATGGCAAACCGCCCTCAATCGCTGAAAAACTAGACCAAATGATTCAGTATGATGCGCCGGGCAAGGCAGACATCAATTCGCTGGCAAGCATGTCTAAAGAAATCACCGCTCATCCAGAACTTGAGACTGAGGCTTTCTATATTAGGGTGTTCAGGGCCAACCAAAATCTCTATAGCTATGGATTGCAAACAGCGCTCAAAGCGCAGGGTCTTTACCAGGGACCGCTTGATGGCATTGTTGGCGATCAAACCATCGCGGCCTTACAAGTGGCGTGTGATAGCCGTTTAGGCCCGGCTAAATGCACCGGCAATTTGCTATCCGCCAATATCGTAGTCGCTATCATCAGTCATTAGGTTTTGGAACTGTTTAGAATCAGTAAGAAATTTGGCGTGCTGATTGGGATTTCAACAATGTTTAATTTTGGTTGAGCTGGCGCTTGCGAACACAACCTTACTGTAAGCCTGTGGGTTCGGAATGTTGCAAAATTGCCACAAATCAGACTTTTTTAGGACAATTTTAATGATTTGCTAACTTGCGCTACTCTCAGACCCATTTTTCATCTACGCACTAAGGTTGGAAGAGATGTGTAAAGCCATATAGCCATGTTGATCTTAACTGATTTGCATGACGCTTGGCGCGCTTACGACAGGGGTTTTTTCGATGGCGAATGTTTGGAATGTTATGGCGCGCAAGTTGTGCGGATTGGGTGAAATCAAGCGAATTGCTTTGACAATAGCGATCGCAATTGCCGCCTCAGTTCAGCTTGGCAATGGCTCTGCATTCGCCAATGCCGTCACTCTAAATTGTTCAGTGGGAACGATTTCTGACTCTCTCCTTACCGCCAATTCAAACAATGCGACAGACAGCGACGCACTGACGGTTACCAACGCTTCTGTGGGAACGACGATCCTACTTTCTTATACTTCTACCTCTACCGCCGTCAAAGATATTCAGTCTTCGTTTGTAAGCGGTGCTGTGACCGGACCTGTGCCTGTTGGTCCCATTCCGTTAGTGACAACAGGCTCACAAACTTGGACACGGACAAGCGGCGCAAATCCGGTAATCAACATTACATTGACTAAGCAGAATGGGACTGGAGGCGTGGCTTCTGCGAACTGGACCGCAACTTGCGCCGCTCCTCCTCCCACCCTATCAATTACCGGTTCCACCAGTGCCACTGAAGGTGGCGGAAATGGTAGTTTTACAATTACCGCAAGTTCAAACGTCGCCGCGGACACAACAGTGACATTCAGCTTGACGGGCACCGCAACGCAGGGCACCGACTATGCGACCGTGGGAACTGTCACAATTCCTTCGGGCAGCAACACAGTCAATGTTCCCATTGATGTGAATACTGCAAATAACGACTTAATCGTTGAAGGCACAGAGACCGTAACCCTGACAATCATTGACGCTGCCGCCTACGATCTTGGTGCGACGCCGAGTACGTCAATAAATATAACCGACAACGACACAGCGACGGTGTCGATCTTGGCAACGACGCAGGGCACGGAAGCCTTGCCCAATGGTGTGATGACGGTGTCCTTGGACAAGGCCAGTGCGACGAATACGGTTGTGAGCTATTCGGTTGGTGGCACCGCGACTTCGGTTACGGACTATGCGGCCTTGAGCGGCACGGTGACAATTCTGGCGGGCAATCTGAGTGCA
>JANNBH010000001.1:0-4969 GCA_031385245.1 Hyphomicrobiales bacterium | reverse complement strand
TTGCCGGAAAGCGCGCCGAGGGCGTTGATGAAGGGTTCTTCTTTGAGGAGCGACCACAAACGATTGGCACCATTTTCGGCAAGTGTGTGCCGAATTTGCGTGGAACCACGCAGGCGCTGCACATCGGCCACCGTGTAATTTCTGTGAATGCCATCAAAACGGCCTTTCGGGGCTGATGGGGTAATTGCGTCGAATGTGATCATAATAGCTCCTGTAAATCTTTGACTGATATTTACATTGCGGCGCAGCCAAGGCTATTATTTTCAAGATAATGTGTTATATTCTGTAAATTATTATTACGAAATTTGTAAAGATTGTAAATATGGCTGGAAGCAAAATATTTGCCGGAACACGGCTGCGGCGCATTCGCAATAGATTGCAGTTCAGCCAAGCTGCTCTGGCCGAGAATATGGGAATTTCACCAAGCTATCTCAACCTAATTGAACGCGACCAACGCCCCATCACGGCGCAACTTTTAATAAAACTGAATACGCTGCATGGCGTGGATATTGCGGAGTTAGCTGCTGCACCAGAAACAGGCTATAATCTTGCGAAGCTAAAAGAAGTAATTTCTGATCCACTTTTGGTGGGTGAAATTCCAGCTCTGACTGAGTTGCAAGAGGCGGCACTTGTTGCGCCAAATCTGGTTGGAGCCACCGTCAAACTTTATCAAGCCTACCGCGAAGTTTTGAAGCGTCTTGGCGAACTCTCACAAAATATGGTGGTTGGCGGCACAGCACAACGTGAAATTCCATTTGATGCCGTGCGCCGCTTTGTGCAGCAGCAGATATCATTTCCGGCACTTGAGGCAGTGGCCGAAGAACTTTGGTTTGAGCTTTCACCAAAGGATGACCCGATGGCGGGGCTCAAAGCGAAATTGCGGGCGCATTCTGGAATTGATGTGCGAATTATTCCTGCTGATATTATGGGCCATGACCGCGCGCGCTATGACCGTCATTCGCAGCGCTTGTTAATCTCCGAAAAGCTAGATCCTGTTCAACGGCTTTGGGAAGCAGCACTCTTGGTTGCCCAACTTGAGGGCCGTGCAAAATGTGAAGAAATTATCTCGGCGTCGCCATTTGCTAAACACGCCGAAGGCAGCCGTTTATTGCGCCAAGAACTTGCACATATTTTTGCTCTGGCGATTTTGTGCCCAGCAGCAAAATTTATGTCATCGGCTGAGGATTTAAAGTTTGATGTTGAAGCGTTAGCACTGCGGTTCAGTGTAAGTGGCTCGAAAATCTTCAAGCGTTTAGCAATGACAAAGGGCATTGGGTTTATCGCTGTTGATTCCGCTGGCGCTGTGATTGAAAAATTAGAGCCTCTCGGTTTTCATTTGCCGCAATCAGGTAGCTTGTGTGGGCAGTTGCCATTGTTTGAGTGTGACCGTGAAATCAAAGTGACAACATTGCAAAGCGCCGATGGAAAGCAAATTGTAATGTTGGCGACGCGCGAAAAAAATGTGATGGTTGGAATTACAATCACACCAGAGCAGCTGACCAAAACAATTTATGTGTCCACAGCCATGCGTCCATTAGGCCCAACATGCCGCCTCTGTGATGTTAAAAACTGTAGTTTGCGCCGCGAGCCACCAGCCACCAGGCCCGCGGCGCTTAATGAATTTGTGCGCGGCGCGAGCGACTTTGAGCCTATGTGAGCCATATTAAATCTGGCTCCATTCATTAGGGTTGCCGCAGGACCACGGACAAGGCTAAATTAGCCTTTCAACTTTCTCGGAGACAACGCCATGAACGCACCCTTTCACAAACAACCTGCTGGTTCCAATAAAGCTTGGGTGGAGCGCCGCGCTAAGGCAGTGTCGCGCGGCATTGGCATGGGTGCCGCAGTTATGGCGGCTAAGGCTGAAAATTCTGAGATTTGGGATATTGAAGGCAACCGCTATGTGGATTTTGGCGGCGGCATTGCTGTGGTCAATACGGGTCATCGTCATCCACTGGTGATGAAGCGGGTTTATGAGCAGCTGGAAAAATTTACCCACACCTGCGCCATGGTGATGCCTTATGAGCCCTTCATTGAAGTGTGCGAAAAATTAAACGCCGCAGTGCCGATTTCTGGTGAAAAAAAATCTGCTTTAGTCACAACAGGCGCTGAAGCAGTTGAGAACGCCATTAAATATGCGCGCTGCTATACGGGCCGTTCAGATGTGATTGCGTTTCACGGCGGGTTCCATGGCCGCACACTTTTGGGTATGGCACTGACTGGTAAGGTTGCTCCCTACAAAGCGAAGTTCGGGCCCATGCCCTCAGGCATTTGGCATGTGCCATTTCCGGTTCCGCATAAGGGTATTTCCGTTGAAGATTCAATTCACGCTATTGAGTTGTTGTTCAAATGCGATGTCGAGCCACAACGCGTGGCCGCCATTATCATTGAACCTGTGCAGGGCGAAGGTGGATTTTATATTGCTCCCCAAGAATTGATGGAACGCCTGCGCCAGCTTTGCGATGAGCATGGTATATTGTTGATTGCTGATGAAATTCAATCCGGCTTTGGCCGCACCGGTAAATTCTTTGCCATGGAACATTATGGCGTGGAGCCGGATTTGGTGACTTCAGCCAAATCACTGGCGGGCGGTTTTCCGCTGGCCGCTGTGACAGGTCGCGCTAAAATTATGGATGCGCCAGACCCTGGTGGCATTGGTGGCACTTATGCGGGCAATGCCATTGCCTGTGCCGCAGCGCTGGGTGTGTTTGAAGCTTTTGAAACTGAAGGCCTGCTGGAGAAATCCATAAAGCAAGGCGAGATGATGATGAAGCGCCTCAATGCAATCAAAGCCAAAAAGAAAGGTATGCCAATTGGCGATATCCGCGGGCTTGGGGCCATGTGCGCCTTTGAAATGGTGACCGAGCATGGCGGCAACAAGCCTGATGCAGGCGGTGCCAAAGCGCTGGCCGCAAAATGTTTGGAACGTGGGTTGTTGATCCTGACTTGCGGTGTTTACGGCGATGTCGTGCGCCTGCTCACGCCGCTCACGGCGAGTGAGATGATTATCAATGAAGGGCTGGATATTCTTGAGGCGGCCGTGCTGGGGAATTGAATAGGGAACAGAGCTGATTGAGCGTTTGCATTATTGGTTTTGATTCCGCGTGGACAGACTCCGTGAAATCTCCTGGCGCAATATGTGCTTTGGAAATAGATCAACAAGGTAAGAGTATTTTCGTTGCGCCAGAACTTGCTACTTTTGGTGAAGCTGTCAATTATATCAAGCAAAGGCAGTTACGCTTCGACTTATGCATGGTAGCAATTGATCAACCGACGATCGTGAATAACATGGTTGGATGTCGTCCAGTTGAACGAGTGGCAGCCTCAATCATTTCATATGTTGGTGGCGGTGTTCAACCATCGAACAAGTCGAAAGCTAATATGTTTGGAGATGACGCTGCAATTTGGCGCTTTAAGTGGTCTCTGAAGGCCAACGACAACATTGAGGTTTGCCAACTCGGCAGCGAAGGATTGTTTATTGCCGAAGTCTTCCCCGCTTTGGCATTGTTAACATTCGAAAGTGCGTTCTTAAAGGTTAAAGGCGCGCCAAAATACAATCCAAAAAACAAAAAGAAATTCAGAATAGAGGACTGGAAGGCAGTCAACGCAGCTGTCATAAATATTGCAAATTATAGCGGGCTAAGCACAGTTGCAAACTGGGCGTTAAATCAAATTGAAAACACCACGCCACATAAATCTGATCAAGACAAATTAGACTCTATAATTTGTGTCTTAATTGGGCAGCATTGGTTATTCGAAGGTCGAAGTAAAAGTGTTATGATCGGTGATTTAGAAACTGGGTGTATGATTTCCCCTTGTTCGGATGCCGTGAGATTGAAACTGGTTGATAAAGCATCTGAGTTGAGAGTGCCTTTGACCTAAACTTGGGTAACGTTAGGATTGTTTCGCACCACAGACCGTCGCACCGTGATCGAAGCAGGATTCCCGCTTTCGCGGGAATGACGGGATCTGGGCAGAGCGTGTGAGGTGGGAAACTTAATTCAGATAAACGACCAGACATTCAAATCTACATACTTAGCCATATTCCTGAAGTCATTGTCCGTCGATAGCAAAATCAACTTATATTTCATGCAGAGTTGAGCTAGGATTGCATCCACCGTTCCCACTTGAACGCCTGCCCTCCTACATGTGTTGCGTAAGGTTGCTGCTGCAATGTGGTCGGCGCGATCTGGCGAGACAAAGGGGATTGCGGCGAAGCGATCGATGATATCTGCTTTAGCTTTGGGGCCAACGAAACCTTGCAGAATTTCTTGAAGCACCAAGCCTGTCGTCACGATTTGGCCACCCTCGGCCAAGGCTTGTTTCAGAGCTCTCACTTCTGGCACTTCAACAACCACATCGCGACGCAAAGCTAGCGACCAAACAGTGGTGTCCACAAAGAAGGCCATTAGCGCAAGCGTTCTGCTTTATGGTCGTAACTCTCATCCCACTCAAGTTTGCCCATGAGATCAAGCATGTTTTTTTGGCTGCGCTTTGCGATGAATTCTTCCAAAGCCAACGTAACCGCAGCCTTCTTGGTTTTCTGGCCACTGATTTTCAAGGCGCGGTTGAGAAGTTTAGGGTCAAGTGCAAGATTGGTCGTCATGTGTGAACCTCTACACACTAGATAACACATAGGCATTTGTTTTTCAAGGTTAGGACTAGAATTTACCCCACCTGCCCTCTATGGCGCAAAAATTGGTCTGCTAGTACAATCGCAATCATCGCTTCACCCACTGGCACGGCACGAATGCCGACACATGGATCATGGCGGCCTTTGGTGATGATATCGGCATCTTCACCTTTGGCCGTCACGGTTTTGCGGGCTGTCAAAATTGACGATGTTGGCTTCACGGCAAAGCGCACCACAACATCTTGCCCCGATGATATTCCACCTAAAATTCCGCCAGCATGGTTGGATAAAAATTCTGGCTTGCCGTGACGCATGCGAATTTCATCGGCGTTGGTT
>JANNBH010000096.1:0-25426 GCA_031385245.1 Hyphomicrobiales bacterium | reverse complement strand
AGGATTTTTGCCATCCAAGAACTGATGCGCGTTGCGCTCTTTGATACCGCCGGCAAAGCCAGTGTGCCAATAGTAAGTCTTGTCTTGACGCTTCTTGCCAGTGAAGGCAATTTTTTCGCAATTGATAACGATGATGTTATCGCCACAATCCATATGTGGCGTGAAGGTTGGCTTGTGCTTGCCGCGAAGACGGTTAGCGATAATCGCAGCGAGGCGACCAACTACCAAACCTTCAGCGTCAATCAGCATCCATTCCTTTTGAATTTCCTTGGCTTTCGCCGAATAGGTCTTCATGGTTTGATCTCTGATTTAGTGTTACAAAATAAAACGCGCCTGAAACAGCAAGCGCGGAATGGCTGGCTCATAGCGAATGATTTGCACAAGTGTCAAGAAAATATGGTGATTTATTGAGTTTTAATTGCGCGGTAACATATTACCACAATTGCTAAATTTTCGCTGGATGGTAACAAGAGTCTGGCGTAACTTGAAACGCAAGGGGCCTAAAATGCGTCTACATAAAGCTTTTGCAGTATTTATCATTGTTTTGGCAGGTTTGTGCCTGCCGCAGTTTGCGCGCTCACAACAAGCGGCCACACCCCCTGCTCCAGTCACAACACCAGCGCCAGCCGCAACGCCAGCCGCACCATTGGTTCCGGCACCTACAATAGAAAGTGAAAGTGCTGACGATATGAGTATTGGCGATGTTCCCATCGTAAAAACGATTGAGCTGACGCCGGATATGGCGCGCAAAGCATTGGATGCTTATGTTTTGGTGCAAACCAAATATCAAGAATCGCCACTTGAAAGCTATGATGATTTGCAAGGCTTTGTGGACAAAGACCCGCGCGGCAAAGAATTTGAAACTGATATTAAAGCATTCAGTTTTCTAACAGTGGATGATTGGAACTTGGCCATCACCACACTCAGTTTTGCCTATACCAATGTTCTTGATGATCAAACCGCCGACATTAAGCAACAAATTGATGAGCTAAAAGTTGATACAGAAATGGCCCAAGACATAAAAGACCGCATGATCAATTCGCTGAACGCAATGATCCCATCGGAAAATAACACCAAGATTGTGAATGATTTGATCGCTGATGCTGTTTATGGCGACAAGATCAAGTTGTTGGAAACCACCGAGGAATGAGTGATTTTTTGCGCGCCCACAAAAACGGTTCAGTTTTGCGGTTAACTTTGGACGATCCAAAATCGCGCAACAGCTTGTCAGATGGCATGATGGCCGCTTTAAATGTGGCATTGGCCGATGCTGAGCTTAATCCCGAGGTTTCAGTTATTGTGCTTGCCGCCGAAGGTCCGGCCTTTTGCTCGGGCCACAACCTTAAAGAACTCACCACACGGCGCAGCGATGCTGATGCTGGTGCGGATTATTTTGCGGGAATTTTTAGGCGCTGCTCGGCGCTGATGATGCAAATTCACCAGCATCGCTGCGCGGTAATTGCCGAGGTTTCAGGATTAGCAAGTGCGGCTGGCTGCCAGTTGGTTGCCACATGTGATTTAGCTTATGCCAGCACCAAAGCTTCATTTTGCACGCCAGGTGTTAATATCGGTTTGTTCTGCTCAACACCCATGGTTGCCCTCTCGCGCAATGTGGCCCCCAAGCACGCGATGGAAATGCTGCTCACTGGCGATGTTTATGATGCTGAATATGCTTACCGTGTGGGTTTGGTGAATGCCATTGTAGAACCCCAAGATTTGACAGCTTACGTTGCAACAATAGCAACCAAACTAAGTTCAAAATCAGCCACTGCTATTGGCTATGGCAAGAAGCTTTTTAACGCACAGCAAGAACTTTCGGTGGCGGACTCTTATAAAATGAGCTCTGAAGTTATGGTTGCCAATATGCTTGATTCTGAATCAAGTGAAGGCATTGGTGCGTTTTTAGAAAAGCGCCACCCCAAATGGCGTGAGGGCTCTTCTTGAACCACGATAGTTATCCGGCAAATTACACGACTGACATTTTGAAGGCGGTGAAAGTTATTGCGCTAGTAGGCGCTTCCGCCAATGCGGCGCGGCCCTCCTTTGGCGTGATGCAGTTTTTGCTGCGAAAGGGCTTTGATGTGATCCCTGTTAATCCGGGGCTGGCTGGCAAAGAGATATTGGGCCAGCAGGTTTACGCATCGCTAATCGACATTCCACGCGCTTTTGACATGGTCGATATTTTTAGAAATTCAGACGCTGTTGCTGGCCTTGTGGATGAAGCTTTGGAGCTTGCTATAAAACCAAAGGTCATATGGATGCAGCTTGAAATTCGCAATGATGAGGCGGCTGCAAAAGCAGAGGCGGCAGGGCTGCACGTGGTGATGAACCGTTGCCCAGCGATTGAACTTCAGCATAATTGAGCGACGGAAAACGTCTCTCACTCCGTCTATCTATACTATCTGGGAGGAACAGCTGAATGAATACGTCTGCCGCTTCATATTCTAAAATCGCTATTTGGTTACATTGGCTGATTGCAGCTTTGATGATTACAATGTTGTTTTTTGGCGAAGACATGATCCGCCACGCGACAGCATCGTTCTATCCTTCGCTTCATGCTTCATTGGGCATTTTGATATTGGTGCTGTCCGTGGTGCGGATTTGGTGGCGGTGGACACATGCTGCTCCAGCACTTCCTGCAAAAATGAAAAACTGGGAAAAGCAAATTTCTCACATCACGCATATCGCATTTTATGTTTTGATGATCGCGTTGCCCCTCAGTGGCCTTATGGCTTTCACGGGTGAGGCGGTCAAAGATGCTTATGTGGCGGGTGCTTCTATATTTGGAGTTTTTTCAGTTCCGGCGCTACCTGATTTTGCCGGCATTGCAGGTGGATTGCATGGGCTTGGTGCTAAGCTTGGACAGGTTTTAGTTATTCTGCATGTGCTTGCGGCATTGAAGCATCAATTTTGGAATAAGGATAATTTGTTCAAGCGCATGTCTCCATTATGAGATTAAGCTACTACGGTGATGGTTTTCTTATGTAGATTCCACACTGCAGCAGTTACCACCACCAAGGCAGTTGCTTGATGAGCCAGCGCAAAACCGAGCGGCACATGAAATAGCAAAGTTAAGATCCCGAGGCAGGCTTGAGCAAAAACCGCGTAGGCAACTAACATTGCAGACATTGAGAAAGTTCGCAGCGCGTGCCAGATGGCCACGAGCAGAATGATGTAAGCAAGAATACGATGGGTGAATTGCACAGTTAGTGCGTTTTCAAAAACATTTCGCCACGCGGGGCTCATAATAAACAGATCATTGGGAATCCATCTGCCTTCCATCAAGGGCCAAGTGTTGTATCCCATGCCAGCATCGAGACCCGCCACAAAACCACCTGCCGCAATTTGCATAAAAATGAGTGTGAGAAGTACTGCGGCCACCCACGCATCAAAGGTTTTCGGCAAGCTGTGTTTATAATCCAAGCTAAAGATCACCCAAAGCACGGCAGCAAAAAGTGCCACAGCTAAGGTGAGGTGCGCGGCAAGGCGATATTGACTCACGTCCACACGGTCTACCAAACCTGAACTCACCATATACCACCCCAGTGCGCCTTGCGCGCCGCCTAAAATGAAGAGCACCAATAGGCGCGGCCACATGCGCCGCTCGATGCGGGCAGTTATGGCAAAGACAATGAAGGGCAGCAGAAATACAACTCCCAAAAAACGACCAAGGAATCTGTGCGCCCATTCCCACCAATAGATAAATTGAAAGGCCGCCATATTCATATTACTATTCTGTAATTTAAATTCAGAAGACTGCTGATATTTTTCAAATGCCAACTGCCAATCTGCTGCATTCAGCGGAGGAATTGCACCTAAAATTGGTTTCCATTCAGTGATTGATAATCCGCTATCGGTCAGCCTAGTTGCCCCGCCCATAATGACCATGACAAATATCAGAAGTGCGATGAGAATGAGCCATTGGCGCACCAAGGGCTTGGCGGTTTCGGCGCGGGTTTTGAGTTCTGCTTCCATGGCAGTGAATTAGAACTTGCTTAGTGCCCTCGCAAGCGCCGCTTGGCCGCAGGTGCCTGCACTGGCGATGCATCCAAATTATAGCTATGAGGCACCCTATGAAAATGCGTACACGAAAACTTATCGGCACCATTGGCTCAGTCATTTATTTAGCAATCTATTGTTTGGTTGCAATGGCTGTGGGCGGAAGCTTGGTGGTTGGTTACGGCATTGTTGCCGAATTGCCATTTTATATTGTGGCGGGGCTTGGCTGGCTTCCGATAGAAATGTTGATCATTAAGTGGATGTCTAAGCCAGACAGCAACTAATCTACATTGACCTTCTTTAGCCCATTGATGAAGTAACTCGGCACACCCGACATCATAGCTTCGACATAGCGTAACTTAGCATAGCGGCCAGAAACCATAACGCGCGGTAGAGCCTGCAGATGGTTTTTATGCTCAGCAAAAACAACTCCTGATCGCGTTGTCACTGAGCTCAAAAAACCTGTTTTTTCTGCAAGAACAAAATCACGCGGGCCAGCCGACATTATATCACCATATGGAAATGCAAAATGTTCAACGGGGTAGTTCAGTTCTTTTGCGATTGTGTTTTGAGAATGCTCTAGCTCTTGAGTAGCATCCGCAACATCTAATTTTGCAATAGCAAAGTGGTTCATGGTGTGAGCGCCGATTGAACAGAGTGGATCTTTTGCCAATTGGCGGATCTCAACCCAATTCATCGCCGTATCAAGGCACATAGCTTTCAGATCAATAGCGTAACGTTTAGCAATTTCGCGGATGATATTGCGTTGCTCAAATTCTGATGTGGTTTGCAGCGCCTTGGAAAGTATATTCCACGCTTTATATTTCTCAGCAACTGTCTTGGTTTTATAACTGTGGGTAATGCCATCAATTTCAACATAAATCGTAATGTTATCGGTGATGATTTTCTCTAAACCGCGCCACCATAACTCAACACTCCCCTCGACGATGCCGGGCGTAACAAAAACTGTATATGGGCAATTGTGCTTGGCAAATATGGGATGAGCGTGGATTAAGTTATCGCGGTAACCATCGTCGAGCGTAAAGACCACAAAGGGTTTGCTGCTACCCGTCGAATTTGCCACATTATCAATTGCTTGTGATAATGAGATAGTTTCGTATCCGAGCTTGCGAACTCGCTCTATGGTCTCACCCAGAAACTTCGGTGAAATTTCGAGTTTTGCATTGGGACAAAATTCGCCACGTTTTAAATGAGGGGGAACAATATGGTGAAAACACAAAATACTTCCGCGGCCCTGCAAAGGCTTGCGAAAAATTCGGGTGATCCCGCTGAAATGTGCAACATTCAGGCAAGTTTTTATCAAAGCAACTGATGACATTTAGAATTCGCCAATTATTATCTGCCAGCAAGGCATAGTTCTTAGAGGTTAATAAGCTTTTGTCGGCCTACCCCACAATTATAGAAAGCATTTCGATTTCAACTTCCTCCACTTTGAGCGAGATAGAAATTGATTGGAAAAAGCTTGAAAACACCGGCGTTGCCATGGCGTTTCAAAAATATGAATGGTGCAAAGCTTGGGTTGAGCATATGGCTCCTGCTGTTGGGGCTTCGCCATTGGTTGTGTGCGGGCGTGATGTGGCTGGGGAAGTGGTGTTCATTTTACCTTTCCAAAAACGTAAAGTTGGCAAAATTCGCGTTCTTGAATGGCTTGGACAACAAAGCGGCACAGCTTGTGGGGGAATATATACGACTGCGTTTTGTGCAGAATTAGGGCAAGTTTGGTTCAACAAGAATTTTCGATGTGTGCTCAACCTTCTAGGTCATCTTGAAGCAATCAATCTTCGCCACATGCCAAAAACCATATTTGGGAGATTAAATCCGCTCGCTATTTTGCATCAGTCGCTCTCAGCAAATGCGAGCATTGTACTAAATTTACAGCAGCACTATGAGGCTATTCTCCAAGCCAAACGCAGCTCACGGTCGATCAGTAAAATGCGACGGCGCGATGAAAGGCTAGAGCAAAGTGGTACATTATCCTTTGAAGTATTATCTGGAGAAGCAGCTGAGAGCGCATTGCAGTTGGTCCTGTTACACAAAAACTTACAGCTAGAAAAAGCAGGTGTTTCAAGTGGATTTGATCATAATAGTGTAGAATTCTATCAGCAAGTCTTGCGGGTAGACACAAAATTATTGCGCGTTTTTAGACTGCAACTTGATGGCAATACTTTGGTCACTATGGTTGGTGCCACAGCGGACACTAATTTTTGGTTGTTAATTTCAGCATTAGCCCCGAACATTGATTTACAGTTTTCACCAGGTGATTATCTGTTGCGGCGCACGATTTCCACCTGTTGCGCTGAGGGAATTTCTATTTATGATTTTTCCTTGGGAGAACAAAGCTACAAACAACTGTGGGCCGATGATCTAATATTACATTTCAACTCAATCAGGGCATTGAACTATCGCGGCCAATTATTTGCACTTTCCAGCAGGTTGACTGAAGCAGTTAAGCGCTTTGCCAAAAACAACACGAGCATAAGAGAATTCTATTATGAAGCGCGGCAAAGGTTGCGTGGCAACAAGAATTAGACTGTGACCAGCTGCTTTGCAGCCAGCTCTGGTGTTGGCTCAAGGCGTACAAACATCGAAAACTCCATGCCTTTTGATTCAAGCACGCGTGCGGCAGCAACAGCATCTTTATAACGCGATTGCGGGGCCAGCAATATGGTACCTTTAATGTCTTTCACTAAATTCGGGGTAGCGGGTGTGGCCTCGCCCACATGTACAAGAACTATATCATAGATTCCTATTAGGGCCTGCAAAATTGGGCCTAATTTATCAGCCACCGTATTCTGGAATTGCGGAGCTGATTTCAAGCCATAACGAATAATATGGGCTGTTGAATGTGCATCGCGGCAAATTACTTTTGTAAAATCAGCTTCTCCGGCCACAATATCCGATATGCCACAACCTGCTTGCAATTCAAACAATGTATCAAATGGTGAATTTGCAGCAACGAGATCAATGGCAACAATCTTCTTTTTTGCAGCAGCCATAGCGCGTGTAATTGCCACGGTAGCCAAACTTGCATCCATGCCACGCCCGCCAATGCTAGTAATTGCAATCGTTCTTAAGCCCTGCATATCTCTGAGCGTGATACAGGATGCGGCGATGCGGGCTGCCGCTTCAGTTAAAGCCGATGGTCCACTGCCATTGGTGCTTTCCACCATCATCAATGTTGAAGCCAAGCTTGTGGCGCTTGGCAATGATGCCAAAATTGCGCGAGTCTTCTCAATTGGTGGCTTTGCTGCAAACATATCTGACAATGATGTTTCAGGCGCATCTGGTGTCTTTGGCCACCCCACATTGAGTCCAGGAATTGCCGATGCTTCTACCTGCACTGTGCGGGCGGGATGGGGCTGAACACTCGAAACAACATTATTTGCCACTTGATTTTCATATTGCCTATTTTGACTACGGCTGGCTGCCGCCATAACCGAAAGCAAGAAAGCAAAACCCAATCCCAACGACAAACCAGCCAAAGTTGATAAGAAAAAAATTGGTCCGGTTTTTGGGAAATAATTTGTAGGCATGGGTGCTGCGCGTTGGATGACGCGAGCAAAGCCCGGTTGTAAACTCAAATCTTGCCTTGCACTGGCATCCGCAAAACGACTGAGCATTTGTTCTAGCAAAGTTCGGGCAGTCGATGCATCACGCTGCAATTCTTTTAATTTAACATCACTTAAGTTTGCTTCGCCTTGGCTATCTTTCAATTTGTCAAGATTGGACTGCAATGATTTTGCGCGTGCGCTAGCCACCTTCGCCTGCCCAATCAAGCTATCAACAACTTTGCCCGCCTCAATCCGTAAGTTTCGATTGATGCTAGAAAGTTCGCTTTGGGCCGCGATCATCTTCGGATGGTTTGGCAAATAAACTGCCGAAAGCTCTGATATTTTTCGAGCAGCATTTGCTTGTTGTTCACGCATGTTTTGGATAACTGGTGAACCTAAGACATCGGAAGACGCATCGACCGTACCCTTTTGAGCAAGCAGATTTTTTATTTCATCGGCGCGCGCTCTGGCTTCGCTTGCGGCGGCTTCAGCCAAAGTAATTTGAGTATTTAGCTCGGAGAGCTGCTGAGTTCCCAACGTCACTCTTTCACCTTGCAAGAGCCCTGCTTCCGCACGGTATTTTTCTACATTTGATTCAGCTGCCGAAACTTTTGAGCGAAGATCGGTAATTTGCTGGTCTAACCATTCGCGTGCCCTGTTGGTTGAGCCAGCTGCTGTTTCACGCGTGGAGTACACATATTGTTCCGCAAGTTTATTAGCAACATCAGCTGCTGTCTGTGGGTCTGACGCGCCAAATTTTATTCCAATAACATTTGAATCGATTGTTGAATAAACAGTCAAATTTTTACTCACACGATTGATTGCAAGCTGCACTGGAGTGAGCAAACGCGGGTCATCAGAGAATCCCCAAGCAATCAAAATTTCTTTAAGGGCTGAGATGGGGCGCAACAGAGCATTAAATTCAGGTTTGACACTCAAACTCAAACTATCGGAAACACGTGCAACCAAATCATCAGACTTAATAATCGAAACTTGGCTCAGCACCACACGATTATCGACAGGCTCATTACGCACATCTTGCAAGGTGTTGGCTTTTTCATATGGCGTTGATAGATTTTCAATGATCACTTGCGCTTCCGATTGATAGCTAGGAGGCACAAAAGTAATCACGGCAAACCCAGCCAAGAGCCCAAGCAGTAAGAATGTGAGCACCAAAAATTTACGCCGCCAAACGCCATATAATGCGTCAGCAATGCTGATAACTTGGGTGGATTCCGAAACACTATTCATTAAACGCTAAACTCGATTAGACTCAGCCTTGCTTTTCGCGGTTTATGGTAACCAATTCATTAACACTAACTGCAACATGCTACTTAAGGTCTTGATAACCATAATCGCTTATGCGTAGGGCAAGTTTCGCGTAATGATTGGGTTTATACCCAAAACAAGGTTTAGTTGGTATGCGTTTTATTTTGCTTATTGCTTGTTCTTTTGGGATTTCCGCTTGCGTTGATACGTGGGAAGCCAACGCGCCACTATCGCCTCCTGGTGGCACAGGCCTGTTGGCTGATGGCACACTTGCGGAAGGACCTGGGGCAGTATCAAGCGTTTCACAGTTGCCTTCGGGTGGGCCACATGGGCCTTTGCCGCCCTTTGGCACACGCGGCCAAGCAGCAGCTTATGAATATCAAAGTGGTTACCGTGTTGGTGCAGGTGATAAGCTTTCTATCCGTGTTGCGGGCGAAGCTGATCTTACTGGAGAATTTCCGGTGGATGCTTCTGGTGCCATTTCGCTGCCTTATGTGCAATCAGTTACGGTTACTGGAATGTCCACCCCACAAATTGAACAGTTAATTTTGAACCGCCTGCGGGCTGGCTATTTGAAGGACCCACAGGTTTCTGTTCAAGTAACAACGCTGCGGCCATTTTATATTTTGGGTGAAGTAACTGCCTCCGGAAGCTTTGCTTATCAACCTGGCATAACTGTGCAGAACGCTATTGCTATTGCCGGAGGCTATGGCGCAAGGGCTGATAAAAACGAAGTGCTCCTCACGAGGAAAGATGCCACAGGCACGCACACATCTAAGGTGCCTGTTACAACACAAGTTTATCCTGGTGATATTGTTTATGTTCGTGAACGCTGGTTCTAAGGAATAGCCCGTTGCGTATTCTTCATGTTTTCAGAACCCCAGTAGGAGGGTTGTTCCGCCATGTGCGCGACCTTGCACGCGGTCAAGCAGAGCTTGGGCACGATGTGGGTTTGTTCTGCGATTCCTCTACTGGCGGCGAAAGCGGCGATGCGCTGATCAAGGCAGTTAGACCTTATTGCTCGCTTGGAATAAAGCGTGTTCCTATTTCCAAAATGCCAGGTTTGGGTGATACGCGTTGTGTGAAGCTTGTTAAAGAAACAGCGTGTGAGCTAAAAATTGATGTGATCCACGGTCACGGCGCTAAAGGTGGTTTATACGGAAGGCTGGCTGGCCGGCTTTCTGCAATCAAGAGTGTTTATTCTCCCCATGGGGGCAGTTTGCACTATGACTGGGCCTCGCTGGCTGGTCCATTTTTTTTAGGCACTGAATGGGCGCTGGGCCATGCCGGAAATGGTTTCATATTTGTATGCGACTTTGAAAAGAACCTCTTTACCAAAAAAATTGGACTAGCAGGCAGACCATCACGCGTGGTACATAATGGTTTGTGGCCAGAGGAATTCAAAAGCCCTGCCCTGCAAAGTGATGCAACAGACCTTTTGTATGTCGGCGAGATGCGAAAGCTGAAAGGCGTTGATGTTTTGTTAGGCGCTATTGCAGAGCTTAATAAAACCAACCACGTTACAGCGACCTTGGTTGGTGAAGGTGAGTCATCTGGCGATTTTAAAGCGCTTGCACAAAGTCTGAAAATTGCTGATCGCGTGCGCTTTGTTGGGCGGCGCGGAATTGCTGAAGCTTTGACTATGGGCAAGCTGATGATTTTGCCCTCACGCAATGAGTCGTTTCCCTATGTGGTGTTGGAAACTATAGCAGCTTCCACACCAATCATTGCCAGCAATGTTGGCGGTATTTCGGAAGTTTTGCCAACTTCAATGCTGGTGCCCGCTGGTGATGTAAAAGCTTTGGCCACTAAAATCTCGATTTCTATGCAATCTGGCAATGCGGAGGCCGAAGCGCTCTCAAAACTTGCTTGCAAGCAATTCAGTGCCGCTAAAATGGTTGCAAACATTGTCGATTTCTATGGTGAAATCTTGAAATAAATCGGCGTGATTTTTGCTTGGTTTCAGGTGAGGCGCGCGATGTGTGCCAGAGTGAAACATGAAAACAAAATCGCTAGAAACAATTCTTGCCCATCAGGTTGATATTTCCGAAGTTGATACCCGTGTGGATATGCGCGAAAGTGTTAAATTAAGTTTGGCTCAATCCAAATTCATTTCGCCTCGAATGGTGGCATCTGGCATACGCGTTTTAGAAGGCCTGTTCATTTTCATAGTGGCGATGACCAGTTCATATCGCTACCCTGGCTATCACAGCGTTGCAGAATTCAATGTTTATTTGCTCGTATCATCTGCCATAGCACTCGGCCTACCCTTGGCATTTGAAGTGGCAGGCACATATCGATTGCATGCCCTCTTGGAGGCTGTAAAGCAAATTCCGCGTCTGGCCTTGGTATGGACAATTGTGTTTTCTGTATTGATCATAAGTGTATTCATGCTGAAGGCAGGCGCTAGTTTGTCTCGTGTTTGGTTGGTGACATTGGCGTCGGCTGGCTTTTTTTTCCAGCTTTCATTTCGGCAATTCATGTCGGTTATCCTGAGAAAGCAAAATATCAGTGGCCAGTTTAATCGGCGTGCAGTGATTGTGGGCGGTGGCGAGAATGCCGGGCGGGTGATCACCACACTTCGGGAATCGCGCAATTCTAGCATCAGCCTAGTCGGTATGTTTGATGACCGAGATGATGTGCGGTCACATCCACTTGTGAACGGTTTGCATAAGCTTGGTAACATTGATGACCTGATTGATTTTGTGCGGGCAACTAAAGTTGATACGTTAATTATTACATTACCGGTGAATGCAGAAGATCGATTGCTTGATATTCTTGATCGGCTGTGGGTGCTGCCGGTTGATATCAGGTTGAGTGCTAATGGGCAAAAACTGCGATATCGGCCACGCGCCTATTCATATCTTGGCAACTTGCCTTGTCTTGATGTGTTTGATCGACCCTTGGGCGATTGGGGGCCGTTGCTCAAAGTTTGTGTCGATAAATCAGTGGCGATTGCGGCGGTTATAATCTTGTCTCCAGTCATTTTAGGGGTGGCGCTGGCAGTTAAAATGACCAGCAAAGGTCCAATTATTTTTAAGCAAAAGCGCTATGGTTTTAACAATGAATTGATTGAGATTTATAAGTTCCGTTCAATGTATCTGGCTGAGGCAGATGCTGACGCAAACACGCTTGTTACCAAAGGTGATGCTCGAGTTACGAAAGTTGGACGCTTTATCCGGCGCACCAGTTTGGATGAACTTCCACAATTCTTTAACGTTTTAAACGGTCAACTTTCCTTGGTTGGGCCCCGCCCCCACGCCACCAAAGCTAAGGCTGGAGAGAAGCTCTACGAGCATGTGGTGGATGGTTATTTTGCACGTCATAAAGTAAAGCCAGGAATTACGGGTTGGGCGCAAATCAATGGCTGGCGCGGCGAAACTGACACGGCTGAGAAAATTGAAAAACGGGTCGAACACGATCTTTATTATATTGAGAACTGGTCGTTAACCTTCGATCTTTACATATTGGCAAGTACTCCATTTGCTCTTCTCAATACGGATCACGCTTACTAACTATGACCACCACAGCGCAAACAGAAAACCTCGAGAGTGCAAGCTTCTCGACTGAGACAATTGGCCTTGCGCTGGTTTGGTTAATGTTTGCAAGTTCCTTTGTAGTGACTATCGAACCTGCGCCTTGCGATTTTTTGGCATTGCTTTCAATATTATTTTGGGTGGCCACTGGCATGAAAATGCAATTGGGTGTGGTGCCACTGCTGGCAATTTTGCTCGCTTATAATATGGGCGGTTTTTTTAGCTTCATGCAATTTGGCAATGAGGTGAAGGGTGCAACATTTGTTGCTACTTCATTTTACATGGCAATTATGGCCGTTTTTTTTGCGTGTTTCATTTCGGAAAATACTGAAAGGCGCATGACATGGATTATGCGTGGTTATATTTTTGGTGCCGTGATTGCCGCAAGCATGGGGGCAGCCGGCCGTTTGAACATTGCGGGCCTTGCATCAGTTTTCACATATGAAGAGCGCGCTACTGGCCTGTTCAAAGACCCCAATGTGTTTTCAACCTATTTGGTGTTTCCGTCTGTTATGCTCATGCAAGGATTTATGCTGGGCACCATAAAATATAGATTGCTCAGCTCAATCAGTTTGCTGATTATTATTAGCGCCTTGTTCTTGGCCTTTTCGCGTGGGGCTTGGATCAACGTCACAGTTTCAACAATTCTTACCATAGGATTTACGTTCATGCTCACGCCTGCAAGAGCAATGCGTATGCGTATTGTGGTTTTTACTATTGTAGTAATTGGCGTTGCCGCAATACTTCTGGCTTTGCTACTTTCAGTTAGAGAACTGAGAGAGCTGTTTTTTGATCGATTTACTCTCTTAAAGAATTATGATTCTGGCGAAACTGGACGGTTTGGCAATCAGCTAAATGCGATTCCACTTTTGCTGCAATTGCCGCTAGGATTTGGCCCTGGAAAATTCAGTACCATTTTCGGAATTGACCCACACAATACCTTCCTAAACTCTTTTGCATCATATGGCTGGCTTGGCGGAATTTCTTATTTCACACTTGTGATCACATCGTTCACAGTTGGGTGGAAAGCCATTATGACGCGCTCACCATGGCAGAATTATTCGATCCTCTGTTACTCCTGCTTAATTGCGGTTATACTCCAAGGCGTTCAAATTGATATGGAACATTGGCGGCATTTCTATTGGATACTCGGATTAACATGGGGCTGCTTTGCCCTTTCAATCCGTTATCGCTCGCCTTCCATTTCTGATATGGCGGCCTGATGCAGAGCTTGCTTGCAAAGTTAGAAAGCGCCGTTGGTGCTGAGGCTTTGAACAAACTTGTGGGACCAGGACTTTGGGCCTTGCTAATTAAAGTGTTTGGCGCAGTACTCAGCTACATTATGCTCGTTGCCATCGCGCGGATTTTAGCACCCACCGAATATGGCTATTTCGGCATCGCATTTAATCTTTCAATTCTCGCATCAACTGTGGGTGGGCTGGGGCTGGCCACGGGTGCCATGCGGTTCTATCCGCAATACATTGCCAATGGTCAAACGGGCTTAGCGTTGGGATTTGCGAGTGCTGCACTCAAGTGGATTGCGATTTGCAGTGGCGTGTTGGTTGCTGCCAGTCTTTTAATTTCAGCTGCCGGAATTGCCACCCCCAAACTTGGCACTGCTGATGCGCCAATTGCCATTGCAGTGCTCGCTTCCGCCACGGCATTTGCAGATTATATTGCAGGGCTGCTGCGCGCCCAAGGCAAAGTGATTTGGGCCATGGCTCCACGAGATATTGTTTGGCGGGTTTTAGCGCCACTTATTTTGCTGCTGCTTGTTTGGTTCGGCTTTAAAGTTGATAGCCGCATTGCAATTTATCTCTGCGGTATTTTGCAATTGGTTTTGCTGGCGTTGCAACTTCGGAAAAGCCGAGCGCAGTTGCGTGAACTTGGGCTTCATGCACATCAAACTGATTGGCCTTCGTGGCGCAAAACAATGATACCACTTTGGGCCTCAGCGGTTCTCTATGCAATGATACAGCAGTTGGATGTGGTGGTGGTGGGCAGTTTAGCTCCTGCGACTGAAGCGGGTTCATATTTTGCGGCACAAAAAACAGCCAGTCTTTTGGGGCTCGTTATGTTGGCGGGTGGTTTGGTGGGGGCGCCGCTTATGTCGGCAAATTACCATAGTGGAAAATTGCGTGAATTGCAGCGGCTCTGCGGGCTGCTTGGTGTTGCCATTGCGATTTCAACAATTGTTGGTTTGTTGATATTGATTATGTTTGGGCACCAATTGCTTGGACTTTTTGATACAAGCTTTATGAGCGCTTATAGTGTGCTTTTAGTTTTGGCCGCAGGCTATTTTGTCGATTCCATGGCTGGCCCCAATGCTTATTTAATGCAGATGACCGGGTTGGAAACCACCTATTTCAAAATTATGGGCACTTGTTATGCGTTTGTGTTGGTGGCGCAATTGTTGCTGGTGCCAATTTACGGCGGTTTGGGGGCGGCACTTGCCAGCGCCTGTGGCATTGTGATTTGGAATGTGTGGGCAATTACCGTGTTGCGTAAAAGGAAGGGATTGGACCCTTCGGTATTTGGATTATTCTTCAAACCCAAACATGGTTGAGTGATGGTCGGAGCGACAGGATTCGAACCTGCGACCCCTAGTCCCCCAGACTAGTGCGCTACCGGGCTGCGCTACGCTCCGACTTATCGAGCCGTGTAGCATTCTATCTTGCAAAGGCCAAGTTTAAAGCGACTTCGTTTTCGAGTTATGTTTGAGCACCCAGAATATATCACCGCGCCTGCCCGTTAGGCTTTGGGCTTGAGCTGCCAGCATAATGCTCCACACTAACTCCGCCAAAATATCGGCATAACCGATGCCTTGCATTCCAAAGAATTTAACACCAAGAATTGCGCCACCGATTAAAAATGCAAAGGCAACGCAACAGGCAGTCGCAGTTCTGGCTTGATAGCCTGCAATTGAAAGCAATTGCTGGTTCATGCCGCTGAAGGCTCTGATGGATTGACCGATCATCAGGGCTATCAACAAGGGCCACGCACTCACATAAGCTTCGCCAAATATAGCAAGCGCCCAATGGCCGAAAACTATGGCACCCACCAATGCTGCAATGATGGTGGCAATGGTCATAAGGTTGAGCCGCAACAATAGATTTTGCGCTTGGCGTTGATCGCGTTTGGTGATCGCTGCCGTTAGATCGGGCAAGATGAATTGTTGTGCCACTTGAATCACAAAGCCCGCCACTGCCGCAAGGCGTACTGCCACGGCAACTGCTGCCAACTCGTTGCTAGGCAAAAGCAGGCCGGCCACCAGCGTTACAATATCGGCAAAAGACGTTGCAACAGCAGCAACGATAGCCAGTGACATGGCGCGAGGGCGGAGCGCTGTTCTGAGTATTTTGTTAACAAATTTTAAATCTGAAGGCAGTGCGCCATCGCGGCCCAGCAACACAGCTTGAATTATATTGGTGAGATGCAAGCAGACCACAAATGCAACTAAGGCATGGATAACAGACAAGTGAAAACCTGCTAACTCAAGCGTTAAAACATAACCAAGCAGCAGCACAGGTCTGATCAAAAAATCAGGCATATAAGATAGCGAAAACTTGCGCTGAGAATTTGCAACCGCGCTGTCATAACGCATGAGCATAGAAGCCGGTGCAGCAAGGCAGCCAAATAACAATGCGAGATGAACAGCCGTTGGTTGTGGCCACAGATACGACACCGCTATGGCGAGGACACAAATCACAATATAAGCAATTGCGCCATCATGCAAAAATGCGGCATGGAAGGCGCGAATAATTTTTTTATGCCTCAGAGTTGCAAAGCGCGGCAATTGTGTGAGAGCAAGCCACGGATAGCCCACTGTTGCTATCAGACCAAAAAAGGCTGCGGTGCTCATGCCCAGAAAAATAACGCCCACCTCTTCAGGCAGAAACAACCTTGCAAAAATAATTTGACTAAGGAGATTGAGAATAGCACCACCCACGCGAATGCCAACAAGCCCCACCAACATGCCAAACATGCGCGATAAGGTCATGCTGTTGGCCTGAGTTTAGGTGCCGTCACTTGGTGGCGGGATCAAGCAATTTGCGGGCATCGGTCAAATCCCTCAGCGCTAACTTTAAAGCATCCGATTGCGCGCCAGAAAGTTTGTAGATGATTTTTGGCGCTGCATCCAAATCGCGCGCTAAAGGCGCACGGCCGGGTGCCGGAGCACCTGCGCGTGGGGCTGCTTTGGCCGTTCCTGGAGGTGGTGCGCCTTCTTTAGCCAGATCGCTCTTGCGCGGCATCACTTCGCCACGGCCAATGCCAACTACATAAGCCGCATTCTCTTCTTTCAGAATGCGCTGCACACCGCGAATGGTGTAGCCTTGCGAATACAGCAATGTGTGAATGCCTTTGAGCAAGTCTATATCGGCAGGGCGATAATAACGCCGCCCACCCGCCCGCTTCATGGGCTTTATTTGTGCAAAACGCGTTTCCCAGAATCGCAAAACGTGCTGTGGAACATTCAGTTCCTCAGCCGCTTCACTGATGGTTCGAAATGCATCAGGTGATTTTTCCAATTGTTGCCCCTTTTATCCCTAAACAGGGATCAATCTTCGTCGCCCGGCTCTAATCCATTGATGATGTTTTTCATAACCTGACTTGGCCTGAATACCAGCACCCGGCGCGGTGTTATCGGCACTTCCTCACCAGTTTTTGGATTGCGGCCCATGCGCGCGCGCTTGCTTCGCACCATGAATGTGCCGAATGACGAAAGCTTAACTGAATGCCCTTCAGTTAAAGAATCCGAAATCAAATCCAAAACAGTGTTCACCATATCCGCCGATTCTGTGCGCGATAGACCAATATCGCTGTGAACAACTTCAGTTAAATCGGCGCGTGTCAGAGTTTTATTACTCATGGGAGCCTCATTTTAATTTGTGCCAGTGTATGTGGCTTGTTTGTTTTGGTCAAGACAAGATTCTTGCTATCTCAATAACTTAGAGCAGTATCTTAATAACGAAGCAGCGCTGCACCCCAGGTAAAGCCGCCGCCCATGGCTTCAATCAGAACGAGTTGCCCACGTTTGATACGACCATCTCGCACCGCTTCATCAAAAGCCAGTGGAATTGACGCCGCTGACGTGTTGCCGTGCTTATCCAAAGTGATCACAATGCGGCCTTCATCAAGGCCAAGTTTTTTTGCTGTGCCTTCTAAAATGCGGCGGTTGGCTTGGTGGGGCACAATCCAATCAACATCAGTTGGTTTGATATTGGCGAGAGTAGCAACTTCCTGCATTACCGATGCTATGTTAGTAACCGCGTGTTTGAATACTTCACGGCCTTCCATGCGTAAATGCCCAACGGACCCCGTGGTGGAAACGCCCCCGTCAACATAGAGCTTATTATGATAGCGACCATCGGAATGAATTTTGCTGGCAAGTATGCCCGTGTCTTCGTTGGTACCTTTGCCTTCGATAGCTTCAAGCACAACTGCCCCTGCTCCGTCGCCAAACAACACGCAGGTGGCCCGGTCGGTCCAATCTAAAATGCGCGAGAATGTTTCGGCACCAATAACCAAAGCCGTTTTGAACTGCCCGGCTTTTAACAATGCATCCGCTGTGGAAAGCGCAAACACAAAGCCAGAGCATACGGCCTGCACATCAAATGCTGCGCCTTTGATAATGCCAAGATCAGCTTGCACCATGGTGGCTGTGGCGGGAAATGTGTTATCTGGAGTTGAAGTGGCAACAATGATTAAATCAATTTGAGTTGCTGTCATACCGGCATGAGCCAAAGCTTTTTGGGCGGCGGCCACTGCTAGAGTTCTGGTGGTTTCGCCTTCGCCCGCAATGTGGCGAGCTTTGATACCAGTGCGCTCAACAATCCATTCATCGCTGGTATCAACAATTTTGGCCATATCGGCATTGGTCATAATGCGAGCTGGCAATGCCGAACCGATACCTTTCATTGCGGATCTAATCATACGCTGGTTTACTCCGCTGTTTTTGTCTGTTGAGAAAGAACACTGTTAACGGCCTCTACATCGCCGGCAATTTTTGCAATCAGCCCATTGTTGACCATATCAACGGCAACATCGATGGCCGTGGCAAAGCCCATGGCATCGGTGCCACCGTGGCTTTTTACAACTACGCCATTGAGGCCCAGAAACACGCCGCCATTGTGCTTGCGTGGGTCCATGCGGTCTCGCAAGGCCGCAAAAGCACCGCGCGCAAAGAATGCGCCGAGCTTCGACATGAGGCTTGATGTTATAGCTGTCCGCAAAAAAGTGGTAATCATCTTTGCTGTGCCTTCAGCCGTTTTCAACGCCACATTGCCAGTGAAGCCTTCGGTGACCACAACATCAGCAGTGCCTTTGCCAATGTCATCACCCTCAACAAAGCCAATATAGTTGAGCGGCAAATTTAGCTCGCGCAACAAGCGCCCTGCTTCACGCACTTCTTCATTGCCCTTCACTTCCTCAACGCCAATGTTGAGAAGGCCAACACTCGGGCGATCAATTTCAAAAAGGCAGCTGGCCATGGCCTCGCCCATAATTGCAAATTCAATCAGTTGGCGCGCATCAGCGCCTACGGTGGCACCTAAATCTAAAACCACGGTTTGCCCACGCATGGTTGGCCAAATGGCGGCGATTGCTGGGCGTTCAATGCCTGGCAAAGTGCGTAAAATAAAACGCGACATGGCCATAAGTGCGCCAGTGTTGCCAGCCGAGACAACGGCTGCTGCTTCACCATTATGCACGGCCGCAATGGAATGCCACATGCCACTTTTATTACGGCCACGGCGCAGCGCTTGGCTGGGCTTATCATCCATAGCGATGGCTACATCGGCATGGCGGATGGAGGAAACTGATTTCAGTTTTGGGTGTTGATCGAGCAAGGGTGCAATGCGCGCCTCATCTCCAAAAAATATAATTTTCATATTGTGGTGGCGCTTAATAGCAAGAGCTGCACCTGGAATCACAATTTCCGGCCCTTTATCACCGCCCATCGCATCAAGGGCTAAAGTGAAGTTTTGCTTACTCAAAATTTGAAATTCCCATTTTTATATTAGGTGACAAGATAAAGGCTTGTGGCAGCGAGACAACTGTTAATTTCAAGTGCCGCTTTATTCGCCACTCTTGGTCAATTTGCTCAAATTGGCGAATGGTGATGGCTTTAATTCAATCACTAAAGCCGAATCATTTTCTGTTTCAGCAAAGGCTTCGCCGGGTTTGCGTGGGTATGAATCCAGTTCCAAAGCCACAGCCTCGGCCACCAATTCACCCAAATCAATTTCACCATTTTCAATGGGGTCCACATCATCTTCAGAAGCATCGACGATCATTTTTTCTGGAAGAAAATAGCGCTCAACTTCAAAATTTGCGGTGCTGCGAAAGGCTTCGAGACTTACAACTGAAACCTGCTCAATTTCAGCCGTCACTTTGCCCGTCACTTTAACACCACCACCGCGCCAGGGCATTGCGATAAGATGGGCTTTAAGACTGTGCAGGGCAGGCAAAGCAAAACGTTTGGCTAGGGCTAATAGTTCTTTGGGCTCGGCTGCAAAAACTTCATGTGAACCTTTGCGTGGGATCCGGTCTGTGAGCAATGGTCTTGAAAATTCCAGCTCTGCTGCGGAAGGTTTTTTCATGCGAATTCCAATTTTGCTTGCAGAATAATTTGCGGAACCTGTTCTGCCAATTTCACTCTGCTGGCAGCCACCCATTTAGCCAAGGCACCAGCGTGCGACGATGGTTGGCCACCATATACGTTGCGCTCCAAAGCTTCAACCCATTGGGCTTCGCCCTGCTCGCTGGCATTTTGATAGGCATTGATGCGGCCATAAAAAGCCTCGGCCATTTTACGCACTTTTTTGCCCACGGTTAAATCGCCCACGCCAATTTCCCGCAGCGAACGGTCCATATCCATATAGAAATAATCCGTGAGGTTCTGGCGGAATTTTTCGTCCTCGCCTTTCATGCGATCTAAAATCAAAAACATGTGCAACACAATCATATCAAAGCGCCCGTCTAATGTATCGGGCACGGCCATATCTGCATAAAAACGCGGTTGCCGTGCCGATGCCACAATCGCATCATAGACAGGCGCAATCGGATTGGCTTTGCGGCCAAACAAGTGCTGGAGGATCAATGACTTGCCCTCCTGCTCAGTTCGATGCAAAAGGCTTTAATTATTGATTTGTGGAAGTGAAGATTGAGCATGAATGTTTCGAGACGATTTGGCCTTGTTGCAATTGCGCTGGTTATGGCTGGATGTTCGCCAGAGATCAACCGCCGTGGCTATATTGCCAAACCGGGCGCATTTGGCCAACTTTCGGAAGGCATGAGCAAAAGCGAAGTTGAAGGCATTCTCGGTTCACCTTCCACAACAGCATCAATAAATTTTCAGGGTGATAGCTATTATTATATCACCAGCATAACCCATGGCCGCGCCTTCCTTGCGCCCGTAGAAACCGACCGTGAAGTTATTGCTGTGCGCTTTAATAAAGCTGAACAGGTTGAGGGCATGGCGCAATATGGCTTGGCTGATGGTAAAATTATTAACATCAACACCCGCAAAACTTTGATTGCTGGCAATGAATTCTCCATCTTGCGCGAGCTTTTCAGCGGCAAAGGCACAGTCCCAACAGACTTGTTGAAAAAGCGACTTTAGTTTATCCGCACCGCTCATGCAGACAAAAGCATTCGTTCCAAATCCCATGCGAGGCGTTGTGCTTGTGCTTATCGCTGTGTTTGTATTTGCAGGCATGGATGCTACGGGAAAACATTTGGCCCAAAGTTTTCCTGTGCCCATGTTTTTGGCGGCACGTTATGTGGTAAACTTGCTTTTGCTAGTCGTCATCTTCGCGCCCAAGCACGGTTGGACACTGCTTGCTATAAAGCGCAAGTGGTTGGTGATTGTGCGCGGTATAGCCCTGGCTTCATCTTCGCTTTGTGCAGGTTTTGCTTTAAAAAATATGCCAGTGGCGGAAACCACGGCGATTATTTATCTAGCCCCTTTTGGTGTGATGTTGCTTTCGGGACCATTCCTAAAAGAGCATGTGCGGCTTTCCGCTTGGGTGGCAACAGCGATTGGATTTATCGGGCTCTTGCTCATCGTGCGGCCCGGCAGCGGGCTTTCACCAACGGGCGTAATGTTTGGATTGCTGACGATTGGTGGCACCATTATCTATCATTTGTTCTCACGCCTACTTGCCAAAACTGAGACGACAATGGCATTGTTGTTTCATACAGCCTTGGTGGGCACAATTGTTTTCGGCGCAATGCTGCCATGGAACCTGCCAACCGAAATTCCGCATGGGCTTGATGCCCTGCTTATTTTGGCTTTGGGTGTGATGTCGATGGTGGGGCATTTTCTATTCACCGCCGCATACCGCGATGCTCCTGCCTCCCTTCTCACACCCGTCAACTATATGCACCTTGCTTGGGCTGCACTATTAGGTTGGCTGGTGTTTGATCACATTCCCGATGGCCTGAGCATGATTGGTATTGTGCTCGTTGCAGCTGCGGGAGCTGGCAATGCGCTGTGGAACCATTTTTCGCGACCTCCCATGCAAGCCATCGATCTCTAAAAGAACTGGTCAAAAAAGGCAGAAGCCAATAACCTCTGGTCCGCCAATTCGGCTTAATTTCTTGGCTTTATTGTCGGCGGAACTTTGAGAAACCGAGCAGAAACAGGCATTTGGAAATGTCTGCTCGTCAATCTTAACTTGCTATCGCAATTGAGAACGATAATATAGCTCCATAAACTATAGGAATTTATTTTGGAACCAACAAAACAAAATCTTGGCGGGAACGCGCCGATTATTGACAATGAGCATATCGCCAATGTTTGGGACACGGTTTCCGAAGTGATGCACTCAGATTTCGCAGACCCGTCTAGTCCGTATTCTTCAACAAACTTGTTTTTTGATTTTATTGGTCAGATTGCAGAATCTGAACGCGTACTTGATGTTGGTTGTGCTGCTGGTGTGAGTACACGTAGGTTAGTTGAGCGATTTCGTTTGGACAAGGGGGGTGGCAGCGGGAATGTATTCGGTGTCGATCTTTCCACAGGAATGATTGAGGTTGCCAAAAAGCTCGAAAAGAAAGACCAGCATGGTATCAAATATTTTGTTTCGGATGCGGCGAACATGTCAGTTTTTAAAGATGAAGAGTTTGATCTTGTTGTTTCAATCATGGCGCTTATGGATATGGCTGACCTGAAGAAAATTTTTTCCGAAATTTATCGAATTCTTTCCAAGGGTGGGAAAGTGAGTTTCTCAACCCGCCATCCCTGTTTTGTCACTCCACATACGAAGATCATCAGAGGCAATAGCCCGTCTAAATTTCATCTTTTGGTCGGAGGTTATTTCACGGATGGTGGATATTTGGAAAAGACCAAATTTTCTGGAAAAGTATTTAACATTCCAAGACCCAACCACACTTTATCCAGTTATCTCAATGCAATTGCTGAAGCAGGTTTCAAACTGACCAAAATTGTCGAGCCAAGAATGGGGAGCAAGCAGGAGCATCGGAATACTGAAATGGATATTTGGTATAACGAGGCAGCATTGCGCTTATTTGTTGAAGCCGTAAAGTGAGGTCAAGGTAGCAACAAGCAATCAAGATAAACAAACAAAAAACCGGAGCATTGTTGCTCCGGCTTTTTGGATTTGAGATTGTGGTAAGTCCCCTCACCCTCCCATCCCGCTTCGTCAATTTGCTACGCCGGATGGACCCCAACCCTCTCCCCATCGGGGAAAGGGAAAGTTTTTAATGCCCTGCCAAAACGGCCAGCATTAACAAGGCCACGATGTTGGTGATTTTGATCATTGGATTTACGGCAGGGCCGGCTGTGTCTTTGTAGGGGTCGCCTACGGTGTCTCCGGTCACTGAAGCTTTGTGAGCATCGCTGCCCTTCAAATGCTTCTTGCCAGTTGAATCGACAAAGCCATCTTCGAAGGATTTTTTCGCATTATCCCAAGCGCCGCCGCCTGCTGTCATTGAAATGGCAACGAACAAGCCTGTCACGATCACACCCATGAGCATGGCGCCCACAGCTGAGAAGGCTTCGGCTTTTCCGGCGATCCAGTTGATGGCAACAAACACAACAATGGGTGACAACACTGGCAACAGCGATGGCACAATCATTTCCTTGATGGCTGCTTTGGTGAGCAAGTCTACGGCTCTGGCATAATCAGGCTTTTCGGTGCCCTTCATAATGCCGGGGTGTTCACGGAACTGGCGGCGCACTTCAACCACCACAGCTTGCGCTGCGCGACCAACTGCCGTCATTGACATTCCGCCAAACAAGTAAGGCAACAAGCCACCGAACAACAGGCCCACCACAACATAAGGGCTTGAGAGATCGAAGGTGACGTTTACGTTTTCAAAGAATGAGCCCGGCGTTGCGTTAGCAGCGAAGAACTTCAAATCTTGCGTGTAAGCGGCGAACAATACCAGAGCGCCAAGGCCAGCAGACCCAATGGCATAGCCTTTGGTGACGGCCTTGGTGGTGTTGCCCACAGCGTCCAGCGCGTCGGTGTTGTGGCGCACTTCTTTGGGAAGGCCCGCCATTTCGGCAATGCCGCCTGCGTTGTCGGTGACGGGGCCGAATGCGTCGAGCGCTACAACCATGCCAGCCAAGGCCAACATTGTTGTCACGGCAACTGCGATGCCGAACAGGCCTGCGAGGTTGAACGTGACCAAGATGCCAGCGATGATGATTAAAGCTGGAATGGCCGTTGCTTCCATCGAAACTGCAAGGCCTTGGATGACGTTGGTGCCGTGGCCTGTGATGGAGGCTTCGGCGATTGAGTTCACCGGGCGCTTGCCCGTGGCTGTGTAATATTCAGTGATCCAGATGATGAGACCTGTGATCACCAAACCTGCAACGCCGCAATAGAACAAGCTGGTTGGGGTGAAGCCACCCAAGTCTGCGTGCATGTCGCCAAACATATATTGGATCACGGGATATAAAGCTGCGAGTGAGAATACGCCCGTTGCGATGATACCCTTATACAAGGCACCCATGATGTTGTTGGATGCGCCGAGCTTCACAAAGAAGGTGCCGATGATCGAGGTGATCACACAAGCGCCACCAATGGCCAGTGGCAAAACCATGCCAGCAAGCTTCATCGCATCTGGCAAAACGATAGCGGCCAGAACCATGGTGGCCACCGTTGTCACCACATAAGTTTCGAACAAATCAGCGGCCATGCCAGCGCAATCGCCCACATTGTCGCCCACGTTATCGGCAATCGTTGCGGGGTTGCGTGGATCATCTTCGGGAATGCCCGCTTCAACCTTGCCCACCATGTCGCCGCCCACGTCTGCACCCTTGGTAAAGATGCCGCCGCCGAGACGCGCGAAAATTGAGATGAGTGATGCACCGAATGAAAGTGCAACGAGCGCATCAATCACGGTACGTGATGTTGCTTCGAGGTGCATGGTGTTGGTGAGGAAACCGAAATACAAAGTAACGCCGAGAAGGCCGAGACCAGCGACGAGCAAGCCTGTAATAGCACCCGCTTTAAATGCGAGGTCCAATCCGCCAGCGAGGGATTTCGTTGCGGCCTGTGCCACTCGCACGTTGGCCCGCACCGACACGTTCATTCCGATGAAGCCCGCAGCACCTGACAGCAC
Source organism: Hyphomicrobiales bacterium (assembly GCA_031385245.1). GTDB lineage: Bacteria > Pseudomonadota > Alphaproteobacteria > Rhizobiales > Aestuariivirgaceae > Aestuariivirga. Next base: position 453 of record JANNBH010000096.1, on the reverse strand, counting down.
AGCACCGATCAAAAAGCCCGCAGCGGAATATCCGCCCAGCAAATACCACGCGATCAGAAAAATCACCACGCCGACAGCGGCGATGGTTTGATATTGGCGTTTCAAATAAGCCGATGCGCCTTCGCGCACAGCGGCCGAAATTTCTTGCATTTTTGCTGATCCTTGATCAGCTGCCATAAGACGTTGATTGGTGATGATGGCATAAACAAGCGACAGAACGCCTGCGAGCACAATCAGCCAGAGTGTGTTGGACATGATGAAACCTTTGGTCAAAAGTTGTTGTTGCTCCAGAACCCTGACCGATGGCCGCGATGGAATCACGCTTCACTGCGCCGGTGCTGAAATTGTAGGCAGGGTATGACAAATTTTAGACACATTTGCAATTGTGATTTGAGGGAAAGTTTTTGGTGTAAATGATTGGCGCAACTCAGAATTTTGAGGGGAATGTGTAGA
>JANNBH010000082.1:0-18024 GCA_031385245.1 Hyphomicrobiales bacterium | reverse complement strand
ATTGGCCGCGCGGCCCGCAATTGGGAAGCTTATGATCAAATCGTCGCCTCCTTAAAATCTCTCGAAGATGATGAAACACTGCTGGTGCAATCTGGAAAACCTGTTGGCATTTTCAGAACCCACAAAGATGCACCGCGCGTTTTGCTGGCCAATTCAAATCTGGTGCCGCATTGGGGCACTTGGGAGAAGTTCCACGAGCTCGATCGTAAGGGCTTGATGATGTATGGCCAGATGACGGCTGGTTCTTGGATTTACATTGGCACCCAAGGCATTGTGCAGGGCACTTATGAAACTTTCGCTGAAGTGGGCCGGCAGCACTATAATGGTGATCTTAAAGACAAGTGGTTCTTAACAGCTGGTCTTGGCGGCATGGGTGGCGCACAGCCGCTGGCCGCAACCATGGCTGGCGCTTCAATGATCGCTATTGAATGTCAACCAAGCAGAATCGAAATGCGGTTGCGAACACGGTATTTGGACACGCAAGCCGCCACCATCGATGAAGCCTTGGAGATTATCAAAAGATCTTCAAAGCCAATTTCCGTAGGCGTGCTCGGCAATGCCGCAGAAATTCTACCCGACATGGTGAAACGCAAAATTCTGCCTCATGCCCTCACCGATCAAACCTCGGCCCATGACCCTATCAATGGCTATCTGCCCGCCGGATGGACGCTTACCGAATGGGAAGATAAACGCGCAAACAACCCCGAAGCTGTGAAAGCAGCAGCCATGGCTTCCATGAAAATCCATGTGCAAGCCATGCTGGATATGCAAGCGCTCGGAGTTCCTACCTTGGATTACGGCAATAATATCCGGCAAATGGCTTTAGAAATGGGTTTGAAAAACGCCTTTGATTTTCCGGGATTTGTTCCAGCTTATATTCGCCCGCTCTTCTGCCGGGGAATTGGCCCATTCCGCTGGGCGGCTCTTTCTGGCAACCCTGAAGATATTTATAAAACTGATCAGCGCGTCAAAGAACTGATCCCAGATGACAAGCACCTGCACAATTGGCTTGATATGGCGCGCGAACGCATCGCATTTCAAGGCCTACCAGCCCGCATCTGTTGGGTGGGTTTGGGTCAACGCCATCGCCTCGGCCTCGCATTTAATGAAATGGTGCGAAATGGTGAACTTGATGCGCCCTTGGTGATTGGCCGCGACCATTTAGATTCAGGCTCGGTTGCTTCTCCCAACCGTGAAACTGAATCCATGAAAGATGGCTCTGATGCCGTCTCCGATTGGCCGCTCTTAAATGCACTTCTCAATACCGCATCAGGTGCCACTTGGGTGTCGCTGCATCATGGTGGTGGGGTTGGCATTGGTTACTCACAACATGCCGGCATGGTGATCGTGGCTGATGGCACGGATGATGCGGCGCGGCGCATAGAGCGCGTGCTCTGGAATGACCCCGCCACGGGTGTGATGCGCCATGCTGATGCCGGTTATGAGATTGCTGTTGAGTGCGCCAAGGAGCAGGGCTTGAAACTGCCGGGGATCACAATGTGAAACCACTCCACGGCCTCAAAGTTTTAGATTTCACGCGCGTTCTCGCCGGACCTTACTGCACAGCGATTCTGGCCGAAAATGGGGCTGATATAGTCAAGATCGAGCCACCAACCGGAGATGACTACCGCCACATTGGCCCCTTTACCGAAGAGGGCCCAAGCGCACTTTTTGAAAAAGTAAATTCTGGTAAGCGAAGCATCATGCTGGATCTGGCACAGCATGATGATTTGAAAATCGCCTTATCGCTCGCAGCAACGGCAGATGTTGTTGTCGAAAATTTTAGGCCAGGTGTGGCTGCAAAATTGGGAATTGGGTTTGAGACGCTTCACGCACTCAACCCTAAACTGATCTACGCCAGCATTTCTGGTTTTGGTCAAACAGGCGAAATGGCCAAGCGCCCCGCTTATGACATCATAGTGCAAGCCATGAGCGGCATTATGGCGGTGACGGGCCATCCCGATGGTCCACCCACTTTGATCGGTGAGTCGATTGGTGATGTGACCGCAGGCCTATTTGCCTATAACGCTATTATAACTGCGCTTTATCAACGCCACAGCACCGGCCTTGGCCAGCACCTTGATATCAGTATGCTTGAAAGCATGTTGCAGCTGCAGCCGCTCATCGCTGCACGGTTAAACGCAACAAGAATAACACCCACTCGCGTTGGCAATCGCCATGCTTTATCTGCGCCATTCGGCGTGTTTGAAGCCAAAGACGCAAGCTTTGTTCTTGCGGTTTTAAACGATAAACTCTTTAAAACTTTGGCTGATGTTCTGCATCAACCAGACTTATTTTCCAATCCGCTTTTTGCCAGTGATCTTTTACGCCTAAACAATGAAGCCACTTTGCGGGTTGCAATTGAGAGTTGGTCAAAAAACCTGTCTGCAGCACAGGCTGTTGAAATTCTTGTCGGTGCCGGCATTCCAGCCGCTGAAGTTTTAGATGCCAAACAAGCGCAAGCCTTGGCACGGCCCAAAGCACTGCTTGCGCCAGCACCCAAACTGGATGAACATGGATTTGAAATTCGCAAAAATCTTTGGACAAAATAATGGCCCGTTTCCCCAATGACTTGCTTGACCTTGATGTTTTGAATTCAATAGAAAATTTTTGCAAAACAGTTCTAGCTCCTGAAGCCAGCACCACCGACCAGCAAGCCCGATTTGCCACTCATCACATGAAAGCCCTGAGCGAGATGGGCATAATGGGCATGAACGTGCCCATTGAATATGGCGGTATGGGCTTGGATGCTGCAACCCTGTTGGAATCGATGGCTATGATCAGCGGCACTTGTGCCTCCACAGGGTCATTGGTGTCGGCACATTTTCTCTGTTCGGACTCCATCAAGTTTGGCGGCAATGATCAGCAAAAGCAAAAATACCTGCCCGATCTTGCATCAGGAAAATTGTTTGGCGCTTTCGCCTTAACCGAACCAGGGGCAGGTTCTGACCCGGCAAGCATGACCACGAGAGCCACGCGTGAGGGCGACTTTTATCACATCAAAGGCACCAAACATTTCATCTCCAATGCCGGAGCAGCGGACATCTTAGTGGTGTACGCCAAGACTGATCCTGATGCAGGCGGAAGAGGTGTTTCTGCTTTCGTCATTGAACGCAAAGGTGGCGGCATCATCACCGCAAAAGCTGAACCTACAATGGGCTTGCGCGGCGCCCATGCCTTTGAACTGAGCATTGATGCAAATGTGCCTATTGCCAATTTGCTGGGTGAAGAAGGCAAGGGCCTACGCACCGCTATGCAAGTTTTAGATGCAGGCCGCATTGATATTGCCATGTGCAGCGTGGGCATTGCTGAGGCAGCTTATAACGTTACACATGAATGGATGAAAAATCACAAGGTTGGGAAAACCCCTATTAGCGATTTTCAAGGCCTGCAGTGGATGCTGGCTGATATGGCAACTGACATTGCAGCAAGCCGGGGCCTTTGTTTGGAGGCAATTCGAAAACGCATGAAAGGCGAGCGCTATTCACTTGAAGCTGCAATGGCTAAACTCTTCGCTTCCGAAATGGCCGGTCGCGTGACCGACAAGGCTTTGCAAATTCATGGCGGTTATGGCTTCACACAAAGCTATCCATTGGAAAGATTTGTGCGCGATGCCCGCATTATGCGGATCTATGAAGGCACGTCTGAAATTCAGCGCAACATTATTTCAAGAACGCTCTTGGCAGATTAAAGCGCTGCCCCAATTTTATGGACCGCTGCCAGCGTTGCGATTGTAAATTTCACATTCAGAAAATCTGGCCAACTTGAAAGCTTGACCAACACCATATTATATTTCCAACTGATATAGATAAGCTGCCCAAAAACCCCGCGACACATAATAGCGTCTTCGCTGCGGTCCTCTATCCAAAACTGATTTTTATAAGCCCCTTGTGGCAATGCTATATTATAGGGTGCAGGAAAAATCTCATGGTCACCCTTGCGGGTCTGCGCCACAAAGCTTGCCGGAACAATGCCTGCCCCATTTTGCAAAACCATTTGGCCAAAGCGCGCATAGTCACGGAGCGTTGCATTTAGACCACCAGAAGCCAACCCATAACCAGCAGGATCGACTGTGAAATTTGCGCTCTCTTCCATCCCCAATTTTTGCCAAATCTCTTCGGACAAAATTTGGGGAAGGCGTTTTCCTGCAACACGCTCCAAGCAAAAAGCCAGAACATCAGTTTCGATGGACCGATATTCAAATGCTGCACCGTGCGGTCTGGTCGCTTTTTTTAATCCAACTATCTGACTCCAAATGTCACTTGGCCACTTGAATTTTGGGTCACTATCAGGCGGCACCGGCTTCCATCCTGATGCCACATCCGATTGCCCAATATCAGAATAGGGATCGGTGTAAGTCTCATCAAATTTAATGCCTGAAGTCATATTCAAAACCTGTTGTACTGAGGCTCCGCGCCATCCGGTGTTTTCCAACTCAGGCAAATAATGTGAAAGCGGCGCAGTTAAATCAATCTGCCCTCGACCAGAAAAAATGCCAAACAACATACCAATGGTCGATTTTGCCACTGATTGCGAAAGATGAAGTGTGCGTGGTGTCATGCCATTAAAATAACGCTCATAGGCAATGACTCCCTTTTTAAGAACCACCAGACCATCTGTGTAGGTCTCATCTAAGAATGTGGAAAGTGTTACCACCCCACCGCTCACACCAGCGACCCGCAAGCCATCCAGATCAATTTCTGTGCGCGGTAAAACATGCACAGGCCAATTGCCGCGCCAGACCTCGGCAGTCGGTAAAATTTCACGAATATGTTGAAACGCCCACCGATTCCACGGTGGGCGATCCCATTCAGCTTTAGGGATAATGGGTTGCGCCATTAACCTTTTAGTTTTGTCCAAATTTTATTGTAAATCTCAATAACTTCAGGCGAGCAAGGCGGCACAAATTCGGGTGGCGGAGACCCTGCTGGGGGATTGATTTCAGGCGCTGATTTGAAATCAGCATCAAGGAAATCATGGCTGCCCATAATGCCATTATCATAGCGTGCGAAGTTAGAAATCATCGCGGCATTTTCAGGGTCCATAATGAAGTTTTGGAACAGCTTGGCATTTTCAACATTGGCTGCACCTTTCAGCACGGCCACATTGTCCATAAAACCTTCCATGCCTTCTTTGGTATAGGCATACTTGATTGTTGAAAGTTTTTGGCGGGCACGCCAGCCATAACCATTCCAGTTTTGTGAAACAATCACATCGCCTTCACCCATCTTGGTCAGCGTATCATAGCTGAAAGTTTTCCATGAGGGTTTGGCGGCTTGCAAAAGATCATTCACCTTTTTCAAATCAGCTTTATCAGAACCGCAGCGTGGCACACCCAGATAACGTTCTGCGCCATGGATCACTGAACCCATATCATCGAGCATATTGATCTGGCCTTTAAGCTCTTCTGGCGGATTATAAAGCAGAGCCAGCGTATCAATATCGCCTTTGAAACGCGCCGTATCAACCGTGAGCGAGGTCATGCCAATTTGCCATGGAACTGAATAATGTCGGCCTGCATCCCAATAAATATCAACCCAGCGCGGATCCATATTTTTGAAATTGGCCATAGCGCTTGGTTCAGTTTTTTCTAACAAACCTTCACTGATCATAATGGCCACTGTGTAATCAGATGGCACCACAATATCATAGCCCGAATTTCCAGCCTTCACTTTGGACAGCATAGTTTCGTTGGAATCGTAACTGTCTAATGTTACCTTCACATCAAAAGCTGCTTCAAACTTCTTGATAAGGTCTGGGCTGGTGTAATCACCCCAGTTATAAATATGCAGTTCACCTGCCGCAATGGCGGGTGCTGTTGCCAATGCGAGTGCAGAGGCTGCCATCAATAGTATTTTTTTCATGTTCGTCTCCCGGTTAAAGTTAAAAGTTCTACTCTTTGCGTCTCCGCGCAATTACAAATGAAGCCACGACAAAAATAATTGAAATTAGGATCAAGATTGTCGAAATCGCGTTGATCTCCGGCGTAATAGGCCTTCTAATTTTATTCCAAATATAAAGTGGCAATGTGGTTTGCCCCGGCCCTGCCACCAGTTGCGTAATTGTGAAATCATCAAAAGAAACAATGAAAGCCAAAGCCGCACCAGAAGCCACCCCCGGCATGAGCAAGGGCAATGTAACCCGCTTAAAGGCTTGCCATGGTGAAGCATAAAGATCAGCCGCCGCATTTTCCAATGTTAGGTCCATATCCTCAAGTCTTGCGCGAATAGGCATAAATGCAAACGGAATGCAGAACACGATATGGGCGAGCATGATATTGCCAATACCGAAATTCAATCCGAAAGCCCCAGCTAACAAGGCAAAGAATGAAAGTGTGGCCACCGCTGTAATAATTTCAGGCACCATCAATGGAAGGTTGATCACCATCAAGGCGGCAGCAAGTCCTGGCCACGGTTTAACCCGCGTCATGCCAATGGCGGCGAGAGTGGCAAAGCTTGTGGCTGCTACAGTTGCAACACTCGAAATCATCAACGTATTTTTAGCGGCATTGCGAAATTCTTGATTGGCAAAAGCCACACTGAACCACTTAAAACTAAAGCCCTCCCAACTCATCACCAGATCGCCTGCGTTAAAAGCAAAAATCACCAAAGTGAGAATTGGAATATAGAGAATTGCCATGCAGATCATGGCCAGCGTTTTAAACCCTGGTTGTGATTTAATATCGAGCACTGGTTTAGCCATGGTGCATTTTCCCTGTGGTGTTCCGCACATAGAAAAATAGCGAAATCAAAACACCCGCCATCAGGATCAGCGCCAATGCCGAGCCTTGCGGCCAATTGCGGCCAGAGCCAAATTGTTGTGCAATCAAATCCCCAATCATCAAATGAAGACCGCCACCTAAGATGAGTGGTGTTACATAGGCACCCAAGGCCGGAATGAACACCAATAAGCAACCTGCAATAATACCGGGCTTGGCCAACGGAATAATAATACGCCACAGCACGGCGCGCTTATCGGCATAAAGATCAAAGCCTGCTTCCACCAACCTGAAATCCATTTTTTCCAAACTGGAATAAAGCGGCAAAACCATGAAGGGCAAGAAGGAATATAAGAGCCCCAACATAATTGAAAAATTTGTATAGAGCATCACAATAGGCTTATCGATCAAACCCGCCCAAATCAGTATGTGATTGACCAAGCCTTCATCACGAATGATAAACATGATGGCCAATGTGCGGACCAACAAGTTGGACCAGAAGGGAATGGTAATCAGCAACACCCACCAATTGCGCTGTTCGGGTGGTCGCGTGGCCATAAAATAAGCCGTTGGAAATCCAAGCAGCAAACACACCACAGTTGTAAATATCGCAAAGCCAATTGAGCGCGCGTAGATGATCAAATAGTCTGGTGTGAATTGTATCGTATCGTCAAAAATATCGCGCTGAAACACAAAGCTGGAATAAGCTTCGGTGGAAAATTTCCAAACTACACCGCCGTAAGGGGCGGGCTTCAAAAATGAATAGACCAAAATAACCAACAAAGGCAAAATTCCAATGATCACAATGCTGATCAATGCGAGTGCCGAAAGCCACCTATTGCGTGTCGCATTTTTGTGATCGGCCGTGTTTGCAAGTTGGGCCATGATCAATCCTGCAAAATTCGCGCGGTGCCAGGTGCTATGAGAACACCAACCTTATCACCCTGTGTGATTTTAGCTGCGGCGCCACCACTGTTTTGCTGGCGCACCATAAAGCCCGTTCCATCAGCAAGGATCACATGAAAATGTGTGTCGGTTCCAAAATAAACCACGTTGCTTACAACGGCTTTCAATTGGCCCTTAGCGAGTGATGTGAGGCTTGCATGTTCTGGCCGCACAACCACAGTAACCTTGCCTGATGAAGCCGAACCTGCTGCTTCAATTTCTGGCCCAGCCGCCAATTTCACGCGGCCATTTTTAGTAATTGTGCCATTCAAAAAATTCGTCTCGCCAATAAAATTGGCAACAAAGCGCACCGATGGTTCATCATAAATTTGATGGGGGCTGCCCACTTGCAATATCTTGCCCTTGCTCATCACCGCAATGCGGTCACTCATGGTCAGTGCTTCTTCTTGATCATGCGTAACGAAAATAAAGGTGATGCCCGTTTCGTGTTGCAGACGCTTCAGCTCAATCTGCATGTCTTTGCGTAATTTATAATCGAGCGCTGAGAGCGGCTCATACAAAAGCAAAACCTTAGGCTTTGGCGCTAAAGCTCGCGCCAAAGCCACACGCTGCTGTTGCCCGCCAGAAATTTGACTGGTCTTGCGCGCGGATAATTCTTCCATCCGCACCAGTTTTAACATTTCTAAAACCCGCGCATCAATTTCAACGCGTGACTTTCCCAGCATTTCCAAACCAAAGCCAATGTTTTGTGCCACGGTCATATGCGGAAAAAGCGCATAATTTTGAAACACCGTATTCACCGGCCTCTTGAACGGCGGCAGCATGGCAATATCTTCACCATATAATCGAATTTCACCTGAAGTTGGAAAATCAAAACCAGCAATCAACCGCAGTAAAGTTGTCTTGCCGCAGCCGGATGGTCCAAGCAGTGTAAAAAATTCATTCTCATTGATGGTGACAGACACATCATCTAGTGCGGCAACGGCTTGCTGGCCTTTGGCCGCAAACACCCGGCTCACACCACGGGCTTCTATGGCCGCTTTTTTCGGCTTCAAGTTTTCTCTCCCTCAAACTTTTGGCAATCCTAGGTCGCCAAACTGCAAAAGCCAAGGGCAAAGGGCGGCATCACTGCCGCCCAAACCGTCATGTAGGGTTATTGTACAGGTTGAACTGCACCTGCTGGAGGGGGTGGCATTTTGAATTCAAGCTTGCCCAAAGCATCAATCAAGGGCTGCGCTGAAGCGATGCAGTCCTTGATCGGCTCATCACCGCAATTCACATGCAAACCATGGCCGGGGCCCACTTTGATATCAAAACCTTTGCCATCCATGTTCATACCCGGCCCACCGTGTCCGCCGCGATTTTCCATCCCAGGACCCATATGCCCATGGTGACGACCATGTCGCTTGCCACTGAACCAGCCTCCACCTTGTGAATCAGGCCCATCAGCTTGTTGGTCCTGTGCTGGTGGTGGCGGCGGGTTAGCGTCAGTTGAGGCAGTTTGCGCTGTAGCAAAACCAGCCATCAGAACAATGGCACACGCACCTAAAAGAATTCGTTTCATCATTTTCTACTCCATGAATTCAGAGCAACAGCCCTGATTGTGGAGTAGACGTGAAGATGATGGAATTTCCGTTGCTAGCCAGATTTTTAAATTAGGTGGTCCAATTACTGTGGTGGCTAGTTTGTCATACCACCGTCAACAACTATGGACTGACCAGTCATAAAAGCGGCATCATCGCTTGCAAGATAAACAACCGCTGCAGCAATTTCTTCAGGTTGTGCCAAACGCCCCATGGGTTGCCGGGCGATGAAGGCCGCTTTAGCTTTTTCAAAATCACCTTGTGCCCGCATCCGGTCAAATAGCGATGGTGTTTCCACCGTGCCCGGGCAAACACAATTCACTCGAATGCCTTTGGTCACATAATCAGCTGCCATGGCTTTGGTAAAACCAATAACTGCGGCTTTAGAGGCCCCATAGGCCAATCGGTTAGGCACACCTTTAATGTTAGATGCAACCGAGGCCATATTGATAATAGAACCACGCCCCTGGGCCAGCATTGCTGGCAGGAAGGCCTTGCACATGCGAAAATGTGATTTCACATTGAGATCAAATGAAAAATCCCAGTCCTTATCTTCCGTTTCCAGAATGGTGCCATTATGCACAAAGCCAGAGCAATTGAACAAAATATCAAGAGCGCCCACTTTTGCAGCGGCAGCTTTAATCGCCTCGGCATTCAAAACATCTAAGGTGAATGTTTTGATGTTGGCATGTTCAAATTCCACAGCTTTGAGCAAATCAGCTTGAATGTCAGTGGCCCAAACCACAGCCCCTTCATTGGCCATAGCCAGTGCCGATGATCGACCAATGCCTTGTGCAGCAGATGTTACCAATGCGATTTTGCCGTTCAGTCTTCCGCCCATTTACAATTCTTCCGTTAGCTGTTGAAACTCTAACTATATCTAACTTGAGCACACTGTCCATGACTGACGATGAACTTTGCTACATACCAGCAACGCAAGCCTTGCAGCTTTTCAAAGCACGTAAACTTTCTCCTGTAGAGTTGCTTGAAGCGCTCACCAAGCGGAGCGAAAAGCTGAACCCCGCAATCAATTGCTTCGCCGAGCGCTACGATGAAGAGGCAATGGCGCGCGCAAAAACTACCGAGCACAAATACGCAAAGAATCAAGAGACAGCCGCACTTGCAGGTATTCCCCTTGCTGTAAAAGACGCACAGCGCGTGCGCGGAAAACGGACCACCCATGGTTCGTTGATTTTCAAAGATGCAAAGCCAGATGATCATTCCGACCCCATGATTGAGCGCTTAGAAAATGCTGGAGCCAATATATTCAGCCGCACCACCACGTCAGAATTTTGTCTCTCTGGTGCTTGCCATTCGCGCATTTGGGGCATAACCCGCAACCCGTGGAATTTAGAATATGGGCCAGGCGGCTCATCAGGTGGCACCGCCGCTGCACTGGCAGCAGGGTTTACAACGCTTGCCACAGGAACTGATATTGGTGGCTCCATCCGCATTCCGGCTTCAGCCTGTGGCATTGTGGGGTTTAAACCGCCGCATGGCCGAAACCCTGATGGGCCACCAGCAAATTTTGATCGCTTCAACCATTGCGGCCCCATGACCAGAACAGTGGCTGATGCAGCACTGATGCAGAGCATAACATCAGGCCCACATCCACTTGATCACGATTCGCTCCGTACACGAATTATTTTACCAACTGAAGTTACGTCCATCAAAGGCATGAAGGTCGCTTTCTCGTTAGATTTTGGTTATGTAAATGTTACTCACGAAGTGCTTACAAATACTTTGCTCGCCATCGACCGATTCAGATCACTCGGCGCCATAGTTGAAGAAGTGGACTTGGGTTGGACCGATGCTGTCGATGGGGATTGTATGCATTGGTATAATATGATGCATTTTGGACGACAAACCATCTGGCATGAAAAAAACCATGCTCATCTGATGACAGATTACGCTTTGAAATTTTCGGCCTCCGCTCTGAAAAATTCAAGTATCGATGATGTGTACAAGCCTTGGGCCCGCATCCATGCCATGTATCAAACTCTTGGCCCCGCGCTGGAACGCAATGAAATTTTTATTTGCCCAACAACAAATTTACCCGCCGTAAAAGCTGAACATGATCCATGGGATCAGACATTCACCATCAATGGTAAAAAGGCTGATCCTGAATGTGGCTGGGTGATGACCCATCAATTCAATATGCTGCACAATTTGCCAGTTCTGGCTGTGCCTTCCGGCCATGACCAAAACAACATCCCCACAAGCATTCAGATTGTCGGTCGCAGCTTCGACGATGAAGCAGTTTTCCGCGCTGGTTTGGCCTATGAGAATGAATGTGGCGGATGGTACAAAAATGCCGGAACAATTCCGAAGCATCATTCAAATCCTACTGATTGAGGATTGTGTATGAAATTTTTCCAACGCCTGAATTGGTAAGCCCAATAACTTTTGCAGCACCCAAGCTGAGATCCAAAATGCGGCCCTTAATGAAAGGCCCGCGATCATTCACGCGCACAATAACGAATTTGCCCGTGCGTAAATTTGTCACTTTCAGATAAGTTCCAAAGGGAAGATTGCGGTGCGCTGCAGTGAGGCCCAATGGCTTGAAAGCCTCTCCATTGGCCGTAACACGGCCAGATTTGTAAAAAGACGCTATACCAACTGTGAAAGCATTAGCAGGTGCAACAAACGTAAACGTTAGTAAAACAATAGATAAAATAGATTTTTTCAATGAAAGTCCCTCTTATATTGCGGCGCAACATAAGAGGGAATGAGACTAAAATAGGGCGAAAGCTTAAACTGCGGCTTCAACCATAATTTCAACATCCAAGCCCGGTGCTGCAAGTTTTGATTCAACAGTGGCGCGCGCTGGTGTGTTGCCTTGTGAAACCCAAGCATCCCAAGCTTCATTCATTTGTGCAAAGGTGCCAATATCAGTGAGCCAAATGTTAGCTTTCAACAATTTTGTTTTATCAGTGCCGGCTTGTTTCAGCGTTACATCAATGAGCGCCAAAATTTCTGCAGTTTGTTCTTTCACAGATTTGCCAGCAGCCTTATCGGCCACGAATCCAGCAGTACGAACCACGCCCCCATAGATCACAGCTTCGCTCATGCGCTTACCAACACCGATACGTTGAATTGTCATAGTCTTCTCCTGTTTAATTTGAGCGGATGTCTAAACCACAGCATCAATCACCGCAAGCAAAGCCAGCGGCAAAACCTCAAAAGCATAGGGCGTATGCAAACGCTCTAACCAATGATGATAATCCCTGCCCCATGGGCCAAGATTGATGCAAGGGTAACCCGCAGCTTCAGGCATAACAAAACTCGTGCCCCAAATCGGCGTGTTGGCGGCCACCACAGAAAGATCCCCAGAGGCTTCGCCGAAGAAGCTCATATCCGATATTCCCGCAAAATATTTTAATGTACCAATACCCAAGGGCTGCAAGACTTGCGTGATCTTTTGTCCTAGTGCGGAATTTGAAAAAGAAACCGCCGGATAAGGGATCGACCCAAATCCTAAAACCACCGCAGGCCCCACCAATCCTGATTGCGCCCACACAAATTGCGTGAGCATTTTTGCGCGCTCTGGAAAATCCAAATGGGTGAGCAACGAAATTTGATCGGCCTTTTCTTTCACTGCTGAAGGTGAAACGCGGGCCACAATTTCTGCATAAGAATAAATTGGCACATCGCACTTCACACAGGGCTCAGCTCTCGCCATAGCGCGCTTGGCAAGCGCAAAAGAAATATCAAACACCTCTTGTGCCGAGCGCTTATGCTGCATGGTGTTCCAATAGACCCATGACGCAGCAGGTGTTGTAACGTTGTAACCCTGTTTTAAATCTTTGGCATGAAGGCATGTGGGCGGTGCCGCAACTTCATCACCTGATGTTTCTGAAAGCTCCGGAGCAAGTTCAAATTCGACAATAAGCTCGGCTGCAAGATAGGCTGCATTTGCTCCATCTTGAGGGTAACCCGCATGGGCTTCCTTGCCCGCCACATAAGCCGTGACCAATTGCTTGCCAATCGACCCCATAGTGGCAACACGGGCGCGAGATCCATCGCCTTGATCTGAAATTGCATCGAGGTTGATGACCAGAGAAATATCCAAACCATGTTGAATGGCCATCTCTTTCAGCCATGGTGCCGCAGCTCTAGCACCTGCCGAGCGATCTTCTTCGTCAGACACAGCAATGAACAACAACGTTGCATCACCAGAATAAGTTTCAGCAGCAGCAAGCCCCGCGGCTAGGCCCGCTTTCATATCAAGCAAGCCACGCCCCGGCAGAAATTCACCGCTCTCAAAATCTTTAAGGGCGAGAGAGTTTTCGCCAGTGGCTTTTAGTTTGGCAATAATTTCAGGAAGGAGTTTTTCAGCCTCAAACGCCAGTGATTGAAATTCGCCATAACCATCAATCGGCACCACGTCGAAATGCCCAGTCAGCACAATGGTGCGTTTGTTGCGTCCATGCTTCAGCGCAAACACATTACTGCGCGCCCCAGCATCACCCAGAATGGGCTCAACCCAAATGGAATCAAATCCTGTGATATAATCCGCAAAGCGCAAAGCAAATCGCGCCTCATCGTTGGAGCCAGTCACACTCGGCCATGAGGTTATTTCGAGCGCAATCTCGCGCGCCCGCGCCGCCAGATCATTCCTCATGCAAAGCGCGCATCATGGGCCAGCACGGCGTTGAGCAACACTTGCGCGCCCGCCCCACATTCTTCCAGTGTGGTCGACTCTGCTTCATTGTGCGAAATGCCCCCCAAGCAGGGAACGAAGATCATAGTGGTGGGCGCAACGCGGGCAATATAAGCCGCATCATGCCCAGCACCTGAGGCCATATCGCGGGACTTATATCCAGCTTGCACTGTTCCTGCCCGCACACAGTCAATCAGTTCGGATGCAAATTTTACAGCAGGCGATTTCCAAATACATTTTTCTTCAAATGTCACACGAGCCTCGCCCGCAATTTTAGGCAATGCCTCACGCATGGCAGCTTCCATCTGGTCGAGAATTTTTTCATCGGGATGGCGCAAGTCAACCGTGAAAAACACTTCGCCTGGAACCACATTGCGGCTGTTCGGTCTGTTCTCAATCAAACCGACTGAAGCAACACCCGGCAGATGCGACATTCCGACACGGTCAATCGCATCAATCATCCGCGCCGAAGCCAGCAACGCATTTTTACGAAGCCCCATGGGGGTGGCCCCTGTATGACTTTCCTGGCCTACAACCGTCACCTCATACCAGCGCATGCCTTGAACACCGGTAACTATACCAATCATTTTATCTTCAGCTTCTAAAATCGGCCCTTGTTCAATATGAAGTTCAAACATCGAAGAGAATTTGATGGCACCCGCCTTGTGCTCACCCTTATAACCAATGCGAGTAAGTTCATCGCCCAGCTTCACACCCGCACGGTCCTCGCGCGAATAAGCAAACTCTGGCGTGAACACACCTGCATAAACACCAGAGCACAACATGGCCGGAGAAAAGCGTGAGCCTTCTTCATTGGTCCAATTCACAATCATAATCGGCGCATTGGACTGATAATCCATTTGCACCATGGTGCGTAAAGCTTCGAGCGCACCGAGCACTCCAAGCACACCATCAAACTTGCCACCAGTTGGTTGCGTGTCTAGATGAGAGCCCATGGCAATGGGCAACACATCCTTGCGCTTGCCAGCGCGTGTGGCAAACATATTGCCAACTTCATCCACTTGCACGTCGCAACCCAGTTTTTCGCATTCAGCTTTAAACCAATCACGCACGCGCTTGTCTTCATCAGAAACAGTCAGCCGCTTAATTCCGCCTTTTGGGGTTCCTCCAAATTGGGCAGTGGCCATAAGATCATCCCACAGGCGCTGTGAATTGATGGTGAGATTAGTTTTTGATGTCATGGTTCACATCCGTGGTTCACGCGAAGCCAAATGCGGCGCGTGCAATGAAAGATCCGCTAGACTTAAACGCTCGGCAGCTGAATTGCACTGGTGCCAATAAGGATAGATGAGTGGCAGCAAGCTCACATCATCAAGTTTTTCACGTTCTTCTGCAGTCAATACTAATGAAGCTGACGCGAGATTATCTTTTAGCTGAGCCTCATTGCGCGCACCCACTATAATGGAAGCCACGCCCGGCCTGCCCGCAAGCCAGCTGAGCGCAACTTGTGCAGCCGAAACACCGCGCCCATCACCCACCGCCACAAGCGCATCAATAATTTTCCAAAGCCGCTCCTGATCACGAATGGGAGGCTCACTCCAACCTTGCAAATGGCGCGAGACTTCGGGCGAGGAATCGCGGCGGAATTTACCGGACAGCAACCCGCCTGCAATCGGACTCCACACTTGAATGCCAACCCCTTGATCCACGGCAATCGGCATTAACTCATATTCAGCATCACGCGCTTCAATGGTATAATGAATTTGCTGCACCACGAATTTTTCAAAATTATGTTTATCTGCCGTCATCATGCATTTCATAATGTGCCAGCCGGAGAAATTAGAGCAACCGATATAGCGCACCTTGCCCTGCTTCACGAGAGTGTTGAGGGCTTCCATAGTTTCATCAACAGGTGTGAGCCCATCCCATTCATGCAAATAATATATATCGATGTGGTCGCGCTGCAAGCGCTTCAAACTGGCCTCGGCTTCATGGATAATGTGGTAACGCGATAGCCCTTGCTCATTGGGGCCTTTGCCCATGCCAAAGCGCACTTTGGTGCCCACCAACAGCTGATCAGAACGACCCTTTAATATATTGCCAAGGGCAAGTTCAGATTTTCCACTTGTATAAGCATTGGACGTATCAAAAATGTTCACGCCGGCATCAATGGCTATGTCAACGAGACGTGTGGCATCCTTGATCGATTGACTGCCCGCCATATCGAAAAAACCTTCGCCAGAAAAATTCATCGTGCCCAAAGTGTGCAACGAAATCTTTAGTCCTGAACGCCCTAGTTGACGATATTCCATAGCAACACCTTTGTTCCGCTTGAGGTTCACTTAAGCAAAGTTATAGGGATCAAACAACCTTGCGCTTTCTACAGGCATTGCTAGTCTTACGATCTGCAAAGGTAGTAAAAATGGTTTTATCGCAAACTTATTATGCCAACCTCATTCATTTGGGTGCAGTCCTTTATTTGATCTGCTTTCTCTTTCGCAACCAAATCCACCTGCGAATTTTCGCGATGCTCGGCGACTTTGTTTATACTGCCTACTACTTCGGGGTGGCTGGTCAACCCCTTTGGGAGGCAATGATGTGGAGCACCCTCAATATGACGGTTAACGCAATTATGATCGGCGTACTGCTCAATGACAAGCGCGAAACCAAACTAGGCGACAATGAATTGAAGCTTTACCGCAACCTCGCCAGCCTCAGCCCCGGCGAATTTCGTAAACTTATGAGGCTTGGAAAATGGAGTGTCGCAAGCCAAACCGAGACGCTAATCCATGAAGGACAGGCCCTAGATAAGCTCTTCTATGTTTTGGAGGGCGAATTGGATATCATAAAGTCGGGCCGGACAATTCAAGTGAACCCGGGATTGTTTATCGGCGAAATTGGCTACCTCTTGCGGAAGCCTGCAACGGCAACGGTGTCTGTCAAGCCAGGCACCATTTTTATTACGTGGCCTCATATTGCGCTAAATAAAGCATTTGAAAAGCAGGAATCCCTTAAACATGCCTTGGGCGCACTCCTGAGTTCTGACTTGGCGGAAAAAGTCGCTCGCACATAAATTAAAGCAGACAACGAAATACACCCCAGCAACTCAGCCACTGCTGGTTCAACAGCCAATTTTAACGCTTTTTTCACGGCGGCATTGAATTTTAATTTCATGTCCTTGGCTTTAATCAAAATCCGAAAATAGTCAGCCCATATAAACTCCATATAAAGCGATCAGTTTTCGCAATCCCGCAATCTTGCCTAACTTCACAAGCCAGACAGCGCTACGGATCATTCTTCATGTCAGAAAGTTTCAGAGGAATTTCTGAAATTTCGCGTCGCTTGCCCTTATTGTCAAAAGGGTGGACCCGTAATTTACTGGCCATAGTTTTCCAGAATACGGCACTGCTCATTTTTGAAAAATCGGCTTTCACCAAAACTGGTGTCGTTTTAAACCCTTCCTTCAACAACGCGCAGCCAAGTTGGCGATGGTCCACGATATAGATCAACCATGCGAACCAATCACAACACTTTGCAGGGGTATCTTACGATCTCACCTTTTTCTCAAGCCACCTGCTCAGGCAGACTGCTTTGGATAAGTGATCAAAAACGCCCAGATAGAAAAACCACAAAAAGCCGCAGCCACCGGAGTCCACAACCCATCCTTTGCCCAAAGTTCAAGCCCAAACCAAATCGTGGTGGTGGCAACAATAACAATCCGCCGCCACAAGGGTTTGTAAAATGGATTGGTTTGAATATCTTTCAGCATTTACATTTCCCAATCCAAAACCAACACCCCTTCTACGCCACCTTCACAAGCCGCCACAATCAGCGCTCCAACTTTTTGATGGGCCGGATGCGGCAAATAAGCATCCCGTGCCGCAGCGTCAACAAAATCAACCGTGAAGCCATGGCCGAACCCGCGCTGCAACCCTTCGGGGCTGCAATCAATGCCAGTGGTGACGGCGATAATGCCGGGGATTTGGGATTGCAGGGCTTTGAGGGCGGCGAAGATTGAGGGTGCATCTCTAGCATCGCGAAGTTTTAGCAGGACTACATGTCTGATCATTTTTGAAACGTCCAATTTCTCATCATTTTTTGCTCCCTCATGCTGAGGTGCGAGCGTGAGCTCGCCTCGAAGCATCCTCACCACATCCACCAACCCTTCGAGGTCCGCATAGAAGCGGGCACCT
>JANNBH010000010.1:0-2096 GCA_031385245.1 Hyphomicrobiales bacterium | reverse complement strand
AACCAACGCCGATGAAATTCGCATGCGTCACGGCAAGCCAGAATTTTTATCCAACCATGCTGGCGGAATTTTAGGTGGAATATCATCGGGGCAAGATGTTGTGGTGCGCTTTGCCGTGAAGCCAACATCGTCAATTTTGACCGCCCGCAAAACCGTGACGGCCAAAGGTGAAGATGCCGATATCATCACCAAAGGCCGCCATGATCCATGTGTCGGCATTCGTGCCGTGCCAGTGGGTGAAGCGATGATGGCGATTGTACTAGCAGACCAATTTTTGCGCCATAGAGGGCAGGTGGGGTAAGTACCCATCTTGAAAATTGTAAAATCTGTGTTAGATTGTGTGTAGGAGTTTACACATGGCAACCAATCTAGCAATTGACCCAAAGCTTATCGAAGAGGCATTGAAACTCAGTGGCGAGTCGACCAAGAAGGCCGCAGTCACGCTGGCTTTGAAAGAGTTCATTGCAAAGCGGTGGTTAGAAGAGAATAGGGCCAGCATCGCAGCATTCAATGACGAAGTAGAAACCCAAGGCTCATGGTCTGAAACCATGCGCAGTTGGTGATGCGCCAATATGATGTTTGCCGCAACAAAAACGCGGCAACACGAAAGTTGGTTCCTTTTGTAGTGATTTTGCAGGCAGATTTATTACAAGATTTTGCCACCGTTGTTGTAGCGCCATTGCGGGTGGAAACGATCGCAACTAAAATCGGTCGATTAAATCCGACCCTTAAAGTTCAAGGCAAAACCTACCGCGCTTCCATGGCGGAACTGGCCAGTGTCTTGCGAAATCAACTCGGCGACGTAGTTGACAACGTCGAAAACCAGCATCGAGATTTTGTAACTGCAATCGACCTAATTTTTACCGGAATATGACGCGCCTCAATTCCCCAGCACGGCCGCCTCAAGAATATCTAAACCTTCTTTGATAATCATCTCACTCGCCGTGAGCGGCGTGAGCAAGCGCACCACGTCGCCATAAACACCACAGGTCAAAATCAACAACCCACGCTCCAAACATTTTGCTGCAAGTGCCTTGGCAGCAGCGCCATCTGGCTTATTGCCGCCATGTTCGGTGACAAGCTCAAAAGCACACATGGCCCCAAGGCCGCGGATGTCACCAATCGGCATTCCCTTCTTTTTGGCTTTAATGGCATTGAGGCGCTTCATAATCAATTCGCCCTGCTTTACGGATTTCTCCAGCAAGCCTTCTGTTTCAAAAGCTTCAAACACGCCAAGCGCTGCGGCACAGGCAATGGGGTTACCAGCATAGGTGCCGCCGATGGCCCCAGGGTCTGGCGCATCCATAATTTTAGCACGGCCCGTAACCGCAGCCAGCGGAAAACCTCCCGCGAGTGATTTGGCCGACGTCACCAAATCAGGCTCCACACCATAATGTTCCATGGCGAAGAACTTTCCGGTACGCCCAAAGCCAGTTTGAATTTCATCAGCGATCAACAATATTCCATGCTCGTCGCAAAGCGCACGCAAACGCACCATGAGTTCCTTCGGCGCAATATAAAACCCACCTTCGCCTTGCACCGGTTCAATAATTATCGCGGCCACGCGGGCAGGCTCCACATCGCATTTGAACAACAACTCAATGGCGTGAATTGAATCTTCAACGGAAATACCTTTATGCTCTACGGGAAATGGCACATGCCAAATGCCTGAGGGCATGGGCCCGAACTTCGCTTTGTAGGGAGCAACCTTACCAGTCAGCGCCATACCCAAAAGTGTGCGGCCATGGAACCCGCCGTGAAACGCAATCACATCTGAACGGCCCGTATAGCAGCGCGCATATTTAATGGCGTTCTCAACTGCTTCAGCACCTGTGGTGACTAAGGCAGATTTTTTCTCGCCAGAAATCGGCACTGCCGCATTTAATTTTTCGCACACTTCAATAAAGGGCTCATAAGGCATCACCATAGCGCATGTGTGGGTAAATTTTTCCAACTGTTCATAAACCCGCTTCATCACGAGAGGGTGGCGATGCCCAGTGTTGACCACAGCAATGCCACCGCCAAAATCAATATAGCGGTTGCCCTCAATATCCCACATCTCAGAATTCTCAGCTTTGGCCGCCATAACCGCAGCG
>JANNBH010000004.1:0-38227 GCA_031385245.1 Hyphomicrobiales bacterium | reverse complement strand
GTTCTGCCACTACTGGCCAACAACCCAACCGCCTCGCGCTTAAACTCCGGCGTAAATTCTCGTCTCTGCTTGCTCGTCATAAAGTCCTCCTGTTGTAATTATGCTATCAGAAGTCCCTCCACTTTTTCCGGGTAAGTCCAAACAGATCAACCAAACCCGCAGTCGCAGAAATGCCTCGGCGGGTTTTGTCGTATATAATAGCCACGCATGACTGTAGACTGAGGCTAACTCAACGACTTGAGTTGTTCGACTTTAGCCGCTCCCAACATGAAGACGGCTTGGTTTTCCACAAAGGCGATTGCTTCGACGCAGGTCATATTGTTTAAACTTCCACCTTTGCGAAGCCAGCAACCGTCGATGAGAATACCAAGCCCTCGAGAAAAGTCTGTGAGTTCTGTTCCCGCCAGAATCCCGTTAACACAACTGTGGACGTTAGATGTCAGGCGTTGATTAAACACCGATTGCAGGCGCTCCAGCTGCTTATCGTGGACGGATAGCGCGTAGAACGACAACCAAGCATTCGCGGTATTACGATTGAAAAGATCTTCAGGAAAATTTCCGACGACGATAGCCATCAATCGATCCCATCGGTTGGTTGCGGCTTTCATTTTTTGAATAACGACGTTCATCAGCACATTATTGGCGTGTCGCACCATCCAGAACAACACATCATCTTTGCTTTTGAAGTAATAAACCAAAAGACCGGGAGACATGCCAGCCTCTTTGCAAATTTTCGCAGTGGTGAGCCCTGCAAGCCCGTGCACTAGAAACACACGGTAAGCAGCCTCAATCAGTTCGCGCCTACGTATTTCTTGAATTGGTTTTCTATTCATGAGAGGTGAGATGTTCCATTAAATGAGCATACAATAATTTGTTTGACAATAAAATAAAATTGGAGCGATGATCGACTTTGAGAGTGCACGAGTTGTTACGAGGCTTTTCCTTTGGAGATCTACCCCATGAAAAAAATATTAGTAGTTGCCATTTCTTTAAGCGCTTTGTCTCCTGCAGCGTTTGCTGACGATGCCACATGCGCCAAAATCAAAAGCGCTGATCTAGGTTGGACAGATATTGCGATTACCACCAACACAGCTGCCGTCATTCTGAAAAGTCTTGGTTATCAGATGGACAATACATTGCTGGGCCTCACAGTTTCATATGAAGCGCTGAAGAATAACGATCAGGATATTTTCATGGGCAACTGGCGGCCAGCGCAGGATGTGGAGTTTGCGCCTTACTATGATCAAAAACAGGTTGAGGTTTTGAACACCAATCTGGAAGGTGCAAAATATACTTTGGCAGTTCCAGCTTATGCTGCAGATGCCGGTGTTAAAAGTTTTGATGATCTGGCAAAGTTTGCAGATAAATTTGGTAAGAAAATTTATGGCATTGAACCGGGGTCAAACCTGCCACTTTTAGACATGGTGGCGGCAGGAACGCATGGGTTAGCTGGTTGGGAGATTGTTGAATCGAGCGAAGTTGGCATGATGACCGAAGTTAAAAAATCTATCGACAAAGGAGAATGGATTGCCTTTCTCGCATGGCAACCACACCCGATGAATGTAGATTTCAAAATAACATATCTTGCAGGCGGTGATGCAGAGTTTGGCCCTGATTTTGGTGGAGCTACTGTTCGCACCATCTCGCGCGTGGGCTATGCGGCACAGTGCCCGAATGCGGCAAAGTTTTTCTCGAATTTAGTGTTTGATATTGATTACGAAAATATCGCCATGCGAAAGGTGACGACCGATGGTCTGTCGCCCGAAGCTGCGGCCACCGACATGATGAAGCAACATCCAGAGAAATTGGCGGGTTGGCTGAATGGTGTTACCACTATAGACGGCAAGCCCGGCCTTGATGCTGTGAAGGCAGAGCTGGGGCTCTAATGATTGACGCTATGCTGGCGGCCACGCTGAAAGATTATGGCGGGCCGCTGATAATAGGCTCTGTAGCGCGGCCTTCGCCTGCTGCAGGGCAAATATTGATCAAGCTCGAAGCCAGCGGTGTGTGCCATTCGGATGTGCATGTTTGGAAGGGTGGTTTGCGCCCACCAGCCAATCCGGCGCCATTTATTTTAGGCCATGAAGGCGTGGGCCGCGTGGTGCAGTTGGGTTTTGGAGTTGTTGATTGGAGCATCGGTGAGCGGGCCGGAGCCGCGTGGATTCACACCACTTGCGGCGTGTGTGAAGAGTGCGTGGAACAAGAAGAATCATACTGTCAGGTTCATCTTGCCCATGGCTTTAATGTGCCTGGTACGTTTGCTGAATATGTGGTTGCTGATGCGCGCTTTGCCGCGCGGTTGCCTGAGGGAGATGCAGCGCTGTTGGCCCCACTGCTATGTGCTGGCCTGACAGCTTATGGCGCGTTGCGGCGAGCAGACGTTAAGGCTGGAGAGACTGTAGCCATATTTGGGTGTGGGGGCCTTGGGCTTTATGCAGTGCAGCTTGCAAAACGCATGGGGGTGCGGGTGATTGCGGTGGACCGTGACCCTGCGAAGGTGAAACTTGCACAAGATTTTGGTGCCGAAGCTGGTGCCACAGAACTTGCCCACGTGTGCATTAACTTTGCACCCACTGCAGCCACTTGGGGGCCTATGTTGGCGATGATCCGCCCGCGGGGGCGCATTGTTTCAGCTGCGATGGTACCGGAACCTGTGTTGCTCAACCAAGAATGGATGCTGGGTGTTGGCGTTAAAATTATGGGCACAAGCGTTGGCACAAGAGCGCAAATGGCGGAGTTAATGGCGCTCCATGCTGTGAAGCCGTTACACTCAGAGGTGACACGCATTGCGCTTGATGGTGTAACTGAAGCTCTTGACGCACTTGACAAAGGCATGGCTGTGGGTCGCTATTGTATTGTTTTTTAATTTGCGACTATCTTGTTAGCCATGCACAAGAATTCCATCGCCGTTTCCACCTGGAGTATTCATAATCTGTTAGAAAAAATTCCGTTGGAAGCTTTGCCTGCGGAACTTGCTGCGCGTGGGTTTGGACGTGTGGAGATTTGCCACTTTCATCTCGCATCGCAAGCACCAGATTATTTGCGCTCTATGGGCAAATTATTTCGCGATCATGGTGTGGTGATCCAAACTTTGTTGATTGATGATGGAGATATTACCAATCCTTCGACTCGCGAAAAAGATCTGGCATGGATTTCGAGTTGGATTGAATCGGCAGCACATTTAGGCGCAGAAAATGCGCGGGTGATTGCGGGTAAGGCTTTACCCACTGAAGCCGTGCTAAAATCATCTGTGGACGGTTTAAGATTATTTGCCGCACTAGGTGTTAAGCATGGTGTGCGCGTGGTGACCGAGAATTGGTTTGAAACATTGTCCACGCCAGAAGCTGTGCATCATGTGCTTGATGCGGTGGGCCCATCTCTGGGTTTCCTCGCGGATACTGGAAATTGGCATGGGGCTTCCAAATACTCTGATTTACAATCCATCTTTGCACGCGCTGAATTGTGTCATGCCAAAACCAGTTTTGCTTCCGGCCTAAAGTTGGATGAAGCCGATAATGCTAAATGGCTGACAGCCGCACGCGCCGCAAATTACAAAGGCCCCTTCACATTGATCTTTGCTGATGAAGGCGACGAATGGCAGGGGCTCGCGATTGAACGCAAATTTATCGAGGCCACACATGAGTGATTACCCGCGCAATATGAAAGGTTACGCCTCCGCCATTCCTGATCCCAAATGGCCGGGGGGTGCTTTGGTTGCTGTACAATTTGTCCTCAATTACGAAGAAGGTGGCGAGAATAACATTCTGCATGGTGATGCGGCTTCTGAGGCTTTTTTATCGGAGATTGTGGGGGCTGCACCATGGGTGGGTGCGCGCCATTGGAATATGGAATCGATTTATGAATATGGTGCGCGTGCTGGCTTTTGGCGGCTGTGGCGCATGTTCACAGGCCGCAAAATTCCGCTCACCATTTATGGTGTGGCCACGGCCCTGCAGCGCTCACCTGATCAGGTGCAAGCGATGCAAGAGGCAGGTTGGGAAATTGCTTCGCATGGTTTGAAATGGGTTGAGCATAAGGACATGAGCGAGGCGGATGAACGGGTGTCAATTGCTGAAGCCATTCGCATTCACACTGAGGTGACGGGTGAGCGACCGTTGGGCTGGTACACGGGCCGCTGTTCGATGAACACCACCAAGCTGGTTATGGAGGAGGGTGGCTTCATGTATTCATCCGATGATTATTCTGATGATCTGCCTTACTGGTTGCCTAAAGCGGATGGAGGGCGGCATTTGATTGTTCCATACACTTTGGATTCCAATGATATGCGCTTTGCCACGCCGCAGGGCTTCAACACAGGCGAACATTTTTACCAGTATTTGAAGGATTCATTTGATTGCCTTTATGCCGAAGGCAAGGCGGGATCACCTAAGATGATGTCTATTGGTTTGCATTGCCGCTTGGTGGGAAGACCGGGGCGGGCTTTGGGATTGGCCAAGTTTATTGATTATGTGTTGGCGCATGAAAAAGTATGGATTGCCAAACGCATTGATATTGCGCGGCATTGGCACGCGAATTTTTAAAGCAGGAGTGCGAATTGATTTTCCAGCCACAATTCCTCCAAATTATTGCCGGGGCCTTGGCGGTCAATCACCATAAATCGGCTGGGGCTTAAAACCAATAATGGATGATGCCACGCATTGCGTTTGTAATTGATACCTTGCTGACCATTGGCCTTGAAAGCTTGATAGGATTCAATATTGCTTGGATCAGCGCAGACTAACACCAACCATGGTTCATCTTGCAGCGGATAAAATATCTGGCTGCCAAGGGGATGGCGTTCCATCATCTTAATGGCAATGGGTTGCGGGCGAGGGATGGCTGCAGCAAGGCTGATATTTACGCAGCCGCCTTCAAGTTCAACATCAATATGTGCCAAATTATTAAAGCGTTGGGCAAAATTTTGATTGATGGTGATGCGTTCACCCCCATCCATTTCCACAACTTCACCGAAAGGGGCGAAGGCGGATTTTGTCAGCGGTTCAATTTTCATTTGAGGCTCAGCTTCATGTGGCGGTTCACGTCCTTATAGAGAAGGTAGCGGAATCTGCCGGGCCCTCCGGCATAACAGGCTTGTGGGCAGAAGGCGCGCAGCCACATGAAATCGCCGGCTTCCACTTCGACCCAATCTTGATTGAGGCGGTAGACGGCTTTGCCTTCCAGCACATAAAGTCCGTGTTCCATCACATGCGTTTCAGCAAAGGGAATTACACCACCTGGTTCAAAATTCACAATCGACACATGCATGTCGTGGGAAAGATCGGCGGGGTCCACAAAGCGCGTGGTGGACCATGCGCCATTGGTGTCTGGCATTGCATGTGGGGCCACATCTTTTTCATTCACCACGAAAGCTTTGGGTGCAGCTATGCCTTCAACCGCCTCATAAGATTTTCTAATCCAATGGAAGCGGCAGGGTTTGCCAGTGGCATTGGCAAAACGCCAAGCTGTGCCAGCTGGAATATATGCGTAAGAACCAGGCACCAGCAAATGCTTTTGATCAGCAAGTTTTAGAGATGCACTGCCTTCAACAACGAACAAAACCGCTTCGGCATTTTTATCTGGTTCTGGTTGATCACTGCCACCGCCAGCGCTCACTTCCATAATATACTGCGAAAAAGTTTCGGCAAAGCCAGAGAGCGGGCGTGCGATAATCCATGCTCTTGTCTTGTTCCAGTGGGGCAAAGCACTAGTGACAATGTCAGTCATCACGCCTTTGGGGATCACCGCATAGGACGTGGTAAAAACGGCACGGCCAGTGAGCAATTGCGTTTGCGGGGGAAGGCCACCATGGGGGGCGTAATAGTTGCGGTCCGTCATCATCATGCCTTTTGCTTTGCTGTTGGCTGTTTTATGACACTCATGGCGCAAAGAGCAAATGCTTAGATTGTTGAGGGATAAACTAAAGCTTGAAAGTGGCGAGGCTCTGCAAAGATTTCACATCCTTGCCTTCAATCACACCCAGCACAGCGCGCGCCAATTCTTGCCCGGCCAAACGATGATCTTCATTGATTAAAATAAGTTCAGGCCTAAACCAGCCAATGAAGGGCGATGATTGTTTTGTTACAAAATCAAAATCGCGGCCAATTTTTTGCCCAGCCTCTTCTAGGCCTGAAATCAAAGCCATGGTCATCAACTCGCTGGAGCTGACATAAGCATCTGGTGCTTCGACATTCTTTGTAAATGTCTTTGCATGATTTCTCACCTCGGTAATGTTGGAATCGATGCTGAAGTTACCCAGTGGAAATTCAGCAAGGCCATGGGCGTGCAAGCCTGCTGTAAAGCCCTTCACTGTATGATCGTGATAGAAAAGATTGGTGGGTGGTTTTAAGTGGGCAATGCGTTTGCGCCCACGGCCAGCTAAAATATCCACAGCAAGCCTTCCAAAACTTTCACCATCACAATCATGGTAGGCATGATCAATGCCACAATCTGTGCGACCATGAGTTACGAAGGGCAAGCGGTTGGCGGTGAGATAACGCACGCGCTGGTCATCAGCTTGGGTGCGCGAAATGATAACGCCATCGGCCAATCTATTTTCCACCACATAACGCACCGGCGCCATGGGATCATCAAGGCTATAGGGGGTCACCACCAAATGATAACCTGTGTTGGCCAGCGCTTCGGATATGCCTAAAACAATATGCTCGGTGAACCCTGTGGCATTGCTTTCGGTGTTCAGAATTAAACTTATCACATTGGTTTTGCCGGTGCGGAGCCTCACCCCGGCGCGGTCTGGCATATAGCCCGCTTGCAAGGCCGCAAGCTTCACGCGGCGCTTGGTGTCTTCGGCAATTTCAGGGTTATCGCGTAAGGCTTGGCTGACGGTTGAGATGCCAAGACCGGTTATTTGCGCCAATGTACGCAAGGTGGGGCGGGGATGTGGGTCTTGGGCTTTGGTCATAGCGAAATTGACACTATCGTTAATCTGAAACGATACAAGCCCCCAAATAGCTTTGTGCAGTGCAGCAAAAATTTATTTTATGAATCTTGATCTGAAACGTTGCAAATTATTTTTTTATCTCATAGCGTCGGGTTCTATCCACAAAACGACAAGGGAGGAAATTGTCATGGGATTGAAGAAATTTGCTGCAGGACTAGCTCTTACGGCATCATTATTGGCCAGTGGCGCTGCTTATTCAGCTGATCTGGAAGTTACACATTGGTGGACATCTGGTGGTGAAGCCGCCGCTGTTGCCGAATTTGCCAAGGCTGTTGATGCTTCAGGCGATCATTGGGTTGACGGTGCTATCGCTGGTTCGGGCGACACTGCGCGTCCAATCATCATCTCGCGTATTCTCGGTGGCAACCCAATGGGTGCTACTCAGTTGAACCCAGGCAAAGATGCTGATGATCTGATTGCTGCTGGTCTTCTGGAAGACATTACTGATGTTGCAACCGCTGGTGATTGGGCCAACATTCTGCGTCCAAAGAGCCAACTCGAAAGCTGCACCAAGGATGGCAAAGTTTATTGCGTTCCAGTAAACTTGCATTCAGCACAGTGGATGTGGACAAACCGCAAGGTGTTCGAAGATGCAGGCATTGCTCCAGCTCAAAACTGGGCTGAATTGGTTGCTGCTGCTCCAGCTTTGAAAGCCAAGGGCATTCAACCTTTGTCACTTGCACAAGGTTGGCCAGTTGGTTTGCTCGCTGGTGACGTTCTTGTGGCGCTTGCTGGTGTTGATAACTTTGTGAAGGTTTACAAGGATCGTGATCTTGCGATTGCTGGTGGACCAGAATTCGGCAAAGTGTTTGAAGCGCTTGCTGCGGTTCGTGAATTCGTTCCAGCTGACAAAATGGTTCCACAGTGGAACGAAGCTGTTGGCCTCGTAATTCAAGGCAAAGCTGCTGCAAACATCATGGGTGACTGGGCTGGCGGCGAATTTGCTGTTGCCAACATGGTTGCTGGTAAGGACTATGACTGCTTGCCAGGTCTGGGTGTAACTCCAGTTCTGAACACTGGTGGTGACGTGTTCTACTTCCCAAAAAACAAAGATCCAGCTGTTACTGCAGCTCAAAAGAAGATGGCCGCAACTCTGGTGACAAAAGAAGTGCAAGTTGCATTCAATCTGAAGAAGGGTTCGTTGCCAATGCGTGCTGACGTTGATTTGTCTGCTGCCAATGACTGCATGAAGAAGGGTCTGGAAATTCTGGACAAATCAACAGCAGTATTCCCGAACGACGTTCAAATGATTGATCGTGACTCGATCAACCAAATTAACGACACGTTCACAGCATTCATGGCTGATCCAGCAATGACTGCTGCAGCTGCTCAAGCTAAGTTTGCAGACATCATCAAGAACGCTCCTAAGTAAGCTTTCTTGATTTAAAACAAACGCGGGTTCGGCTTTCCCATGGGAGCCGGACCCGTTGTCTACTCAAATTAAGGTGGGGCATTGGGGTTTATGGATCGTCCAAATCCGTTATTTAGAAACTTGTCGTCTAAAATTGCATCATTACCCATGATGCTCATCGTGCTGGGTGTTTTTGTCGGTGGCACGGCTTGGACTGTTTTATTCTCATTCACCAACATCAAAATTTTACCCCTGTTCACGCCACGTGAATGGATGAATGGCTATGTTGGTTTGGCCAACTACAATCGCCTCTTTAAAACTGATCGCTGGATGGATTGCCCAGCGCTTACAAAAATTGGAACTGAAGCTTGGCAGCTTAAATGCACCGGCGCTTTGCCCAATGTTTTCACTTACGCGGTGCTCTCGATTATTCTTTCAATTTCAATCGGCTTTTTGCTCGCTGTTTTCATGGACCAGAAGATTCGTGCGGAAGGTGTGTTTCGGACAATTTATCTTTATCCTTTCGCGCTCTCCTTCATCGTAACTGGCCATGTGTGGGCGTGGATTTTGTCGCCTGAATATGGTTTGCAAGCAGGTGTGCGCCTTTTGGGCTGGACCAGTTTTTCATTTGGCTGGATCGCTGATCGCCAAATGGTGATGTATGCCATTGTCATTGCCGGCATCTGGCAAGGCTCAGGCTTTGTTATGGCTTTGATGCTGGCCGGCCTTCGCGGCATTGATGAAGAAATTTGGAAGGCCGCCAAAATTGACGGCATTTCCACTTGGCGCACCTATATGCAAATTGTTTTACCCATGATGAAGCCAGTGATGGTGACAACATTTGTTATTGTGTCTTCAGGGGCTGTTCGTATTTATGATTTGGTGGTGGCAATTACAGATGGTGGGCCGGGAATTTCTTCCGATGTGCCAACGCGCTATATCTATCAAAATTTCTCCGCCAATTTAGGGCAATCACTTGCAGCTTCAACTTGCATGTTGGTTGCTATGGCCTTCATTTTGATCCCATGGATCAGAATGGAATTTGGCAAGAAGGGTTAAGCACATGTCAGATTTATCAATCACTCCATCTGGCCGCAAGCCAAAGAAGCTCATTTCCACAGAGCGCGTTGTGGTCTATTCGGTCTTGTGCATTTGCGCGCTGTTTTTTCTGTTCCCGCTTTATATAATGGTGATCACGTCACTTAAAGATATTGAAGCTATCCGCAGTGGCAATATCTTCATTCCAACGATGCACCCAACATTCGCGGCTTGGGGCAAAGCGTGGAACAGTGCTTGCACAGGCCTATATTGTGAAGGCATTAAAGTTGGATTTTGGAATTCTGTTCGCATCACTTTCCCCAGCACAATTGTGTCAATCGCCGTTGCGTCCATTACGGGTTACTCTTTAGCGAATTGGCCGTTCAAATTTTCGGAAGCGTTTTTCACAGTCTTGCTTGTGAGTTCATTCATTCCCTATGTGGTGATGCTTTATCCATTGGTTATCATCACCAGATGGCTTGGGATTTACTCCACATTGCCAGCTGTGGTTTTGGTTCACACTATTTTCGGGTTGCCAATTTTAACTCTGTTGTTCCGAAATTATTTTTCATCACTCCCGCAAGAATTGTTTAAAGCGGCCCGTGTTGATGGTGCTGGCTATTGGCGCATTTTCTTTCAAGTGTTTGTGCCTATGTCAGTGCCTATTTTCACGGTGGCTGTTATCCTGCAAATTACCGGCATCTGGAACGATTTTCTGTTCGGTGTGATTTATGCTGGTCCCACAAACTATCCAATGACGGTTCAGCTCAATAACATTGTGAACTCGGTGCAAGGTGGCAAGGAATATAACGTCGATATGGCGGCCACCATTTTGACCGGCATTGTGCCGTTGGCTATTTACTTCTTCTCAGGCAAATATTTTGTACGCGGCATTGCAGCCGGCGCAGTTAAGGGTTGATACCATGAAAGCAAATTCCACTCCCAGCGTTTCAGTTCGGGGCTTGGCGCTCAGCTATGGCGCGGTGCAAGTTTTAAAAGCGCTTGATCTTGATATTATGGACGGTGAATTTCTGGTGCTGCTTGGCCCGTCGGGTTGCGGAAAATCCACATTGTTGAATTGCATTGCGGGCCTGCTTGAACCTTCGCATGGTTCAGTTTTTATCAAGGGCAAAAACGTAACCTGGGAAGAGCCAAAAGATCGCGGCATTGGCATGGTGTTCCAATCCTATGCGCTCTATCCGCAAATGACAGTGGAGCGGAACTTGTCATTCGGTCTTCGTGTTTCGGGTTTGCCGAAAGAGGAAATTGAAAAACGCGTGAAGCGCGTGGGCGATATGTTGCAACTTGGCGAACTTCTGCAACGCAAACCCTCAGCGCTTTCCGGCGGCCAACGCCAACGTGTTGCTATCGGTCGTGCCTTGGTGCGCGAAGTGGATGTGTTCTTGTTCGATGAGCCACTTTCAAACCTCGATGCAAAACTGCGAGCAGAACTCCGCGTGGAAATTAAACGTCTGCATCAACGCTTGGCCAACACCATGATCTATGTGACGCATGATCAGATCGAAGCCATGACATTGGCCGACCGCATTGCCGTTATGAAAGGCGGCACCATTCAGCAATTAGATGCGCCACAAACAATTTATAACAAGCCGAAGAACCTTTATGTGGCGGGCTTTATTGGCTCACCATCGATGAATTTCCTCAAAGGAAAAATTGAAGGTGCAGGTGCCAAAGCCGTGTTCCATCTTGGTGGACAGAAAATTCCATTGAAGGACTATGCCCCCGATGCTCCGTTGAAAGCGGGTGCAGCTGTTTTGGGTGTTCGCCCTGAGCACATTCAGCTTGATATGGCGGCCTCAAAAGCTGGCAGCGACGCATATAAAGGCATTGTTGATCTTGTTGAACCGATGGGTTCGGATAGTTTGGTGTGGCTCAAGATAGATGACACACTTTTCAGTGCGCGTGTTGAATCCAACCAGCATTTTGAACCCGGTCAAAAAGTGGATGTTCGCTTCCGCATCGGTCTTGCTTCAGTGTTTGATGAGGCCTCCGGCGATCGGCTGTGATGAATGCTTGATCTCGCGGGAACATGGAAGCTCAAGAGTTTAGATAGCGCCCACAGTGCTGCTATGGCGGTGCCGGGTGATGTTCATTCGGCCTTGGTTGCGGCTGGCCAAATTTCGCACCCCTATGTGGGTCGCAACGAATATGATGTGCGCTGGGTTGCTGGTGAAGCTTGGCAAATGGCACGGGCCTTTCAGTTTAATGGTGATGCAAAGCGCGGTTGGTATCTTGACATAACTTATCTTGATACGGTGGCGGATGTTTTTGTGAATGATATATTGGTCTTGTCGGCCGAAAATTCGTTTCGGCGCTACAGGCCCGATGTTTCAGACTCTTTGATGCAAGGCGAAAATGAAATTCGCATTGTGTTTCATTCCAATGCGAAAACCGCTGCCGCCAAGCAAGCCGAACAGCCGTTTTTCATTCCCTATTCTTTCAGCAATTGCCCCATTCCACACCCAAATATGCTCCGTAAAGCCCAATGCCATAATGGCTGGGATTGGAATTTGGCGATTGCACCTTTTGGCCTCTATGGCGATATTAAACTCAAGCCCATGGATGATGCACGGGTGGAGCATGTGCAAGTGTCGCAACGGCATTTGCCAAGTGGCGTTGTGCAGGTTGATGTTCATGTTACGTTGGCGCGTGTTGGGGCTGCTGCTGCCGAGATCACAATTCATTTTGCAGGTGAGACGCGCAATGTTTGCGTGAATGACAGCGCCCACACTGAAACGTTTCAAATCACCAACCCAATTTTGTGGTGGCCTGCAGGTTCGGGAGCGCAGCATCTTTATAATCTTGAAATTACAACGCGCAACGAAACACTCAAGCGTCGTGTTGGCCTGCGTCATGTTGAGTTGATCACCACACCAGATGAAGTGGGCGCGCGGTTTGCCTTCAAAGTGAATGGCCATGAGATTTTCTGCAAAGGGGCCAACTGGATTCCGGCGGATGCTTTACCCTCACAAGCAACACCGCAACTCACTGAAAAACTGCTCCGCGCTGCTGTTGCCGCCAACATGAATATGCTCCGCGTGTGGGGCGGTGGTTTTTATGAGCAGGATAACTTCTATGATCTCTGCGATGAATTGGGATTGATGGTGTGGCAGGATTTTATGTTCTCCTGCAGCCTATATCCGTCAACACCAGAGTTCCTAAACGAAGTGCGCGAGGAAGTTGATTTTCAAGTGCGCCGCCTTGGGCATCATGCTTCAATGGTGTTGTGGTGTGGCGATAATGAATTGTTGGGCGCGCTCACGTGGTTCGAAGAGTCGCGTAAAAATCGAGATCGCTATTTGGTGAATTATGATCGCCTCAATCGCTGCATTGAAGAAACCATGGTGAAGGCTGATCCATCTGCTTTGTGGTGGCCTTCGTCGCCATCGCCGGGCCTCATGTCTTTCGGCGATGCGTGGCATGATGACAGATCTGGCGATATGCATTTCTGGTCAGTGTGGCACGAAGGCAAAGACTTTGATCACTATAGAGATGTGACCCCGCGCTTCTGTTCCGAATTCGGCTTCCAATCTTTCCCTTCGATGGCAGCCATGCGCGAGTTTGCTTCGCCTTCGGATATGAACATCTCATCGCCCGTCATGGACTCGCACCAGAAAAATAAAGGTGGCAATGCCCGCATTGCGGAAACCATGTTCCGCTATTTCCGCTTCCCAATGAAGTTTGATGATTTCGTTTACGTCAGTCAAATTCAGCATGGGCTGGCCATGCGAACCGCTGTTGAGTATTGGCGCACGCTGAAGCCACATTGCATGGGCACACTCTATTGGCAGCTCAACGACACATGGCCCGTGGCTTCGTGGAGTGGGCTTGATCATGGTGGCGCTTGGAAAGCACTGCATTATATAGCACGGCGTTTCTATGCGCCACTGGCGGCATTTGCGGTGCCCTCGAAGGATGGAAAAACCGTCAGCATTATGGCTGTGAATGACGGTTTGAAAGCTGCTGATGCAGATGTGCTGTGTGAAGCGGTTAAACCAAATGGTGAGCGCCGCAAAATTAACGCCACGAAACAATCAGTTCCCGCCGATCGTTCACTTGAACTGATGGCCTTTGCTGCTGCAGAGCTTGAGGGTGCAATTTTACACATCACTTTAAATGGCACGGATCAAAACCATTTTGCGCTGAAGCCTTATAAGTCTTATGCTTTTGAAGATTCAAAAATAGCATTAAAAATCAATGGCACAGCACTCACTTTGAGTGCCGAAAAACCAGCCTATTATATTTCACTTGAAGCTGATGTGGCAGGGCATTTTTCTGATAGTGCCTTTGATCTCTTGCCCGGCGAAACCAAAACAATCACCTTCACCGCTGATGATTCATCGGCAAAACCGAATTTCACAATCCGTGATCTTTATTCCGCAACTTGCTGCTAACGAGGAGGCCCCCTATGCCGCAGAACCTATCATTCCAACTTTACAGTGCCCGTGACCATCAACCATGGACTGACGTTATCGCTATGTTGGCCAAGGCTGGCTACACCGATGTTGAAGGCTTCGGCGGCGTTTATGACGAGCCCGAAAAATTCCGTGCCTTGCTTGATCAACATAATCTTACCATGTCTTCTGGCCATTTCTTTCCACCTGCAATGTTTGAGACTGACAAAAAGAAAGTAATCAAGATCGCCAAGATCCTTGGGTTGCGTAATATCTATTGCCCATATGTACTTCCTGAGGAACGCAAGAACACCACTGCGGGCTGGAAGGCTTTTGGCAAGCGCTTGGCTGCTGCCAATGATTTCATCCGTGGTGAAGGTTATGGGTTTGGCTGGCACAACCATGATTTTGAATTTGCAAAACTACCTGATGGTTCAACACCGCATGAGCGAATTTTTGACGCGGCCCCATCGATTGATTGGGAAATTGATGTCGCGTGGATTGTGCGCGCTAAGCAAAACCCTATCAAGTGGATCAAAGCCTATAAGGACCGCATTACCTCTGCGCATGTGAAAGATATTGCCGAGCAAGGCAAGAATCTTGATCAAGATGGGTGGTGCAATGTGGGTGAAGGCACAGTGAAGTGGCCAGAAATTTTCAAAGCGCTGCAAGGGGGCCGCGTAATGCATTATGTGATGGAGCATGATAACCCCAAAGACATTGCAAGCTTCGCTAAAAAATCAATCGCGTTTTGTAAGAAATACTAAGAGGATATCATGGCAAAAATTTTAGGCGTTGGCATTATTGGATGCGGAAATATCTCGTGGGCTTATTTGAAGCTGGCGAATTTATTCAAAGATATTGAAGTGCGCGCCGTGGCGGATATTAACATGGATGCTGCAAAGGCGCGCGCTGCCGAATTTGGCGTTCGTGCCCACACGGTCAAAGATTTGCTCAAAAAAAAAGATATCGACATTGTGGTGAACCTTACGGTTCCGGCCACGCATTTCAAAGTGTCAAAGCAAATTCTTGATGCGGGCAAGCATGTCTATTCGGAGAAGCCGCTCACGCTGTCTTACAAGGATGCTTTGGCGTTGCAAAAACATGCAGCGAAGAAGAAGCTTCGTGTGTGTGCAGCGCCAGACACGTTCTTGGGTGCATCCCATCAACAAGCGCGCAAAGCCATTGATGATGGAATGCTTGGCAAAGTTGTTTCAGGCACCTGTCACTTTATGGGCCCGGGCATGGAAATGTGGCATCCCAATCCTGATTTCTTCTTCAAGCCAGGTGGCGGCCCGGTTCTTGATATGGGACCTTATTACATTTCCAACCTGATCAACTTGATTGGACCTGTTAAGCGTGTTTCTGCCTTGTTGGGCACAGGCCGCAAAGAGCGTATTATCAATAGCCAACCAAAAAACCCGCGCAATGGTGAGAAACTGAGAGTTACCACACCAACGACATATCATGCCTTGCTTGAATTTGTGTCAGGAGCTTGCGTGACTGTTTCACTATCGTGGGATGTGTGGGCGCATAAGCATCAGAACATGGAAATCTATGGCCAGACAGGTGCCATGTTTGTGCCTGATCCAAATTTCTTCGGTGGTGATGTGATGGTGGCTGGCAGTGACCAGACTCCAAAAGCTCTGCCAGCATGGGATCATCCCTTTGGCAAAAACAACTGGGGTCAGGCAAACAGTCAAACTGATGTGCTGTGGGCCAATTATCGCTGTGCAGGCCTTGCTGATATGGCGGCTGCAATTAACAAGAAAAAGCTCGCTCGTTGTGATATTTCATTTGTCGCTCATGTTGTTGAAGTGATGACCGCTATGATTGATTCTGGCACAGCTCATAAGGTTGTGAAATTGAAATCAACTTGCAAGCGTCCGGCACCTTTGGGTCCGGAAGATGCACGGGCGTTGCTGAAGTGATGAAATACAATCGGTGTGGGCGGAGCGGGCTTTTATTGCCCGCCCTTTCATTGGGCCTGTGGCATAATTTTGGGGCCGATCACAGCCACGAGTTGAAGCGCTCACTGTGTGCAAAAGCGTGGGATTTAGGCATCACGCATTTTGATCTCGCCAATAATTATGGCCCGCCCGCTGGTTCTGCTGAAGAAGCATTTGGCAAAATACTGCGGGAAGATTTTGCAAGCCACCGTGATCACATGATCATCTCCACCAAGGCAGGTTATCATATGTGGGATGGGCCTTATGGCGAATGGGGCTCACGCAAATATATGTTGGCAAGCCTAGACCAAAGCTTGAAGCGCTTAGGTCTTGCATATGTTGATATTTTTTATTCGCATCGGTTTGATCCTGATACGCCCTTGGAAGAAACCATGGGCGCGCTGGATTTTGCCGTGCGTTCAGGCCGGGCTCTCTATGTGGGCATTTCAAATTATCCGCCCGAGCAAATTAAAAAAGCTGCGGCAATTTTGAAAGCGCTCGGCACGCCGTGTCTCATTCATCAGCCGCGTTATTCGATGTTGCAGCGTGAACCAGAAATTGCTGGTGCTTTTGAAGCATCTGACTGCGCTGGCATGGGCAGCATTGTGTTCTCACCCTTAGCGCAAGGGTTGCTCACGCATAAATATCTCAGCGGTGTTCCCGCAGGCAGCCGCGCCACCGTCAATCATTTCCTCAAAGAAAGTTCGATTGATGCGGCCACAATTGCAAAACTTGAAAAGCTGAATGCAATAGCCGTTGCTCGTGGGCAAACGCTGGCGCAAATGGCGATTGCTTGGGTGCTGCGCGATAAGTGGATCACGTCGGCTTTAATTGGCGCAAGCAAGCCTGAGCAGATTGCAGATTGTGTTGGCGCTTTGGATGCTCCGCCATTCTCGCAGGCAGAATTAGCATTGATTGAGAAGGAATTGGCAGCATGAGTTTCATCAGACAAGTTGCCCATGTTTGTGTGAAGACGCATGATTTGAAAGCGGCAGAAGAATTTTACGTCGGTGTGTTAGGCTTGGAGAAGACGTTTGATTTTAATCGCCCCACAGGCCGCATGGGATTTTATCTGGCGGCGGGTGGGCGCACATATATTGAAGTGTTTTACGACGAAAAGGCCCCGCTGCCGGTGTTTGGCCAAGTTGATCATTTCTGTTTTGAAGTGAACAATTTGGACGAGGCCATCGAAAAAATTCGCGCCAAAGGCGTTAAGGTGACCGACAAGAAATATGGCGTTGATGATACATGGCAATCTTGGTTGGCTGATCCTTCAGGCAGCCGCATTGAGTTGTTTCAATATACCGCCAAGAGTGCGCAATTTGTGGGCGGTGACCGCACGCCGGATTGGTGAAATCAAAATGGCAGATTATAAATTTATTGAACGGGCCGCACCTGCGGGCGCATCATTGTTTTTTGTGTTCCATGGCACAGGTGGAGATGAATTTCAGCTTTTTGAAGTTGCCCAAAACATTATGCCCGAGGCCCACATAATTTCTGTGCGTGGCGATGTTTCTGAGAATGGCGCATTGCGGTTTTTCAAGCGTACGGGCGAAGGCATTTATGATATGGCGGATTTGGCCCTTCGCACCCACGCACTGTGTAAATTTATTTCGCACCATAAAGAGCGCACCCATGCGCCCTGTGTCACCGGTTTGGGCTATTCCAATGGTGCTAATATCTTGGCCTCAATCATGTTCAAAACACCTGAACTTTTTGATGATATAATTTTGATGCACCCGTTAATTCCTTGGGTGCCTGCTGAACAATTTGGATTGGCGGGCAAGAGGGTTTTAATAACAGCTGGCAAGCGCGATGAAATTTGCCCAGCCATGCTCTCAGAAGGGCTCGCCGCTTATTTTGAGCAGCAAAACGCTGAAACAAAGCTGCTCTGGCATGATGGTGGCCATGAACTTCGACAAACTGAAATTGATGGTGCCAAGGCGTTTATTGATTCGAATACTAGTTGCTCTTGACAGGCTTTGAGCTTTAAGTTTTCACCCCCAAAAAAACCAAAACCGCATTCTCTTGCGAAAATGCGGTTACGTCAACCCGGCGCGCCGCCGGTACATACGTGGTCGGCGCTAGTAGGTTTAGTCGTTTAGTTGCTTAAACAGCTTGGAGGCTGTCAGCAGATGATTTGCCGGTGCGCTTGTCAGCGACGATTTCGTAACCAATCTTCTGGCCTTCGTTGAGACCACGGAGACCCGCACGTTCAACAGCGCTGATGTGTACGAATACGTCTGGTCCACCAGCATCTGGCTGAATGAAGCCGAAGCCTTTTTGCGCGTTAAACCACTTTACGGTGCCTTTTTGCATAACTTAATAGATCCTTGTTAGATATAATAGTGAATTGGCACAGGCACGACATTGTGCTTTGTACCATTCGAACAAAGGATAAGGGGTGTATGGCCTGGGCGCTTTTATACAAAAGTGCAGTACCGCGCCGATCGGCCTAAATTCGATTGCAGGTACATAGCCCTTTTCCGTCAAAATTACAAGCATTTCTGTGGCTAGTGTGAAAATACTTGAGTCAATGCTGGGTAGCCTGTGCTAAAGGGCCATATCGCGGGGGCGAATCTTGGTGATTTGCCGCTTGCATGAGAGTTTTAGAGGAATGCTCGCTTGACCGTATCAGCAAAATCTTGGGCCGCAAAATTGGGCCCTTATCGCCAAGGCAATGACAAGCGTTCATGGTTTGAATTGGCTCTCACAACTTTCGCATTTCTGGCTTCTTGGGCTTTGGCCTATTATCTTTATTTTATAAGCCTGTGGCTGGCCCTGCCTGCTGTTCTAATTGCGGCAGGTTTTTTGGTCCGCATGTTTATGTTGCAGCATGATTGCGGGCATAACTCGCTGTTCGGGTCGCGCAAGCTTAATGATTGGGTGGGCCGCGTGATTGGCCTGCTCACGCTAACTCCATACGATTATTGGCGGCATTCCCATGCCATGCACCATGCCAGCTCAGGCAATTTAGACCGCCGTGGCATGGGTGATATTACAACATTAACAGTGGAAGAATATCAGCAGCTCAGTTTTGGTGGCCGGGTGAAATACTGGCTTTATCGCAATCCATTCGTGTTGTTTGTGATTGGCCCGATTTATATTTTTATGATTCAGCAAAGATTGCCATTTGAAAGTTTTAGGCAAGGGCGCTCATCTTGGCTTGGTGTGCTTGGAACAAATTTTGGACTTTTAATGATCGCTTTAATTGGTGGTTATTTCTTGGGCTTTGGGCCATTTTTTATGGTGCATTTGCCGATTGTTTTTTTTGGTGCGGCGGCTGGCGTGTGGCTGTTTTATGTGCAGCATCAGTTTGATGAAACCCATTGGAAGCGCAATGAAGATTGGAGCCATGAAACGGCAGCCTTGAACGGCAGTTCCTATTATGATCTGCCGCAGCCCTTCAAATGGTTCAGTGGCAACATTGGCATCCACCATTTGCACCATCTTTCAAGCCGCATTCCGTTTTACCGCTTGCCTGAAGTGTTGCGCGATTATCCTGAACTAGCAGATGTGGGCCGTCTTACATTTGTGCAAAGCTTGGTTTGCATCAAATTGGTGTTGTGGGATGAAGCAGCGGAAAAACTAGTGTCGTTCCGCGAAGCCAGAATGGCCCAGTCGATGCGGCTTGCACCGGCCGAGTAATTATTCCGAACGGGTGATTGATTTAATGGCCCCACGCGGGTTGCCGCTCATTTCGGCAATCTTGCGGTCTTGCGTCATTAAAATTGTGATGGCGGAAGCATCGTCAGTTTCATGGGGGTCAAGTTCGGCAGCGGCCACGCGGCGGCGCGAAGATTTTGTGCCATCTTCATAGACCACGTCAAACAGCACTGTGCTATCATCAACTTTTTGTTTCTTTTTCGCCATGGCGATTAGTCCTTATTTTGCTCAGGCTGATCGCCAGAGGATTGCGCGTTGGTGTCATCCGAACTTTTTCGGTTCTGAGATTTTTCATCGCGCTTATTTTGCTTTTCAATGGCCTTGCGCTGCTTGTCGCGCGCTCGGTTATTGCGTTCTTGACCGTAGTTTGGCGGGAATGCCATGGTTGTTGCTCCCCTGTTATGGGCCGTGCCTAGCAGCAATAGAGCCAATTACCAAGCAATGAAGTTAAACATCGCTATTTCCGCATTTGTGGCGCAGAGAGAACATCTAAACAGAGGCGAAGAAGAATTATGAAACGCGACACAAGCCACGGACATGAGCCACGCCCAGTTTCTGGCGAAGCGCTTAAAAATC
Source organism: Hyphomicrobiales bacterium (assembly GCA_031385245.1). Classification (GTDB taxonomy): domain Bacteria; phylum Pseudomonadota; class Alphaproteobacteria; order Rhizobiales; family Aestuariivirgaceae; genus Aestuariivirga. The sequence goes on along the minus strand of JANNBH010000004.1, from coordinate 18,274 downwards.
AACGCATGGCCCAAGAACAGGCCAAGAAAGATTCTGGCATTTGGGGCGAATTATCAGTTGGCACTGTTGAAAAGAATGACGCTGCTTTTGTGCATATCTGGAAAGGTGTTTCCGAAAATTCAGTGCATCGCCTCGCAGCCAAACGGCCTAAGGAAACTTCAAAAGCTGAACATGAGGCTTTGTGTCTATGGTTGAAAGCTGGTGGCTTTGATGGTTTCAAACACAAGATATCGGCTTGGAATATCAATGCCGAAGAAGCAGCGCGCATGAAGCAAGTGGTGATTGCAGAATTAACCGCTGCAGGAACCCGCGTGGTTAATCCATCGGCTTAGGCCATCTCATTAATACAGCTTACCCTAGATTTTATCTCTGACATAAAATGCGACTAAATGCATTGTCGTGAAAGGTTGTTGCTGTGGCGAAATTGAAAGTCTGTATGTAGGCGAAATAGTTTATTGCTCGGAAATTATTCAACGCCGACTGGACAAAATTTTGGTTTTGTGTAGTTTCCCTTTAAGCACAATTATTTCACTCAAGGAAATTTGGAAATGACCGTAAAGAGCGACATCGAAATTGCCCGCGAAGCCAAAATGAAGCCAATTATGGCCATTGGCAAGGGCTTGGGCATTCCAGAAAATGACCTCATTCCTTATGGCCACACCAAAGCCAAGGTGAATTTGAGCTATATTGATAGCCTCAAATCTAAGCCAAATGGCAAGTTGATTTTGGTGACAGCGATTAACCCAACTCCTGCAGGAGAAGGCAAAACCACAACCACTGTGGGGCTTGGTGATGGGCTTAACCGTATTGGCAAAAAAGCTATCGTCGCTTTACGCGAACCATCGCTCGGACCCTGCTTCGGCATGAAGGGTGGTGCGGCTGGCGGCGGTTATGCGCAGATTGTTCCAATGGAAGACATTAACCTGCATTTCACTGGTGATTTTCACGCCATCACCTCAGCCCATAATCTTTTGTCGGCAATGATCGACAATCATATCTATTGGGGCAACGAACTGAATATCGATACCCGCCGTGTTGCTTGGCGCCGCGTGATGGATATGAATGACCGTGCGCTGCGCGAAGTCATCTGCTCGCTTGGTGGTGTGGCCAATGGTTACCCGCGCGAAGCCGGTTTTGATATTACAGTGGCGTCCGAAATTATGGCCATTCTTTGCCTCTCCACTTCGATTGCCGATTTGGAACGCCGCATTGGGCAGATTGTTGTGGCTTACCGCAAGGATAAATCTCCAGTTCTCGCCAAGGATTTGAAAGCCCCGGGCGCTATGACGGTTCTGCTCAAAGATGCTTTAATGCCGAACTTGGTGCAAACGCTGGAAAACAATCCGGCCTTTGTGCATGGCGGTCCGTTCGCCAACATCGCACATGGTTGCAACTCGGTGATGGCCACGCAGACCGCCTTGAAGCTGGCTGATTATGTGGTAACTGAAGCAGGCTTTGGTGCTGATTTAGGCGCTGAAAAATTCTTCGACATTAAGTGCCGCAAGGCGGGCCTTTCGCCATCCGTCACAGTGATCGTAGCCACAGTTCGCGCGCTTAAGATGCATGGTGGTGCCGCCAAGGATGAGTTGAAGGTTGAGAATGTTGAAGTGCTCAAGAAGGGCCTTGCAAACTTGGGCCGCCACATTGAAAATGTGAAAAAATTTGGCGTGCCAATTGCCGTTGCTGTGAACCATTTCATCTCAGATACTGATGCTGAAATTGATGCTGTAAAAGATTATTGCAAAACCCATGGTGTGCAGGCGTTCAAGTGCTTGCATTGGGCCAAGGGCGGCGAGGGCATTGAAGAATTGTCCAAGCATGTGGCTGAATTGGCCGATAAGGGCGGCGCGCAGTTCAAGCCGATTTATGATGAAGACATGCCATTATTTGAAAAAGTGCGAACAATTGTGAAGGAAATTTACCGCGCTGATGATGCCATTGCCGATAAGTCCGTGCGTGACCAATTCAAGGCTTATGAAGCCGCAGGTTATGGTAAATTCCCCATCTGCATGGCCAAGACGCAGTATTCATTTTCAACTGATCCAAACTTGAAAGGCGCACCAGTGAACCATTCAGTTCCGATCCGCGAAATTCGTTTGTCGGCTGGGGCAGAATTCATCGTGGTTATTTGCGGAGACGTGATGACCATGCCCGGCCTGCCCAAGGTGCCATCCGCCGAAGTGATTGGGCTTGATGCAGGCGGGCAGATTCAAGGATTGTTTTAAGCGACCCCTCAACCCACCATTGCTTCGCAATGGTCCCCCCTCTCCCGCAAGGGGAGAGGGTTGTACAATAGCCAACTAATCCCCTTCTCCCCTCGAGGGAGAAGGTGCCCCGAAGGGGCGGATGAGGGGGCTGCCAAGGAGAAATACACATGGCCAAACTCATCGACGGAAAAGCTTACGCGGAAGCCTTGCGCGGGCGCATTGCCATTGCTGTGGCATCGCTCAAACGCGACCATAACTTAACCCCCGGCCTTGCAGTTGTGCTGGTGGGGGAAGACCCGGCTTCCAAAGTTTATGTGGCGAACAAAGCCAAGCAAACCGTTGAAGTGGGCATGAATTCGTGGGAGCATAAAATGCCTGCGGATACATCAGAGGCTGATTTGCTCGCCATGGTGCAAAAGCTTAACAATGATCCATCCGTACACGGAATACTTGTTCAAATGCCAGTGCCGAAACATATTGACAGCGCCAAGGTTCTGAACACCATTGATCCTGCTAAAGATGTGGATGGTTTTCATGTGGTGAATGTGGGCCGCTTGTCTACGGGCCAAGATGCGCTCACCGCTTGCACGCCTGTGGGCTGTGTGATGTTGGCCAAGGATACATTGGGCGATCTTTCTGGTCTCAACGCCGTGGTCATTGGCCGCTCCAACATCGTGGGCAAACCGGTGGCGCAATTGTTGCTGGCGGAAAATTGCACAGTGACGATAGCCCATTCCAAATCAAAAGATTTACCTTCGATTGTGCGACAGGCTGATCTGGTCATCGCCGCCGTGGGCCGCCCTGAAATGGTCAAAGGCGATTGGATCAAGCCCGGCGCTTGCGTGATCGACGTTGGCATCAACCGCATTGAACGCGACGGCAAAGGTAAACTGGTGGGAGATTGCGATTTTGCATCCTGTGAAAAAGTGGCGGGATCAATTACGCCCGTTCCCGGTGGCGTTGGTCCCATGACCATTGCGTGTTTGCTGCACAACACGGTGAAGGCGGCTTGCGCGATTAAGGGTGTGAAGTTGCCGGAGATGTGAGGGGCTGAAACGAAAGCAATCAGTTATTTAAGCTCATCGCTTCCGTGATAACCTACTACTCTATAAGAAACGATTTTACTGCTAATGCGGCATACTTCAACATCGACAAAATGAACTTGTCGATATGGATTATCGTCTTCCATAATCATGTGGTTCTTAAATGATGAAGTTTCGTCAGCAAATAAAATTGGCTTTGGGCTGACGTCCAACTCTTCAATTATTCCTTTATCTGGCGAGACGCCTCTTTGCTTAAGTGAATCACGATTGAGCTGGTGCCAAGTAAGCGGCACATTTCTGCGAACCTCAGTCTGTGATCCTTGCAGGCTGGCCAATGTAGAAATTGCACGATTTTCAATCGCCCGAGCCTCTGTCTCCCCAATATTAATAATAGCGCTTTCAATATGGTTGTGAACTATATTGAAAGTCTGACTGCCACCATGTTTTGCAGTCGGTCGCACAATATTTATCGCATCTTGACAATCTTGGACACTGATCTGTCCTTTACGAAGTGCTTCTTTGTGGTTGCTACCAAATTTATCAAAAAACCACTTGATGTGTTCGCCAAGTTTAACAATGGTGCTAGCTTGTTCCATGGCAGCGACAGCCACAATCAAATAGGGCGCTGGATCAACTGTGAAGTTGATCACAATACTGCCCTTACTTACGCTCTCGACTAAAAGAGGTTTTGTTTTCTCTGCTCCAGTGTCGGACTCCAACAGCTGGTGGTACTGATGTGCAATTGCACTGATAGTCTTACTTAGTTCAACAGCCTCAATGTTCTGTTCTGTCTCAATGTGGTATATGAGAGTGCCATCGTCAATCATCGAACTTCCTTTGTAAATTTTTTCTGATCGAAAACATCGAACTTGAGTCGTGACTTTACAAGTAATTCTTTCAGCAGTGGAAAACTCACCCCCACCCGTCACCCCCGCGTAGGCAGGGGCTCAGCTTTCTTTGAACAGTGTGCGAAAAAGAAGCTGGTTTCCCGCCTTCTCGGGAATGACGGAGTGGTGGTTTCATCCTTCCCCCGCTGGGGGAAGGTGCCCGCAGGGCGGATGAGGGCTTGGGCGACTCCAAAGGTGGTTGGTTCCAAACTTGTATTGCCAAGGCTTTCAGCCTTGGCCCTCATCCGGCCGTTGGCCACCTTCCCCCAACGGGGGAAGGGTGGAAGTGCATTGCGTGTTTGGTGCGCTTCACTATAAAACCGCATGAGAGGGAATGGACCATGATTTCAGTGCGGGTGGCCACGGGTGCAGATGCAAACGCGATTGCTGCCATTTATGCGTTTCATGTTTTGCATGGCACGGCTACTTTTGAGATTGAGCCACCCAGTGTTGCTGATTGGCAACTCAAGATCGAAACCATTCTCTCCAAAAACTGGCCGTTTGTGGTGGCGGTGGATGGACCTGCTGTGGTGGGTTATGCTTATGCCACCCAGTTTCGCGATCGAGCCGCTTATCGCTATGCTTGCGAGAACAGCATTTATGTTTCGGCTGAGCGGCGCAGGCAGGGCATTGGGAAAATTCTGTTGGCTGCCCTTGTGCAGCGGGCTGAGGAGTTTGGCTTTCGGCAAATGCTGGCCGTGGTGGGTGGGGCTGAGCCATCTTCAATTGCAGTTCATAAATCGCTGGGCTTTCGTGAAGTGGGGCGGATGAAAGCGGTGGGCCGCAAATTTGATAGGTGGCTTGATACTGTTTACATGCAGCGCGCGCTGGGCGATGGTGCTGGCGCAGTTTGAATTCATGCGGAGTTAAATGATGATTCCCCCCAACGCCACACTTGCAGGCCGTGTTCACATTCCTAAGCTGGGCCCTTGCGTGGTGCGGGTGGATGGCGACAAGCTTATCGACATTACGGCGATATTCCCCACCATGCGCGATTTGTGTGAGATGCCTCATCCGGCACAGGCCCTTGCCGCCGCAGAGGGCAAGGCGATTGGGCGTGTGGATGATATTCTGGCCAATGCCGCAATCAAGAAGCGCGATGTAGGCAAGCCTTGGTTGCTGGCGCCGATTGATTTGCAGGCGATTAAAGCGGCAGGCGTTACCTTCGCTGTCTCTATGCTTGAGCGGGTGATTGAAGAAAAAACCCGCGGTGATACATCGGCTGCTGCTGCCATTCGCGGCAAGATCAATGATCTTTTGGGCGGGGATTTGCACTCGCTCAAGCCGGGGTCCAAACAGGCGGCTGATCTTAAAGACACGTTGATGGCGCAAGGGGCGTGGAGCCAATATCTCGAAGTAGGCATTGGGCCAGATGCTGAAATTTTCACCAAAGGCCCAGTGCTTTCCGCCGTGGGCTGCAATATGGATGTGGGGGTTCACCCTAAATCATCGTGGAATAATCCCGAGCCAGAGATTGTTTTAGTGGTGTCATCGGCGGGTAAAATTGTCGGCGCAACTCTTGGCAATGATGTGAATTTACGCGATGTGGAAGGGCGCTCGGCATTGCTGCTGGGCAAAGCCAAAGACAACAATGCGTCAACATCGCTTGGCCCCTTCATTCGCTTTTTTGATGATAGCTTTTCATATCAAGATATCTGCCAATCGGAACTTTCCATGAAGGTGACAGGCACGGATGGCTTTGTGATGAGCGGGCATTCTAACATGAGCATGATCAGCCGCGCGCCTGCTGACATTGTTTCTCAAGCGATCAATGCGCATCATCAATACCCTGATGGCTTGGTGGTGTTTTTGGGCACTATGTTTGCGCCCATTGATGATCGCGGAGCAAAAGGCAAAGGCTTCACGCATCACACAGGTGATATTGTTGAAATTTCAACGCCACTGCTGGGCACGCTTAGCAACCGTGTGGTGTCCACTGACAAAGCCGAGCCATGGAGTTTTGGTATTGCTGATTTGATGCGCAATTTAGCAGCGCGCAATCTTCTCTAAATTTTAGTGTACAGCACCGCGCATGGTGCTGGAATAAGTTCTGAATACATGATCCCACAGGGCCGTGCTCACACCAAAGTTTTGGTTGCTGGTGCCATGGTGGTGGACATTGTGTTGAAACTTTAATTTCTTCATAACTCTCCAGCCACCACTGCTGAGATGATGCACGGCATAATGCACAAAAGTGTAGGCAATGAAGCCAATCAAGAATCCAGCAAACCACAGTAGCGCAAGGCTGGTGCCAAGTGCATAAGTCATGGGCCAGAGAACAAATAGAAACAGCACTGGCAGGGAGAGCGGCGTTGGCGTGCCAATCAGCTCTTGGGTTTCATCGTGATGGGCTTGGTGCATATCTTGCAAGCCCGGCACTTTGTGCAGCACAAATCTGTGAACCAGATATTCCACCAAAGTCCATGTGAGAAGGCCCAGTGGCACCATGGCCAAAGCCAGCCACAGTGGATGGGTGTGATTTGTATAGAGGCCCCAAATGATGCTGGCCAAAATGATTGGGGGATGTACAAAAAAATCTAAGAAAAACAGAAATGGAGTCATCTCTGGTGAAACGGCAGCTTTTGCGAAAGACCAAATAGCCTGCAGATAACTGCGCTCGCCATTTTCATTCGCTTCAACTTGTACCATATTCCGTTCCAAAATTTTCAATATCCCCTTGTAGTGCCCAGCTATAGCACTTTCTCAACTTACGACCTAAAAGAGTTATTAGTGTGGCAATGGCTGAAATGAAACTGCTCGTCAAAAGTGAACATAAATTAGCGGAATCGGCATTGTGGCACCACGCGCGCAAACTTTGGCTTTGGGTTGATCTTTATGAACCCATGTTGTGCAGCTTTGATCCAGTCTCAGGGTTGGCAACACAGCGGGCGCTTAATCTGCCTGCACCAATTGGATCGATTGTTGCAACCACAGATCCAGATATCTTGCTGGTGTCGCATCGATCAGGACTTTCAACACTGCATATCGATGATCTTGCGCTCACACCCTATGCCAATCCGGAACAGGGTCGCGCGGATGTAATTTCCAATGATCTGAAAGTTGATCGTTGGGGCAGGCAGTGGTTGGCAACCTCACATGACAAAGAGCAGCTGCCGCGCGGGGCTTTGTGGTGCGTTGAAAATTCGGTGCGGTGGAACTTGGCGGATGTGGGGTTTGCCATTAGCAATGGTCCGGCATTTTCGCCTGATGGAAAGGTGCTTTACTTTAGCGATAGTTTTAACCGGCAAATTTTGGCTTATGATATTTCGCCAGATGATTGTCAGGTGCGTGGTCGGAGGGTGTTTGTTCAGTTCACTATTGATGAAGGAATGCCGGATGGCTTGACCGTTGACGCCAGCGGCCATGTGTGGTCGGCGCAATGGGCAGGCGCTTCGATATTTAAGTTATCGCCAACAGGTGAAAAACTTCAGCACATTGCTGTGCCTTCAGGCCATGTGACCAGTGTTGCTTTTTACCGAAATAAACTTCTCATCACCACCGCGCGTGATGGGCTTGCCGCTGAAACGCTTCAGCACTATCCACTCTCAGGAGGTGTGTTTGAGTTAGAGACAGATGAAATGGGAATGCCCGAAACTTTGTTTCAGCTTTGAACTTTCCGTTCCCTCACCCTGAGGTGCCCTGCAAAGCAGGGCCTCGAAGGGCTGCTGCGAAGTCTAACAATGCTTCGAGGCTTTGCGAGACTCAAAGCACCTCAGCATGAGGAAGATGATTAACCCACAAAGGCCCGCTCAACAACGAAATTGCCGGGTTGATGGTTAGAGCCTTCGGTGAAACCTTTTGGCTCCAGCATTTCGCGGATGTTTTTGATCATGCCCATGGAACCGCACATCATAATGCGGTCGTGTTCAGGATCAAAAGTTGTTGTGCCCAGACTTGCAAAAAATTCGCCTGATTCAATTAGCGTGGTAATGCGGCCATTGTGAAGGCTCGGCTCGCGCGTGGTGGAGGCGAAGTGCTTTAAGCGTGCCGTTGCCTCTTCGCCCACCAAAGGATCGTCCTTAGTGGCTGCAACTGAGTCAAAGCCATATTGCAATTCAGCTTTGCTGCGGCAGGTGTGGGTGAGTATAAGCTCGCCAAATTTTTCATAGGTTTCAGGATCGCGGATCAGCGATACAAAGGGCGCAATGCCAGTTCCGGTTGACAGCATGAACAGGCGCTTGCCCGGCAGCAGCGCATCATTGACCAAAGTGCCAGTGGTTTTTTGGCGAAGCCAAATGGTGTCACCTGGTTGAATTTTTTGCAGGCGCTCGGTCAAGGGGCCTTCTTCCACTTTGATTGAGAAAAATTCCAAGCTTTCATCCCACGCCGGGCTGGCAATGGAATATGCGCGCATCAAGGGTTTGCCCTCATCCGGTAGGCCCAACATTACAAATTCGCCGGAGCGAAAACGCAAAGATTGCGGCCTGGTGATGCGGAAGCGAAACAGCCGATCAGTATAGTGCTGCACATCGGTTACGCGCTCGGCATAAAGGCCAGACGGGAGAATTGAAGACATAGCAACCAGATTCCTAAATCTAAACGTTCTTTATAACGAACGCTATGTATCTTATGTAAAACGGCTTGGCAAGGGTGAAATAGCGGGCTGTAGCGAGTTGCCCGAATAAAATGATGAGTCTATGGTTGGCCTAATCTTATCTAGAGGAAGCCAATGAGACTGTTCCGCATAGTTGCAAGTTTTGCTGTGGTGAGTTCAATTTTTGCAACAAGCGCAGTTGCGGCTCAATGTGGATCAACCGCTGTGGGATTCTCGGCATGGAAATCGGAATTTGCTGGTGAAGCCAAAGTCGCTGGCATCAAAGCGCGCGGGCTTTCAGCATTGGCAGGCACATCTTATGCCACGGGCACCATTTATGCGGATCGCCACCAAAAGAGTTTCAAACTCACTCTGGCGCAATTTATGGCCAAGCGCGGGGCCACCACCATTGTATCGCGGGGGCGTGGGTTGAAGAAAGCCAATGCCGCGTTGTTTGTCGCCATTGAAGCCAAATATGGCGTGCCGGCCGGTCCCATCATAGCCATTTGGGGCATGGAGACAGCATTTGGTGCGGTGATGGGCAATCAGAACACAATATCTGCGGTGGCAACTTTGGCTTATGATTGCAGGCGCTCTGATTTCTTTACCGATCAGCTTTTAGCAACTTTAAAACTAATTGATCGCGGCACAATTTCGGCCTCCTCAAAAGGGGCCATGCATGGTGAAGTGGGGCAAACGCAATTCTTGCCTAAGAACATCTTGCTCTATGGTGTGGGCGGAAGTTTAACCGACAAAGCCGCAGCCCTTGCTTCAACGGCTAATTTCTTGCGCGGCCATGGCTGGTTGGAGGGTGAGGGTTATCAACCGGGGCAGAAGAACTTTGAAGCCATCCAAGGCTGGAATGCGGCCACTGTCTATCAGAAAGCTATTGCAATTATGGGCGCGCAGATTGACGGTTAGTGGCAAGCTTCCACTGCCTTGCATAAGCCAAGGCCGCCACAGCTAAACCTACCAATAGTATAATTAGGGCAGGCCGCAAGCCATGGTTCACCATGAAATTGGCCATGAACACGCGTGATGGATTGACACCAGTAGCAAGGCCATACCATGCAAATTCAGTGAGGGCTGTAAGGGCTGTTGCAACCACTGCCGCGCCGCAGAGAGCCAGTGGCGTGAGTGTTATGCGGCTGGACACCATCACCCGCACAGTCATAGATAATAGAAATAACCCCGCCATCAGAGTTGCAGAACTCACATCAATTTTTGACTGTAAATAATAATGAAACAGGCCCAGCACGGCGAGACCATAGGCTATGCGGTGCAGCATTTTCCATTTTGCGCCCAGCTTGCGTACGGCGGCATCAAATGATGTTGCCGCCAATGCTGAAAGGCCAAGCAGAGTTACAAAGCCGATGGTTAAATAAAAGCGATGGATAATTTCACTGGTGGCAAAGCTGAGGTTCCATTTCACATTGATCAGGTAAAGAATGAAATGCGCCATGGCATATGAAAAAGCTGTCACCCCTAACATGCGCCTGACTAAAGCAATTTTGGGATAGTTGAAAATGCGCTGCAAAGGTGTGAGTGCCAGAGTGAGCACAAAAAACCGCACGGCCCAATCGCCCACTAAACGCAGTGCAATTTTTATAGAAAGCGGCAAGAGAGCCCCGGTGAAAAACCAATAGGCAATCACGGCTGCAGGGGTGATTGCTAGCAGCAATGTGGCGGCTTTGAGGGGAGATAGTCGCCCTTGGCGGTCATTCCAAATCATGTTCATAGATTTTCCGTATCAGCAAAAACGTGAGCTGTCAGTACACGGCTGATCACGGTTTTGCGAGATGGGTAAATTTCTGTTAGGCTTAATCAGCAGGAGACCCAAAAAAATGCAAAATCCATTTGTCTGGCATGATCTGATGACTTCCGATGTTGAGGCCGCCAAAAAGTTTTATGGCTCCGTAGTGGGCTGGACCTTTGAAGCGCAAATGCCAGAGTATTCCGTCACTCAAGCAAACGGTGTTGGCATGGGTGGCATTATGGCTACGCCTGAAAACATGAAAGGAATGCCGCCCTTTTGGTCTGGCTATATTTATGTGACTGACGTTGATGCAACTTGCGCCAAGATTAAAAAGCTTGGCGGCAAAATTCACCGTGAACCGTGGGATGTGCCGCATGTGGCGCGCATGGCCATTGTGGGCGATCCTACGGGCGCAAACTTCAACATTATGCAACCCTTCCCACGCGAAGGCGGAGGTTTGCCGCTGTCCACCGCGATGGGTGCAGTGGGCTGGAATGAAGCCCATGTGGGTGATCTTGATGCGGCTTGGAGTTTCTATTCAGAAATGTTCGGCTGGACTAAAGGCGAAGTGATGCCTATGGGCACCATGGGTGATTATGTGCTGTTCCAAATTGATGGTAAAGACATTGGCGGCATGATGAAAAAATTTGATACTATGCCCATGGCAACATGGCTTTATTATTTTAATGTCGCTGGCATTGATTCAGCTGTGGAGCGCATTAACGCTGGAGGCGGGAAAATTATGATGGGGCCGCATCAAGTGCCTGGCGGCGATTGGATTGTGAATGCGAGTGACCCGCAAGGCGGATATTTCTGCCTAACCAGTAAAACTAAATAAGGACTTTCAAACGATGCCTTACACACTTAATTTTCACCGCGTTTTGAAAGCGCCACCAGCACGCGTTTATAAAGCTTTTCTTGATCCCGCAGCTTCAGCTAAGTGGCTTCCACCCGCAGGCTATACCTGCACGGTTGATCACATGGATGCCAAAGTGGGTGGCACCTTCCGCATGAAGTTTACTGAGTTTGATTCAGGCGGCGGCAACGCATTTGGCGGCACCTATCTGGAACTTATTCCGAATAAAAAATTGCGTTACAATGATAAATTTGATGATCCAAATTTGGCAGGAGATATTATCGTTACCGTCATTCTTAAAGAGGTATCCTGCGGCACCGATCTATCGATCGAACAAGCAGGCGTGCCCGATATTATCCCCATGGAAATGTGTCACCTTGGTTGGCAAGATTCATTGAAACAATTGGCGCAGTTTGTTGAGACCGGCACAATGTGATGGCTGAAGCGCAACTGCTTTCTGATTTGCGCAATGTGGGGCCCGCCGCATTGGCTGATTTTAAAGTGCTGGGCATCTCAAATATTGCGCAATTAAAAAACTGCGATGCGGATGAACTCTTTCTGCGCCTGCAAATCATCACAGGCAGCACCCACGACCCTTGCGTGTGCGATGTCTTTGCCGCCGCCATCCATCAGGCCAAAACAGGTGAAGCAAAAAATTGGTGGGCGTTTACGGCGGAGCGGAAGGAGAGGTTTTCGAAATGATCATGGCCTCCTCCAGTTAGACCGCCTGCTTGATCCAGAGAATAAATCGGTGACGCTGAGTACTCTCAGGCGAGCCGCGACCGCTCTGGGGTGGAAGCTTTATGTGGAGATTGGGGGAGGTAGGTTTTGATCCCTGGAATTTCGTCGAAGTAAGTTTTAAAAAATGATATCTTTCCCAAATTGCAAACCAAAAACACCGCAAGCGAGGCTCAATATTCTGCGTTTTTCATCATTCTTAATATTTATGCCAACATACCAACCGGGGGCAAACTCGCGTGCGTTCTTGCCGAGATCAGGGCGCTTCGGATAAACCTCACTTGGTGATCGTGCAACGTGATTGCGACTTGTTAAAGGAGCCAACAGAGAAAGTTGTTCTGCAAAGGTTGGTTCGAAAACAGCGAACACTTTCAAGATGTCTACAAATGCGTCAACTGCATTTTTAGCGGAGCGTTTTTCACAGAAGACTTGATAATGAAACTTGCCTTGACTGGGTGGCATTAACGGAAAAGTGGTTTTTACTTCTATTTTTTCAGAAACAATGTTCGATTCGATGCATGATAGCGCCTGATTGATTGGACCAGTTTCACTATGTCGTAAATTCCAAAGTGCTACCAATTCATTCGTTGTAACTGAGATGTTTATGAGGTCCATGATCAAAACTCCTGTTGTCTTTTTTCGCTAAATCTTAACAACTTGCGTGTTGTCGCTGCCGTTGCGCGATAGGCTGTGATAACTTGTCCATTGCCGACAACAATTCTTTTTCCGCGAAGTTTGCGTACGCGTTGGATCGCCGCCTTCAGCTCAGACTCCAGCGCATCACAATTTTGGTTGAGAAAAATATAACCATCATCAAGCTCAGTCCCAAAGCCCACGATCATTTCGACATCAGAAATTGAGATTGCTCTCTGTGCCAAACGCAGGCTTGCGTGTTTTGTTAAATCGAGATGTTCCATTGTGTTTGCCAATCTCTTGATTCAAAGATTAAGTTCGATTGGGGATTTTTTGTGATGTGCTGCGATTTCAGAATTAATCCAATCGGCTCTCGCTCGACCTTCACCTCCGGAGTTTTCACGAAGTTCTTTTGGAATTTTGTGGAGAGGTATATAGCCGTTAATGATCCATTCTGCTGCTTCTTTGTCGCCGGCCAAATAGTGCAGAGCCTTCAAATGACAGACCGTATAGTCTGGTGAACCCTTTGGGTCCCATTCTTCGAAAATTTTGCTGTCCTCAAGCAATTTAGGAACCGCAAGATTTTCCGTCAGTTTTCGTAGAAACTCAGCAAATGGATTGTTTCTTGCTTCATCATAGTCGTCCGGCAAATGTGACGAAATATCATCACCATCTATAGTGATTCCAAAAATATCATCTTTATCGATAGAGCGTTGTTCACTACGAATAATGTCGTCTGATTGATGTGGATATCTAAAACCCAAATGAGGAGTTTGATTTTGTTGAAGCTGATCAAGTTCCTGATTCTTGAGTTTAATTGCTTCAATAGTTTGTTGGCGTTGCTCTAAGCTTTTTTTGGCCGCCCAGCAAAACAACAATGGAGCAATTTCGACAATTTGAGACAAGCTCACATTGTAGCTAGCCGCAGTCAATGAAAGCGCGTTTCTAGCCCGATCTGATACTCGCAGGTTGAGTTGGGATTGATGCAAGATGTCATTAATTCGGTCATACTGCTGTTTCAAGGCCATTTCAGATTCATCGACGTTTGTGGAGTCAGCAGGTTGCTGCAACTTCGTTGGTTTTGACGGGCTAAATTTAGGGTTGGTAAGCTCACTTTCCGAAATGCCAAGTGCTCGCGCTAGATTTTTGATCACATTGTCACGATTATTGGGAAATTTTCCTGACTCTATGCGTTTAATTGTTTTTGTATTTATTCCGGACGCCTCCGCCAATGTTGTTTGAGAAAAGCCTTTCGTTTCACGAACTTCCTGAAGAACTTTTGAGTTTATTGTGCGCATGATTGCTTCCTTTCGAAAACCAATCTACGACATAACTTCAAGCAAGTATAATGACATATTTGGACATATAAAGATTATGCTTGAAAAATGTTTCATAATATGTCCAAATTGGACATTGTGTTGTTCGGATGTCAATTCTACAATCAAAGAATAAATTAAGAACAATAGTTACAGTCAGCCTAACAAAAAACCCCGGGGTTTCCACCGGGGTTCTGTTCTTTTGTATGAACTGCTTGGATTTAGAAATCCATGCCGCCCATGCCGCCGCCGCCCATGCCGCCGGGCATTCCGCCGCCTGCTGGTGCTTTTGGTTTTTCGGCGATCATGGCTTCGGTGGTGATCAGCAATGATGCCACTGATGCAGCATCCTGCAAGGCCACGCGCACAACTTTGGTTGGATCGATGATGCCAGCGGCAACCATGTCCACATATTCCTCAGTTTGTGCGTTGAAGCCGTAGTTGCCGGTTTTTTCCAGCAACTTGCCCACAACGATGGAGCCTTCAACGCCAGCGTTTTCAACGATCTGGCGAATTGGCGCTTCGAGCGCTTTCGACACGATCTTGATGCCAGCTTGTGTATCAGGATTATCAGAGTGAAGCGCATCAACAGCTTTCTTAGCGCGAAGCAATGCCACGCCGCCGCCTGCAACAACGCCTTCTTCAACGGCTGCACGGGTTGCGTTCAAAGCGTCATCAACGCGATCTTTACGTTCTTTCACTTCAACTTCAGTTGAACCACCAACCTTGATCACCGCAACGCCGCCAGCCATTTTGGCCAGACGTTCTTGCAGCTTTTCCTTGTCGTAATCAGAAGTTGTTTCTTCGATCTGGGCTTTGATCTGGCCGATGCGGCCTGCGATGTCGGCCTTCTTGCCAGCACCGTCAACGATGGTGGTGTTTTCCTTGTCGATGCGAGCGCGCTTAGCACGGCCCAACATATCCAAAGTTACGTTTTCCAACTTGATGCCGAGGTCTTCGGAAATCACTTGGCCGCCGGTCAATGTTGCAATGTCTTCCAACATCGCCTTACGACGATCGCCAAAGCCTGGAGCTTTCACAGCACAAATCTTGAGGCCACCGCGCAGCTTGTTCACAACCAAAGTTGCAAGAGCTTCGCCTTCAATGTCTTCAGCGATAATCAGCAATGGCTTTGATGTTTGCACAACAGCTTCCAAAATTGGCAGCATGGCTTGCAATGAAGAAAGCTTCTTTTCGTGCAGCAAGATGTAAACATCTTCAAGTTCCGCCACCATCTTATCAGAGTTGGTGATGAAATATGGACTGAGATAGCCGCGGTCGAATTGCATGCCTTCAACAACTTCCAATTCGGTTTCAGCAGTCTTGGCTTCTTCAACGGTGATCACACCTTCGTTGCCAACTTTTTGCATCGCCTTGGCGATCATGTCGCCGATGGCTTTTTCGCCGTTTGCTGAAATGGTGCCCACTTGGCCCACTTCTTCGCTCGACTTAATTTTCTTCGAACGCTTCTTCAAATCTTCGATGGCAGCAGCAACGGCCAAATCAATGCCGCGCTTCAAATCCATTGGGTTCATACCAGCGGCAACATTCTTGGCACCTTCGCGAACAATCGCTTGGGCCAGAACTGTTGCAGTCGTTGTGCCATCGCCAGCGGTGTCGTTGGTTTTGGAAGCAACTTCGCGCACCATTTGCGCGCCCATATTTTCAAACTTGTCTTCAAGTTCGATTTCTTTTGCAACGGTAACACCATCCTTAGTGATGCGCGGAGCGCCGAAGCTCTTGTCGATCACCACGTTGCGGCCCTTAGGACCGAGCGTTACTTTTACAGCGTTAGCGAGAATATCAACACCACGGAGCATGCGCTCACGGGCATCTAAACCAAAACGGACTTCTTTAGCAGCCATTTGTTTGTTCCTTTAATTTGTTAAACTGAGGGAGGTGCTCAAAGCACACCCCCAAAAAGTTGCAGACTTTTTGGATAAGGGTTTGCGCCCTTACTTATCAAGCACGCCCATGATGTCGGATTCTTTCATGATCAGCAGGTCTTCACCGTCGATCTTCACTTCGGTGCCAGACCATTTGCCAAACAGAACAAGGTCACCCTTTTTCACATCGATCGGGGTCAATTTGCCAGCTTCATCGCGGCCACCTGGGCCCACGGCGATCACTTTGCCTTGCATTGGCTTTTCTTGAGCAGTTTCCGGAATGATGATGCCACCCTTAGTTTTGGTGTCTTCCTCAACCCGCTTTACCACAACACGGTCGTGCAAAGGACGGAATTTCATAAGATATCTCCTGTAAGATATTGATATAATTGTAAATCGATGGTTGCTGGCACTGCACGGAGGTGAGTGCTAACAGCTAACGAGCTAGATAGGGAGGAGCGTGCGTAAGGTCAAGGGGGAAGTGGCGGATTTTAAGGAGCTTCTAGCGCAGGAGCTATAAAGCACTCGACCCTCTGGCGTTCAGGTCAACGAAGTCGAGGACCCGCCGCACAAACTCAGGCCGGGCTTGCCACGGACCCCCATGTCCGACATCTTGGATTTCTGACAGCGAAGCGTCCGGCAGACAGACCAAAACCTCTGCCGCCACCAGCTTGTAGTGCGGCAGGGTTTCCGAGCCGACGATGAGGAGAACAGGGCACGACACCTCGCTAATCTGCGCGCAGGTCAGCGGTTCTGGTGTAGGGGCGTCAAAGTCCGGGATCATCGTGTGGGCATTCTCGATAAGCATCGCTTGGATACGCGGGTCCAGTGTCGCGAACCCACCCTTCTCCATGCCTAGCACGAACTCGACTGCCATCGGCATCGCGTTTTCGCCATCACCCGCCTTTGCCGCGGCATAGGCTCCTGCAAAGCCCTGGCCGAAAGCCGCAAGCAACGCTTTGTTCTTTGGCGTGTCAGGAAGGATAGAACTCAGCGACGGCTCATAGATCGTCACCGTGCGAACGAGGTCGGACACCTCCAAGGCCGCACGCAGCACCATGCCTCCACTGTAGGACCAGCCGACCAGATGGACGGGTTCATTCAACGTCCGAAGGATCGCTAACAGATCGGCCGTGTGCACATCACGGGAGAACGGCTTGTCCTGAGGCCATTGGGTGGTTCCAAAATGCCGGTGCGTATAGGCCATGAAGCGATGCCCGGCCGCCACATCCTGCCAAAGGTCGCACCAGCCTCGAAGGTCGGCCCAAGAACCGTTGACGAACAGTACAGGTTCGCCTGTTCCTGCTGAGACGAAGGGAAACGCAACGTCGCCGACCTTGATCATCTCAGGAGCCGGCATCGACTGATCGACTTGCATCCTGACCTTAGCTCAGGCGCGAACGGTTTAACCGCCAGAGTAAATAAAGCACTGCGGCAACTGCAACTGCGGAAGGGTTAAGCAGGGCCAGAAAATCCTTCACATTGGTGAAGGTGCTTGCAACAAAGCCGCCAGCTTCACTGCCCATGAGCAGAGCAATCAAAACAATCACCAGCACGAGTTGGAAGAGCAACTCAATCACCAGCCACAGATTTGCGATAAATTTGATCAGCATGAAATGGCGGGGCAGAGGCAGCCTTGCTGCCGTCTCTGCCCCAATCCTATTATTTGCGAGTAGCTACTGCGGTGCCCCGACCTTGGAACAGCCACAGGATGATGCCAAGAACGATCAGGCCCACAAGTCCGTTGCCACCAAGGTTCTTCACAAGGTTGGTAAGATTTCCAACCACATCGCCGAGGAACGGCAGCGTGCCGCCAACGAGAATAGACAGAACGATAGCCAGTGCGATGAGCACCAGGCCAATATCAATTAACTCACGAACAACTGATTTAATGCTTCCGAATATATCCA
This sequence comes from Hyphomicrobiales bacterium, assembly GCA_031385245.1. Lineage (GTDB taxonomy): Bacteria > Pseudomonadota > Alphaproteobacteria > Rhizobiales > Aestuariivirgaceae > Aestuariivirga. The sequence continues at coordinate 508 of JANNBH010000004.1, read as the reverse complement.
TAGTCCCCTCCAGTGGCTTGTTAGCGAATCGCCCCCTGCGCCATAGTGACACATTTTTGCCCCATTTGTATATGCGTGGCCGGAGGGTGTGGAAATCGGCAGGAAAGTAAGAGGAGAGAGACGGTGTTTGGTGGTGTGGATTTGCCACGGTTTGATTCCGCGTTCTTGATGAGAAGCACAAGCCATTAAGGCGAACGGTTATTAACTTAAATGAGAACAGGATGCGGAATTAGTTGGGGACAAGGTCAGCGATATTCAACGATTGTAAAAGTGGCGATTTACAATCTTCTTCGCACTACGAGCCTTCAGTATGTTCTTGTATTGTTCTCTTTATTGGGTAAGATCAAAGTCAACATTAAATAGTTGGTTTTGACAATTGACATTTATTATTTGTAGCTACATATATTACTGGAACTTATGTGATGAAGCTATCGTGGGATGAAGCTAAACGTAATGCAACGCTTGAAATGCGCGGACTTGATTTCGCTCAGTCTGGTGAATTGTTTGA
>JANNBH010000103.1:0-19888 GCA_031385245.1 Hyphomicrobiales bacterium | reverse complement strand
GGCACCAAATTTATTTTTGAGTTCTGCATATTTTTAAGTGTAATTACTACATAACGCTTGGGTTAAGTTTAGCCCACATGCTTTCAAAAAATTCTTGGTTGACGAGCTCTATATCTGCAGCATTAAAACTCATGTTACTGTCCGTCCAAAACCCAAAGTTTCTGTCGTTGGGTGCACAAAACAAGGCAACACCCTCAGCATTCAAACCGACCTCTCTAATTGCTGTTCCAGCCTCATCGATTTCGAGTAACCATCTTACAATCTGTGGGTAAAATTTTTCATTGTCAGGGTTCGAATTTGGGATAAAAAACAATAAAAGCCTAATGAGCCTAACTTGCCAGCTATTCATTTTCTTCTCTGACCAGTTTGTGGCTAATGACGTGCGTCCATACAACATAGCTGACCATAAGTCTGGGCACCTTAAATGTCACTATAAATTGCGGTCAAATGCATTGAAATCCGCATCATTTGATGCTATAATTCGTGCCTATTGGAGACCAATCCCATGCGTACAACGATTGCTTTAGACGACGAGCTTGTTGCCAAGGCTCAAGAATATACTGGAATAAAAGAGAAATCGGCTTTGCTGCATGAAGCCTTGAAGTCTCTTGTAGCGCGGGAGGCTGGTCGTAGGCTTGCGGCCATGGGTGGATCTGATCCAACTGCAACAGCAGGATCAAGGCGCAGGTCCGAGCCTGCATGATTCTGGCTGATACTTCGGTTTGGATAGATCACTTGCGCGTCCACAATGCCATGTTTAGTCAACTGCTAGCCGTAGGGCAGATTTTAGTTCACCCATTTGTAGTCGGCGAGCTAGCGGTTGGTAATTTAAGAGAGCGAGGCAAATTGCTTCGTGAGCTGGCCGACCTACCAGAAGCAAAAAAGGCCCTTGATAGTGACGTTCTCATATTGATTGAGCGCAACGAACTGTTCGGCAAAGGCATTGGTTTTATTGACGCCCATCTTTTAGCTTCAGCAAAAATTTGTAACGCAAGAATTTGGACAACTGATAAACGTTTGCATCAGATTGCAATCAATCTCGGCTTGGCCGATGCTTACTAAAGCTTACAGCCTTGAGTATTCTCCCTCGCTCTTGTAAGCCTCAAATTTTAGCGCAGGACTCAAACCTATATGACCGTGAAACTTTACCGGGGTGATTTGCCCGTTGATTTTAACCCAGGCACTTCGATTGCGATTGACACTGAGACGCTGGGTTTAAAACCTGGGCGCGATAAGCTTTGCCTTGTGCAAATTTCAACGGGCGATGGCAATGCGGTTTTGGTGCAGATTGATAGGGATACGTTTGCCGCCCCGAACCTTATAGCCTTGCTCGTCAACCCCGCTGTGACCAAGATTTTTCATTTCGCGCGTTTTGATGTGGCGGTGCTGAAGCATTATTTGGGCGTTGATACTTATCCGCTTTATTGCACCAAAATCGCTTCCAAATTGGTTCGCACTTATACAGATCGCCATGGCCTTAAAGATTTGATCAAAGAACTTTTGGGTGTGGAGCTTAATAAGCAGCAGCAAAGCTCAGACTGGGGCGCGCATGTGCTTTCTGAAGCGCAGAAGCAATATGCGGCTTTAGATGTGGTTTATTTGCATGAAGTGAAAGCAAGGCTTGACCAAATGCTGCAGCGTGAAGGCCGCAGCGCTGTGGCAAAATCTTGCTTTGATTTTATTCCGACGCGAGCAGCCCTCGATCTGGGCGGCTGGGCCGAGGAAGATGTGTTTTCACACTGAGTTAGTTTGTGAACAATCGCTTGCAGCGTTTGAGTAAAATGGCTGGACGCAGAGCTTTGGTGGCGCGCCTAATTGGCCCCTTGGCAGCGCTTGGCGGTGCTGGTGTTCTTTTGGTTTTTATTATCCAATCCGGTTTTTTTACGATGTTTGTACCAGAGGCCGAAGTTGCCTCAGTTGCACCACCCGCCACTAAACAGATTAGCGGCACCGATGCTTTGATCAATGGTTTTGATCGCGATGGATTGCCTTATGTGATCACCGCGCAATCAGCCACGCAAGATACTGAGAATAGCAAGCTTGTGCATCTTTTAAATCCACGCGGCACATTTTCGCGCAGTTTGGCCACAAAAATTGATCTTTCGGCAAACACGGCACGTTATAACATCCAGACAAAGTTTTTGAACTTGGAAGGTGATGTTGTTTTTGAACAAGTGGGAAGCTACAAAGCCACGATGCTCAAAGCTGATTTGAATTTGGATGATCTCAGCCTCTCATCAAAATCACCTGTTCAAGTTGAAATGGGAAGCGGCAGTGTTGCGGCTGATCATCTTGAAATTAGTGACAACGGAAAAAAGACATTGTTTACAGGCCATGTTAAAGCCAACCTGAAATCTGATATTGAAAGTGGAATTGTGCCATGAAAAAATTAGCTTCGCTCTTTGCTGCCACTTTGCTTGCAAGCTTTGTGCAAGCGCCTTTGTCTTATGCTGGCGATAGTGTTTTGATTGATGCGGATTCAATGGAAGTGATTGAGGCTGAAAACCGCACCATATTTAAAGGCAATGTGGTGGCCACACGGCCTACTGATAAAATTGTTGGTGATGTGATGATTGTGTCCACTGCTGATCAAAAACAGAGCGATGGCACAGTTAAATCTGTGACCAATTTTCTTGATGTAAAAGGCCATGTGATAATAACCACGGCAACCCAATCCATTAAAGGCGACTGGGCCAAATTCTACATTCAAGAAGATAGGTTGGAAGTGGGTGGCAATGTGAGCGTGGTGCAAGGCAAAAGCACTGTGCGCGGCACTAAGCTTACGATTAACCTCAAATCTAATCACCTGCAAATGAGCGGTGGGCGGGTTCACGGAAGTTTTGTGCCGAAGTAAGCCCAAGATTCACGCAAAATTAAGATAAATAGGACCTAAATAGGTGACGCAATACGAAGGACGACGAATTAGCCCTGCCCCCATGGCTCCGCGCGGAAATTTCCGTGGCGCACCCATGATCAGGAAAAGGGCTGAGGATGGACTTTCTGCACGATTGTTGGCCAAATCTTATAAGAGGCGGCCAGTGGTGCGGAATGTGTCGGTCTCCGTAAGGCGTGGTGAGGCTGTTGGACTGTTAGGGCCAAATGGTGCTGGTAAAACGACCCTGTTTTATATGATCACAGGGTTGATTGCTGCGGACCAAGGCACGATCAGTTTAGACGGTGTGGATATAACCAACCTGCCCATGTATCAACGGGCGCGTTTAGGGATTGGCTATCTGCCGCAGGAAAGTTCTATTTTCCGGGGTCTCACAGTTGAACAGAATATCCGTTCGGTTCTCGAGCTCCATGAGCCCGAGAAGGCCAAACGGGAGCGTAAGTTGCGTGAGTTGTGTGATGAGTTCTCAATTACCCATATCCGGCATTCGCCGGCTGTTGCGCTCTCTGGCGGAGAGCGTCGGCGCGTGGAAATCGCCCGTGCCCTTGCAGCAAACCCCCAATTTATGCTCCTCGACGAGCCCTTCGCCGGGATTGATCCGATTGCGATCGGTGATATACGCCAGCTGGTGCGACAGCTCACCGCTCGGGGAATCGGGGTGCTTATTACGGATCACAACGTTAGAGAAACCCTCGAACTTATCGACCGTGCGCTCATCCTCCATGAGGGCCAGGTCTTAACGCAAGGAACGCCGCAAGATATTGTCAATGATCCTGATGTGAGGCGCTATTATCTTGGTGAGGATTTTGCCTATTAGGGTTTAAAACGACGGCTTTTAGAATGCCAGTTTGACTCCAAATTTACCTGCCACCGACACTGACCCATCTGACATGAGTGATCCATCCGCTGCAGCAAAGGCGTAGGTTTGGTTCGACACTTGCCAATCAAGGCCCAGCCCAAGGGAAGCTCCAACGCGATTTGCCGTTTCGCTTTCTGCCATGCTGAAATCGGTGCCTGCATAGTTTGCTTCAATCTGGCCATCACCCAAGCGCTGAATGCCAAAGACTGCGGCTTGCATATAGCTGGAGGTTTTGAAGCCTTGCTCATTGGTTTTGGTGTGGGCAAGGCGAAGCTCGGCGCGTTCTTCAATTGTGCTCGTGTTGCGGGCATCAAAGGTGAAGGTTTGTGCCGAGCCGGCTTCAGCGAAACCCTCGTAAGAGATGCCCAAATATCGTAGCCGCGCAGTTGGCGTGAGAGACCAATCAGCGCTCACTTGATGGCGATAACTGAGTGCTGCTTCAGGCGCTATGAAGATGCCAGTGTAAGACCCAACCGCAGTCTCTCCTGCCACGCTGGCACGCGCTGACGTGTTGCCGAGAAAACCGCCACCCAGCACAAGATCTGCTGACCAATTGCCGGTTTGCTTTTGGCCGTAAAGTGCTGCTGAAAATACTTTAGCGCTTTCTGCAATTGAACCATCCTTCGCATCAGCGTCCGTAAAACCAAATCCGGCAGTGGCCCCAATTCTCCAGTCTCCATTGGCTTTATCCACACCAATGGTAAGGCCGCCATAGTTTGATCTACTACCACTGTTGCCGTCAGTACCCGCGAGTTGACCTGCACCCGCAAAGCCACGCGCCCAGAACAGATTGCCATCTTGATCTACAATCTCGGTCTTGTCGGTGCTTTGTTCAGAAACGGGTTGAACAGTAACGGTGCTGCGGTCTACGTCTTCACTCAGCACATCCATCACCGCAGACGACGGGCCCCTGACATAATCACCCAGTGCAGCCGCTCCTTGGCCAGCGGGCGCTGCGTTTAGAACGTGAAGAGTTCCGGTGCCGTTCGTGTTTAAGTCTGACGTAATGAGCAGTTGATTGGGACTTGTGAGCGTGATCGTATTTGCGCTACTCAAAAACTCTTCCACCGACAAGTCATAGTTGCCTGAGCCAAAATTTATTGTGTTGCCGATGTCATAATTCCACGCAATCGATCCATCAAATTTTGCGGTTGGAGCAATGTTCAAAACATGCCCAGTTGTTCCGATTCGGTAATAAATGGCGTTTATTTTGCTGGAAATTGTGCCCGCATTGTTTATGGTTCCATTATCTCCATACACGGCAATGCCAGTGCCACGACCTGAAATTGTGCCGCTATTGGTCACCTCGGCTTTACCAATAGATAAAATGCCGATGTAATCACCTGAAATTGTGCCGCTATTGGTCACCTCGGCGTTACCATTAGAGTAAATGCCGTAGTAACCGCCTGAAATGGTGCCGCTATTAGTCGCTTCGGCGTCACCATCAGAACGAATGCCGTAGAATCTACCTGAAATTGCGCCGCTATTGGTCACTTCGGCATAGCCGTCGGAATGAATACCTGTGAAGACTGATCTAATTTCAGCGTTGTTGATTATATCCACGCCAGAGCGCGCGAAAACCCCATAATTTCCACTGGCATCAATGAGGCCATTATTAGTGAGTGTGAGCGTGCCAGCGTCATAGATTCCATTATTACCGGTTAGGGTTGTCCCCTCGGGATTTTCACAGGTTTGGTTTGTAGCAGACTGCAAACAATCAGCCAAAGCTGGGTTGGATTGGGCCAAGGCCAGAGGAGAGGCGCCAAGCAACATGAAAAGCGCAAGGCGAGGATTGACGAGATTGGCCACTGGTGGTCCTTCCATAATCGGCAACTGGTGTTGCTGAGCATGGCTATCTCATAAATTTAACATCACCTGTTGAAACATTATTGGGATGAATTGCCCAATTGTACTTCACTAAAAGCCTGATCTATTTTTTCTAACTTGTCGTCCTGATAGGTATCATATTCTGCAACAAAACTTTTTGACACCCAAAGCGTTGAGGCGCCGCGCTGGCCTAGCCAGCCAAGACTTCCCATCTCTTCTGCCTGTTTCATGGTTCGTGAGAGATGGGTTTTGCTGATCAGCAAAAATTCGGCAAGTTCAGCAAAACTTTTGATGGCAGTTACAAAGCGGGCAGTTTCTGGTGTGCTGTTTTTTATGGTTGTAAAGATTTTATCCATCACCAGCCCACCATCATTCATCCATGTAAAAATTGAAAACGTGCCTTCAGGCGCAATTGCCTGACGAGAGGCAAACAGCTTCTGTACAAAGAGAGGGTGGACACGTTCCAACAATGCAGGATGATTGGAAAAGATTTGGCAGCGCTTGCCATTATCAAAATAATCCAGACTGGCCAGATGAATCATAAGCCACGCAAATATGGAGGCCCTCACTTGTGGTGATAAGAAAATCGGGCGCAACCGTTTGTCAACTTTTGATATGTTTTGAGTGACCACCTTGTATTGCACCATTTCCAATACAAACTTGTGGGCCGTGTTGCGGCTGGCAATTTTAGCCGTCTGCACTGCTTCAAGAAAATTGGCCAAGAGCAAACCTTTCTCGCCCTGCTGAAAGGCCAGCGCCACAGCAAGTTGTGCCAACATGTAGCGTTGCTGAGTTGCAAAAATGCTGGCACCGCGTGGAATTTGTTGCTCAAACTCAATGAAAAACAAAGCCTGTTTTTTGAGTGCGGGGCGCAATTGTGGGTGGGATAATATTGCAGATTGGTCTAACATAGAGTTGAAACTTTGGCCCTTCAAACAATGCGGCTGCACTAACCCTTCATTCAACATTTACTTCGAGTCAAGCACGCTAACCATTTCTCAACCATGAGGGTAAAAAAGATCACATCTTTAATAATCTCAAGAACCGTTTGGGCTAAAACTTGCATATGGCATTGATGCAAAAACTTAGCCTGAAGCAGGGCCAATCACTGGTGATGACGCCACAATTGCAGCAGGCGATTAAACTGTTGCAAATGTCTAATCTTGAAATTCAGGATTTTGTTGATGCCGAATTGGAGCGTAACCCGCTGCTTGAGCGCACCGATGGTGGCGTTGAAGTTGTCGCCCCCCAAGAAGAAATTTCAACTGCATCTGAAACTGAGAACAGCTCGGCTGTTGATGCCAAAGGTGCCGACGGCGATGGGGCGGATCTTGGCTCTGATAGTGCGGCCATTGCCGCAGAATCAAATTCCATGCCCGCAGCTGAAAGTGGCACCCGCAGTTCTGGCCAAGTTTCACTTGATGGTGAAGCTTATGATTTTGCCGCCAACATTAGCCGTGAGATTACACTTAGCGAACATTTGACCAGCCAGCTCAGTATGCATTTTAAAGATCCGGTTGAGCTTCTCATTGGGCAATATCTCATCGGGATGGTGAATGAAGCAGGTTACTTGACTGGCGATGTGGTTTCAGTAGCTGAGATGCTGGGTGCTGAGGTTCAACGGGTTGAAGCTGTGCTCACAGTGATGCAGAAATTTGACCCACCTGGCGTGTTTGCTGCCGACCTCAAAGACTGCCTCCGCATTCAATTGCAAGAACTCAATCATTATGATCCGGCCATGGCGATTTTGCTTGAGCATCTTCCACTTGTGGCCAAACGCGATTTTCAGGGTTTGAAAAATCTCTGTGGCGTGAGCCTTGAAGATGTGCAGGATATGTTTTTAGAGTTGCGTAATCTCAATCCAAAACCTGGCCACGCCTTTGGCTCTGACCCGGTTGTGGCCGTGGTGCCTGATGTTTATGTGCGCGCGGCCAATGATGGCACTTGGGTTGTGGAACTTAATTCAGATTCACTGCCCAAGGTTTTGGTCAACAATCAATATATGGCTAAGGTTTCACGCGATGCACAAAAAGTGGAAGATAAATTATTTTTGAGTGAAGCCCACGCGCAAGCGTCATGGTTGGTCAAGAGCTTGGACCAACGCGCCAAAACAATTTTGAAAGTAGCGCGTGAAATTGTGCGGCAGCAAGATGCGTTTTTAGTTTTAGGCGTGCAACATTTGCGCCCCATCACTTTAAAGCTGGTGGCTGATGCCATTGAAATGCACGAATCAACCGTAAGCCGTGTTACCTCCAATAAATATATGTCGACGCCACGCGGCAACTTTGAACTGAAATATTTTTTCACCAATGCTATTCAATCAGCCTCAGCTGATGGCGACAGCCATTCAGCAGAATCGGTGCGGCACCGCATTCGTGAAATGATTGGTGGTGAAACCGCCGATAGCATCCTTTCTGATGACGATATTGTTGCGGCATTGAAACTTGCGAACATCGATATTGCCCGGCGAACTGTTGCTAAATATCGGGAATCACTCAACATTCAGTCATCAGTTGGCAGACGTAGAGAAGCCCGTGCAAAGCGCTAAGCTGGTGTTGACTTTAACCTCTAGGCTCAACTAGTGTCCGGCCGATTTTAGACCAAATAGTACCACTAAGGTGAATGAGTAGAAAAAATATTTTTCCACTTACATCACCCGCGAAGGTGTTGACGAACGAGTAGATCAGGCCCATCTCTATCTCATCCGGATGGCTGGCAAGGAAACTGTACCATGCAAATAAAGATCACCGGCAAGCATCTTGATATTGGAGATGCGTTGCGCGCCCACATTGAAACCAAGCTTCAATCTTTACGCGAGCGCTTTTTTGAAGGCACCGTGCATGGCAATGTTGTTTTGGAAAAACGGCGAAACTTGTTTCTAACAGATTGCACAATTCATTTGGCCACGGGTTTGGTGTTGCAAGCCCACGCTGAAGATGGCGCAGCAATGAGCAGTGCTGATGGCGCTTTGGCGCATTTGGAAAAGCAACTTAAAAAATATAAGCAACGCTTGAAAGACCATCACCGAACCCCGCGCGAAATGCGTGAGCCGCGTGAAGCATCGCGTTATGTGATTCAGCAAGAAGAACATGAAGGCGATGAGCCTGAGGGTTTACATGCGCCAGTGATTGCTGAAACCTCAACAGTAATCCCACAGCTTTCCGTGGGTGAAGCGGTGATGCAGCTTGATATTTCTACCACGCCATTTGTGTTGTTTCACAACAGCAAAGAAGGCCGGTTGAATGTGGTTTACCGCAGGCCTGATGGTAATATCGGCTGGCTTGACCCACGCGCTAATCTTGCTGCAAATACTGCTTGAAGCTGAAAGTTAAATCAGATGAACCTTGCTGAAATTATCAGTGCTCAAGCAGTTATTCCGCAGCTGAAAGCGCAAAACAAAAAACACCTGTTGCAAGACTTGGCGCAAGCCATGGCACCGCTTGTGGCGGTTGATCACCGTATCGTTTTTGAATCGCTGCTCACCCGCGAAAAACTGGGCTCCACTGGCCTTGGTCAGGGCATTGCAATTCCACATGGCCGCTTGCCGAATATCACGCGGGTTTATGGTTTGTTTGCCAGGCTCGCATCCCCCATTGCCTATGACAGCGTTGATGGTGAACCGGTTGATTTGGTGTTTGCTTTGCTATCGCCAGACCAAGCAGGCGCTGACCATCTGAAAGCCTTGGCGCGGATTTCGCGGTTGCTGCGCGAAGCAGACACCATGAAAAAATTGCGTGGCACTGAATCAGCTCAAGGCCTCTATGCTATTTTGACCGAGCCTGTGGCCTCGATTACTGCCGCTGCTTAGAGCATTTTGACTTTTCATGGAAAAGTCAAAATCGCCTTAATGCACACTGGCTGCGATCAACTCATGTTCAATGGCACTGCCAATGGCTGCTTGATAATTTTGTGAAATTGAGATGGGCGCGCCACTGGCATTATAGAGGCAGAACAGTTCTGCATTGTGTGGCACGTTCAGTTGATTGCCAACCAGTTTGGCTGCGGCGGCTGCCTCAATCTTACGCACATAGCCCAAAATGCCGCCGCCCAAATGGGCCAAATCGGCACTGCTGATCACTGGTTTTGCTAATTTATCCATTACCGTCTCCTGAAACTCATGTTTGTGATATGTGATTTGTTAAAACTAATTTCAAGGATTTTAAGCTGCTTGCAAAAAAGTTAGATTTGGCGTCAAGTGCCTCAAGGCTTGATCAGCTGGTCAAAAATCAGGGAGATAATTTATGATCAAAAAATTGTTAGTAACCGCTGCTTTGTCAGCAATGATGGCTGCTACTTCTTATGCAGCCGACATGGGCCCCGCCATTGTTTTCGATATTGGCGGTAAGTTCGATAAGTCGTTCAATGAATCAATGTTCAATGGCGCTGAAAAATTCAAAACTGAATCTGGCACTGCCTATGGTGAGTTTGAAATCGCCAATGAAGCCCAACGTGAAGAAGCGATCCGCAACTTCGCAGACAAAGGCTATTCCCCCATCATCGCTGCTGGTTTTTCGCAAGCCGCTGCCGTTGAAAAGGTGGCAAAGGAATATCCTGAGCTGAAATTCGCAATTGTTGACATGGTGGTTGATTTGCCAAACGTTGCATCCATCGTGTTCAAAGAACAAGAAGGTTCATATCTCGTGGGCATGGCCGCAGCACTTGCTTCCAAATCTGGCAAGGTTGGCTTTGTTGGCGGCATGGACATTCCATTGATCCGCCGTTTTGGTTGCGGCTACGCTCAAGGCGTTAAAGCTGCAAATGCCGATGCAACTGTATTCCAGAACATGACTGGTGATACGGGTGCGGCATGGAATGACCCAGTTAAGGGTGGTGAAATCACCAAGGGCCAAATGGCCAAGGGTGCCGACGTTGTTTACGCAGCAGCTGGTGCCACTGGCCTTGGTGTGTTGCAAGCTGCCGCTGATGGTGGTGCGCTTTCAATCGGTGTTGATGCCAACCAAAACTATCTGCATCCTGGCAAGGTTCTCACCTCCATGATGAAGCGTGTTGACGTTGCGGTTTACAACACCATGAAGGGCGGCGTTGCTGGCTTTGTGCCTGGCATTCAAGCCTTGGGCCTTAAAGAAGGCGGCGTAGATTACGCTATGGATGACAACAACAAAGCATTGTTCACGGCAGATATGACTGCCAAAGTTGAAGCTGCAAAGGCTGACATTATTGGTGGCAAGTTGGAAGTGCATGACTATATGGCCGACAGCAAGTGCCCAGTTGAATAAATAAAACAGCCCTTCTTCAGAAATGAAGGAGGGCATTTTTGTATCTATTATGACACCAGCCATTGAACTCATTGGAATTGACAAACGCTTTGGCGCTGTGCACGCCAATAATGATGTGTCTTTGTCGATCGCAAAAGCCTCCATTCACGGAATTATCGGAGAAAATGGCGCTGGTAAATCGACCTTGATGTCGATTCTTTTTGGATTTTATGCTGCCGATAAAGGCGAGATTAAAGTTCAAGGCAAAACCGTTAAAATTAAATCCTCCACCGATGCAATCGCTCTTGGGGTTGGCATGGTGCACCAGCATTTTATGTTGGTTGATCCTTTTACAGTTTTAGAAAATGTTATTCTAGGTGCCGAAGGTGGCGCTCTCATTGGTCCGGCATTGGCCAAGGCGCGTGCCGAACTAAAACGTCTCGCTGATGAATATGAACTAGATGTTGACCCTGATGCCATTGTAGGTGAACTGCCAGTTGGCTTGCAGCAGCGTGTGGAAATTTTGAAGGCTCTTTACAAAGGGGCCGACGTTCTTATTCTTGATGAGCCCACAGGCGTTTTGACACCTGATGAAGCTGACCACTTGTTTCGCATTTTGCGAACGCTGCGCGACCAAGGCAAAACCGTTATTCTGATTACGCATAAGCTGCGTGAAATTATGGCTATTACGGATCATGTCTCCGTCATGCGGCGCGGTGAAATGGTGGCGACCAAGGAAACTCAAAAAACCTCCGTCGAAGAACTCGCTGAACTGATGGTTGGCAGGCGGGTGTTGCTGCATGTTGAAAAAGGCAAAGCCAACCCGGGTAAGGTTGTGCTGGACGTTAAAGATTTAGTGTGGCGCGACCGCAAAGGAACGCCGCGTGTTGACGGTGTTTCGCTCACCGTTCGCCAAGGTGAGATCGTAGGCATTGCAGGTGTTTCTGGTAATGGCCAATCAGAATTGCTTGATGTGATTACTGGCATTGCCAAGGCCACATCTGGCACAGTTCTGTTTGAGGGTGAAGATATTACCGCTCTTAATGACCCTTCCGAATTGCGAAGGCGTGGCATGGCCCATGTGCCAGAAGACCGTCAACACCGTGGGTTGATTACATCTTTCAGTGCTGCTGAATCTGCAATTCTCGGCTGGCAGAATGATGAGAAGCTTGGCAGCTCTTATCATCTCAATCGTAATGCCGTGATTGAACGCTGCCGCAAACAGATGGAAGAGTTTGATGTGCGGCCTGCCAACCCACTTTTGAAATCAGCTAAATTTTCTGGCGGCAATCAACAGAAGCTTATTTTAGCGCGTGAGATTGGCTCTAATCCTGATCTTCTCATCGTGGGCCAACCAACACGCGGGGTTGATATTGGGGCCATTGAATTCATTCACAAACGTCTCATTCAATTGCGCGATATGGGCAAAGCTATTCTATTAGTTTCGGTGGAGCTTGATGAAATTCGCTCTCTGTCGGATCGCATCTTGGTGATGTTTGCTGGCCGTGTGATGGGAGAACTTGATGCTTCCGCCGATGAGCGCGAATGCGGATTGCTGATGGCTGGTGTTGTACGGGAGGCCGCAGAATGAGTGCGCGGGGTGAGCTTCCAACTTGGGTTGATGTGGGAGTAATTCCGCTGCTCAATTTGACGATTGCGTTGGTGATCTCTGGCCTCGTTGTGGTGATCATTGGTGAAAATCCGTTTCAAGCTTTGGGCTTCATGCTGCATGGCGCATTGGGTTCGCTCAAGGGCTGGTTTTATATTTTCTATTACGCCACAAATTTTATCTTCACTGGCCTTGCCGTTGCCGTGGCATTTCATGCTGGATTATTTAACATTGGTGGTGAAGGCCAAGCTTACACGGCAGGCCTTGGTGCGGCCACGCCGGGGCTTTTGCTGGGCGCTGGTCTAGCCAGTGTTTTACCCAGCGCTGTATCGCAACCCATAACTATTTTAGCCGCTCTCATAGGCAGCATTTTGATTGGTGCGTTTTGGGCATGGGTGCCAGGATATTTGCAAGCCAAGCGCGGCAGCCATATTGTGATCACCACGATCATGTTCAATTTTATTTCTTCAAGCCTGATGGTTTACCTGATCAATAATGTGTTTCGCCCCACTGGAAAAATGGCGGTAGAAAGCCGCTCTATTGACGATGCTTATATTTTCAATTTCCGTGAACTTGGCCGCATGATTGGCATGAAGCTGCCATCTTCGCCTTTAAACCCCGTGGTTTTTTTAGCCCTGCTGGCAGCGTTTTTGGTGTGGTATCTTTTGTGGCGCACCAAGCTTGGTTATGAAATTCGCACCGTGGGAGCCAATAGCGATGCCGCAATTTATGCTGGGATAAAACCCGCCCGAATTATCATGATCGCTATGGCCATTTCCGGTGGCCTTGCGGGGCTTCTCGCTTTCAATGAAATAATCGGCGTGCAGCACCGGCTGCTTTTAGATTTCGCTGGTGGGGCTGGTTTTGTGGGCATTGCTGTTGCCTTGATGGGTCGCTCTCATCCGGCTGGTATTGTTCTCGCCGCACTTTTATTCGGATTGCTTTATCAAGGTGGCACTGAGCTTTCTTTTGAAATTCAAACCATCTCGCGTGATATGATTGTGGTTATTCAAGGCTTGGTTATTCTGTTTATGGGCGCACTTGAAAGTGCCTTCCGGCCTTATCTGTCAGCTTTGTTTTTTACAGCGGAGGATTAAATGGATTTGTCCTTGCTGCCTGAAATTTTAAGCTCCACCATTCGCATGTCAGTGCCGTTGATCTTAGCGTGCTTGGCTGGCTTGTGGAGTGAACGCTCGGGCATTGTGGATATTGGGCTTGAGGGCAAAATGCTGGTGGGGGCTTTTGCTGCAGCAGTGGCTGCTTCCTATTTCGGTTCGGCGTGGATGGGCCTGATATTTGCGATCACAATTTCGGTTCTTATGTCGTTGGTTCATGGCTATGCCTCAATCACCCAGCGCGGCAATCAAGTGGTTTCCGGCGTGGCCATCAATATGTTGGCGGCTGGGCTTTGTGTGGTGATTGGCAATAGCTGGTATAAGCAAGGTGGGCGCACACCGGCACTGGAAGCAGGCGCGCGGTTTTTGCCAATTGATTTTCCGGGCCGCGAAAGTCTTTTTGCAATGCCTATGATTGGCCCGTTTTCCAAAATTGTTTTAGATCACTCCATTCTCACTTATCTGGCCATTGCTATGGTGCCTCTCACAGCTTGGGCCTTGGCTAAAACACGCTTTGGTTTACGCCTTCGGGCCGTGGGTGAAAATCCACATGCGGTGGATACGGCTGGAATTTCAGTTTCTAAATTGCGCTATCAAGCTGTTATTATTGCTGGTGTTTTGTGTGGCATTGCTGGGGCCTATTTATCTACATCACTCTCAGCAAGCTTTGTGCGTGATATGTCTGCTGGGCGTGGCTTCATGGCGCTCACCGCTTTGATCTTTGCCAATTGGCGCGCATGGCCTGCTCTCTATGCGTGTTTGCTGTTTGGCTTTTTACAAGCCATTGCCAATTTCATGCAAGGAGCACATGTGATGGGCGTTGAAATTCCGGTGCAATTCTTCAATGCCCTGCCTTATATTATGACGGTGATTTTGCTTGCGGGCTTTATTGGTAAATCCATTCCGCCGCGCGCTGCAGGCATTCCTTACTCAAAGGATAGATGATGCAAGATTTGATTGTAGCTGCGAAGGCCGCGCGCGCAAAGGCCCATGCTCCTTATTCAAAATTTTATGTGGGTGCTGCATTACGCGATGAGCGGGGTCGCATTCATGGCGGGGCCAATATGGAAAATGCCGCTTACCCGCAAGGCTGGTGTGCTGAATGCTCGGCCATCTCACATCTCATTATGGCGGGTGGCACACAGATTATGGAAGTTGCAGTGCTGGGCAATGGAGATGCGCTGTGCACACCTTGCGGTGGCTGCCGCCAAAAAATTCGGGAGTTTGCCAAGGGCGATGTGAAAATTCATTGCTGCACCGAGCAAGGCACATTGATCCGCACGTTTACGCTGGACGAGTTATTGCCCGCAAGTTTTGGACCAGAAAATCTTACCTAATTATTCAATGAAACATTTAACTTTGCCGGTGGCCTTCAAATAAGCGCCTTCCACCTGGTTGGCTGGAGGCTCAGTATAAAATATCGTCACCCGATAATCACCTTCATAAGTGCCTTCATCATCAGTGGCTTTTGTCACGATTACGAGTTCAAAAGTTCCGTGCGGCGTCTCGCCTTCGCGCTCCAAATAGAAATGGAGCCGAAAATCTGGATGGTCTATCCAGCTATGGGCGAGATGCGTTCTGAGATCGAGTTCCTGAAGATCGTTCGGCGTTCCCTTGATTTTAAGTTTTGCATGGGCATTTAAGTTTAGGATGGGTGCTCCCATGCCAGTGCCCATGGCGCTTTCTGCTTCAAATTGCAGATTGCTGTCGTCAATTTCGCAAGAAAAACCACCTGTGGCTAAGGCTGGTGAATTCAGTCCAAGCAATAACAATAAAGAAGTGAAAATCAGCTTCATGCATGAAAGATAATCTAGTTATTCTAATGAGGCAATTCTTTCGTTTAAGAAAACCCGTGTTATAGTCCCTTCCATGAACCTCTCACAGAAATTGCAAAATCGCACGCCAAAAATAGCCATCATCCTCGGCTCGGCTCTTGGATCCGTGGTTGAAGCCGTGCAAGATCCATTGATTATTCCGTATTCAGAGCTTCAAGGTTTTCCAATGCCGAAAATTTCCGGCCATGCGGGTAAACTTTATGTTGGAAAAATTGGGGGCGTGGAGGTTGCTGTGCTAGCGGGCCGGGCGCACCCCTATGAAAGTGGCAATGCAGGTGTGATGCGGCCAGTGCTGGATCAACTTAAAGAAGCTGGCATTGAGACTTTGGTTCTCACCAATGCGGCCGGCTCATTGAAAGCTGCGATGAAACCAGGTTCCCTTATGGTGCTGACGGATCATATCAATTGTGCTGGTATGAACCCGTTGATTGGCCAACATGGCGATGAAAATTTTGTGTCGATGACCAACGCTTATGATGCGGATTTGCGTAAAGCCATGTTGGCTGCTGCAAAAAAAGAAAAAATCGCTTTAAAGCAAGGCGTTTACTGCTGGTATTCCGGCCCGTCATTTGAAACGCCTGCGGAAATTCGCATGATGCAAATTATTGGTGGCACGGCGGTTGGCATGTCCACCGCACCAGAAACAATTATTGCGCGCAGACTTGGCATGAAGGTTGTCGCGGTTTCTATCATCACAAATTTGGCCGCTGGTATAAAAGGCGCATCACCTTCGCATGAAGAGACAAAACGCGAAGGGGCAAAGGCCGCAGGCAATATGCAACGCCTGCTCACGCGCTTCTTCAAGGACATAAAATAGTGCTGCCGCAGGAAGTCATTCGCGCCAAACGTGATGGCCGCGCACTCACAAGTTCTGAGGTGAAAGACTTCATCACGGGCCTTACAAATGGGTCTGTTTCCGAAGGTCAAGTGGCAGCTTTTGCCATGGCGGTTTTTTTCAAGGGCATGAGCGCTGATGAAGCCGTGGGGCTAACACTAGCTATGCGCGATTCCGGCACAGTGCTGTCGTGGGATCTGCCTGGGCCTGTTGTGGACAAACACTCAACGGGTGGCATTGGTGATAATATCTCTTTGATGCTTGCTCCTATGCTGGCTGCTTGCGGCTGTTTTGTGCCGATGATTTCTGGCCGAGGCCTTGGCCACACGGGTGGCACATTAGATAAGCTTGATTCCATTCCCGGATATAACACCGCACCTGATCTTGCGCTGTTTCGCAAAGTCACCCGCGATGTTGGCTGCGCCATTATCGGGCAGACAGCTGATCTGGCGCCCGCTGATAAGCGGCTCTATGGTATTCGTGATGTGACGGCCACAGTTGAATCCGTGCCACTGATTACGGCTTCCATTCTCTCCAAAAAACTTGCAGCTGGTTTGCAACATTTGGTGATGGATGTGAAAGTGGGCTCTGGTGCTTTTATGGAAAAGCGCGAGGATGCAGTGGCTCTAGCCAAATCTTTGGTCAGTGTTGCCAATGGTGCAGGGCTTAAAACTACGGCCTTGATCACCGATATGGACGAGGCTTTAGCGCATAGTGCTGGCAATGCTTTGGAAGTGCTTCATGCCGCGCATTATCTCAATGGCACATTGACGAACAGCCGTTTAGAAAAAATCTTAAACGCGTTGGGCGCTGAACTATTGCTCTCCTCTGGAATTGCCTCAAGCTTGGATGAGGGTGAGGTAAAATTGGCTTCCGTGCTTTCATCTGGTCAAGCAGCAGAAATTTTTGCGCGCATGGTGGCGGCCCTTGGTGGGCCATCAGATTTTATGGAACGGCCAGAATCCTATTTGGCACCTGCACCTATCATTCGAGCCGTCTATTCAGATGCTGAAGGCTTGGTGACTTCGCTTGCCACGCGCCAGCTTGGGCTTGCGGTGATTGAGCTTGGCGGTGGGCGTAGGGTTGCGTCCGATAAAATTGATCACGCAGTTGGGCTCTCCCATATTTTAGGCAAAAATTTCAAAAGCGATTTTGAAACGCCCTTGTGCATGGTGCATGCGCGCGACGAACAAAGTTTTGAGCGGGCGGCCCAGATTATCCGCAATGCCTATGTAATTGGTGAAGGGGCTGCATCGTGGCCACCCATTCTGGAACGCATTTCCGCATGAGCCGCGCATTTCTGTTTGTGATGGATTCAGTTGGCATTGGCGGTGCGCCTGATGCGGTAAGCTTTGGTGATGAAGGCTCCAACACAGTTGGGCATATTTCTGATCGCATGAAACTTCGTATTCCAAACTTGACAGCATTGGGTTTGGCCAAAGCTGTAAAGGCCGCAAGTGGTTCTGCTCATGGGCTTGATGTGAATGCCGCCACGCATGGCTCATGGGGCTTTGCCGTGGAAGTTTCGCAAGGCAAAGACACAATCACTGGCCATTGGGAAATGGCGGGTGTTCCCTTGCAATTTGCTTGGGGTTATTTCCCACACACCATTCCGGCTTTTCCGAAAAACCTGATGGATGAAATTGTTGCGCGCTGTGACTTGCCAGGGCTCTTAGCTCTTTGTCATGCTTCTGGCACGCAAGTGATCGAGGATTTTGGCGAAGAGCATGTGCGATCTGGCAAGCCCATTATGTATACGTCTGCCGATTCAGTTATTCAGATTGCAGCCCATGAAGAAGCGTTTGGTTTGCAGCGGCTCTATGATGTGTGCAAAGTGGCGCGCGAGCTTACTTATGAAATGAACATTGGTCGGGTCATTGCAAGACCGTTTCTCGGCTCCGCCGCTAAAAATTTTGCACGCACCCCAAACCGCAAAGATTTCGCGGTGCTGCCACCATCGCCAACTCTTCTGGATGTTTTAACCAAGGCTGGGCGTGAGGTGATTTCAGTTGGCAAGATTGGCGATATCTATGCTCATTCGGGAACAGGTAAGGAATTTAAAGCATCGGGCAATGCAGCTTTGATGCAAGAAACTTTGCGTCACATAGATGGTCTTGCCGATGGTGGATTTTTGATGACAAATTTTGTCGAGTTCGACACGGAATATGGGCACAGGCGCGACGTTCAAGGCTATGGGCGAGCAATTGAAAGATTTGATGTGATGCTGGCAGCTGTATTGGCTAAATTAAAACCTGACGATTTGCTGATCATCACAGCTGATCACGGCAATGACCCCACATGGAAAGGTACTGATCACACGCGAGAGGCCATTCCAATTTTGTGCAATCAGAAATTTGAAATTGGCAAGCGCAAGTGTTTTTCAGATATTGGCCAAAGCATTGCTGCGTGGCTTAAAATACCAGCTTTAGGAGCTGGCACTTCATTCCGCGCGCTTTAAAACCGCGCGCAAAACATCCTTGGCACCAATTGCTCCAGCAAAACTATGATCATCATAAAACAAGGCGACTGGTGCTATTTCAGATTTGTGCATGGCGAGCATGACAGTTTTCAAGTTGGTGCCGGGAGTGGCCCAGAAGACCGGTTTTGGTTTCGCGTCGTGATTGTTTTCAGCATCGGCACAAGAAACCCAGCTCGCCTTTTCGCCATCGCGCTCTACAACCGTTACTTTGTTATCCGCACCCAATTTAAAGCGCGTGGTTTTGCGGCGGTCCAGCCAAATCCAACCTCCTTTGTCTTTTTCCAATTCGTGAACCCCGCGCATCACATTCCATGCGGTGAGCACCGACAGTGGATTTACGTTGGCTATGAATTCACGCACATAGTCATTGGCAGGCCTGAGCACTATATCTTCGGGACGGCCCGATTGCACAATGCGGCCTCCTTCCATAATTGTGATGGTGTTACCTATCTTGAGCGCTTCTTCGAGATCGTGGCTGACGAAGACGATGGTTTTCTTCAGCGATTTTTGCAGTTGCAAAAGTTCATCTTGCAGCTTGGTGCGGATCAAAGGGTCAAGCGCTGAGAAAGGTTCATCCATCAGCAGAATTGGTGCTTCAGTTGCAAAGGCGCGGGCAAGCCCCACGCGCTGTTGCATGCCGCCGGAAAGTTCATGGGCGAATTTTTTCGACCATTGATCAAGGCCAACGAGTTTCAATTGCTTATCGACACGTTGCTTTCGTTCTTCATCAGGCACACCTGCAAGCTCTAAACCAAAGCCAACATTTTCGGCCACAGTGCGCCATGGCAGAAGGGCAAATTGTTGGAACACCATGGCCACTTGGCCTTGGCGCAAATGGCGCAACGTTGCTTCATCACAAGTTACAACATCAACCATCTTGTCGCCGTTACGCACCAGCACAGAACCACGGGTAACTTTGTTGAGGCCATTCACGGCGCGGAGCAGTGTGGATTTCCCTGATCCCGAAAGACCCATGAGCACTGAGATTTCGCCTTCCTTCACTACAAGGCTCGCACCAGCGCAGCCGAGGACAGAGCCGGTCTTCGTTAAAATCTCAGTGCGATCTTTTCCGGCATCAAGCATAGATAAGGCTTCGCGCGTGTCCTTGCCGAACATGATATCGACGTTATTAAATTCAACAGCCACGATCATAAATTTGCTCCTTGGCAAACGCGGCACATGCGGTCAATGATAAAGGCGATAACAACGATGGCAAGGCC
>JANNBH010000057.1:0-19574 GCA_031385245.1 Hyphomicrobiales bacterium | reverse complement strand
GGCAGCACTTTTAATCTTTGCGGTGGCGCATCCAATGCTAAACCGCAGCAACACCATAAACCAATCAACCGGACCATTGCTTCTGATTATAGATGATGGCTGGGCCGCTGCAAAATCTTGGTCAAAGCGCCAAGAAACACTGACCAACATTTTAAATGAAGCTCGTGCTGCCAGCCGCATAGTAACTGTGGCAACCACAACGCCAACCTCGCCGCCACTCACTTTGAAAGCAATGGCTGCCAGTGATGCACAAAATTTTGTGCGAGCACTTAACCCACAAGCCTTAAACACTGATCGCCTAGATTTGCTGTCGCGCCTCACCGCACAAAAGCCAGATGCAGCTCAAGTGATCTGGCTAAGCGATGGCCTAGATGCAAGCGCATCCGGCTCTTTCGCATCTGGCCTCACCAAACTCTATGGCAACGCGCTCACCGCTCTAATACTTGATAATGCTGATCTGCCACTTGTCCTTTCCAAGCCATCAATTGATGGCACTGATATTAAAATCACGGCCCTGCGTAACCCCGCCGCATCCAACATAGCTTTGTTGCAAGCCAGTGCTGGCGATGGCCGCGTGCTGGCCGAACTACCTTTAAACTTTGCTGGCAAAAATTCGGTGACTGCCAACATAAATTTACCAGTTGAACTGCGCAATGAAATACAAAAAATTTCCATAGCAAATGAACACCAAGCAGGTGCCATTCAGTTGCTCGATGATCGTTGGCGCCGCAAAACCATTGCCATCCAAACTGGAACTTCGCAAGAATCAGCTCAACCACTTCTATCTCCCCTGCACTATGTCACCAACGCGCTTGCGCCCTTTGCCGATGTGTATGAGCCTGCGACCGCAGATGATTTAAAAGCCAAGCTTGATGCCGGACTATCATTGCTCATTCTCGCCGACATTGGCAAAGTGGCTAAAGAAGCCCATGATCAGTTAATCCCCTGGATTGAAAAAGGCGGTGTGCTGTTGCGTTTTGCCGGCCCCCGTTTGGCCGCTTCAACCGATAATCTGCTCCCCGTAACTTTACGCGAAGGTGACCGAAATCTTGGCAATGCCCTAAGCTGGGAAACACCTCAAACCCTGCAACCCTTCGGAGACAAAAGTCCTTTTTTTGGAATCGAAATTGATCCGCGCATCACAGTGTCGCGGCAATTATTGGCCGAGCCAGATGCCAGCCTTTCAGAAAAAACCTGGAGTAGCCTGGCCGATGGCACCCCATTGGTCACCGCTAGCAAGCAGGGCAAAGGCCTGATCATACTGTTCCACATCACCGCAAATCCAGATTGGTCAAATCTGCCGCTCTCCGGCACATTCGTTGAAATGCTCCAGCACATTGTGGCTCTCGCACCAGCAGCAGGAAGCAACACAGCCGCAAACGCCAATGAGACTATTGAAGCAGATTATTCTCCCCATTTAATACTAACAGGCAGTGGCGATTTAATTTCGCCAACAATAGCACTGCAATCAATAGCGCCCGCAAAATTTGATGCCGCCACCACTTCACCACAAACTCCAGCAGGGCTATATATGCGCGGCGGCCAAGAACGTGCGATCAATCTTAATTTAACCGAAATTGATCTTGCGCCCATCACCGCTGTGCCCTTGCAAAAACCTGTTGCACCCGAAACCACAGCACTAGCGCCACAGCTATTTATAGGAGCTGCTGTGCTTTTCCTGCTGGATTGTTTTGCAGCATTATTATTAGCAGGGGCATTCAACCGGCGACCACAAAATTCAATCGCTACAGTTTTGATCGCATTCAGCGTTCTAGGTTTACTAAACGTGCCCAAGGCCAAGGCCGATGATCAGTCAGATATGGCAGCAGCCCTTGAAACCCACTTGGCCTATGTAAAAACTGGCAATACTGAAATCGATCAAACCAGCGAACTTGGCCTCAAAGGTCTGGGCCTTGTGATGGATGATCGCACATCCGCTGCACTGGGCGATCCAGTTGGCATAAATATTGAAACCGATAATTTAGTTTTCTATCCACTGCTCTATTGGTCCGTAACTGAAAATGCTCAAGCCCCCAGTGATGCTGCTTTGAACAAGCTTGATGGTTTCATGAAAAACGGCGGCACAATTTTCTTTGATCTGCGCAACAATGGCGGCGATTTTGGCAGCGGCAGCAGCACAGGCGATGCCTTAAAGCGCATCCTTGCAAATCTTGATATTCCACCCCTAGAGCCTGTACCAGAAAGCCATGTGTTAACGCGCACCTTTTATCTGCTCAAAGAGTTTCCGGGCAGATATGAAGGTGGCCCGCTTTGGGTGGAAACTCAAAATACCGATGAAACTTCCAACAATTCTGACGGCGTTTCAGGCATTATTATTGGCTCCAATGATTACGCTGCGGCATGGGCCATGAACGAAAAGGGTGAGCCCATGAATGCCATGATCCCGGGCTCTGATCGCCAGCGCGAAATGGCATTTAGAGTAGGCGTGAACATTGTCATGTATGCCCTCACCGGCAATTACAAAACCGATCAAGTTCACATTCCAGCTTTGCTCGAAAGATTGGGGCAATGACATGAACATTGAATTTGCCCCCGTGCTGCCGTGGCCAGTGATTGCAGGTTTTGCAGTGATCGCTGCTGCATTTATTATCACCACGTTTGTTAAAGGCCTGCGCGGAGCAATTTTACGCACAGCCACTGCGGCCCTGCTTGTGTCAACACTATCTAACCCAACTATTAGAGAAGAAGCCCGCCAACCGCTGAATGATATTGCGGTTCTGGTCATTGATCAAACCCAAAGCCAAACTCTCTCAGGCCGCATCGCCCAAACTGAAAACGCAGTAAAGGATGTGAAGCAGCGCATCGCTCAATTGCCCAACACGGAATTGCGTGTGGTGACTGTAACCTCAGGTTTGGCAACAGAAGGCGGCGGCACAAAACTTTTTACCGCATTAAACCGCGCCGTGGCCGATATTCCTAAAGACCGTTATGCCGGAGCTATTATGATCACCGATGGGCAGGTGCATGATGTGCCACAAAATTTGGCCACCCTGCCCGCCCCTATTCACAGTCTTATCACCGGCAGCAAAAATGAAAGCGATCGCCGCATCGTCATTGATCGTAAGCCCCATTTTGGCATTGTAGGCCAAGACCAATCGCTGCAATTTCATGTGGAAGAATCTGATCAAAGCCTCACCAACATTCAAGTCAGCATTCAAGTGGCGGGTGAAGAACCACGCGTGATGAATGTAACGCCCGGCGAAATAAATGATGTGCAAATTCCAATCAAGCACGCAGGCCAAAATGTTGTCGAGGTATCTGCTGCTTTGCGCGAAGGCGAACTCTCGACGCAAAACAATCGCACTGTTGCTGTGGTAGAAGGCATTCGTGATCGCTTGCGCGTGCTTCTTGTTTCTGGCCAACCGCATCCGGGCGAGCGCACCTGGCGCAATCTTTTGAAGGCAGATACGTCTGTTGATCTGGTGCATTTCACAATTTTGCGCCCACCCGAAAAGCAAGATGGAACACCCACCAAAGAACTTTCGCTGATCGCTTTTCCAACACGCGAACTTTTCATTGATAAGCTCGATCAGTTTGATCTGGTAATTTTTGATCGCTATCGCCGTCAAGCAATCTTGCCCGATTCCTACATTGCCAACATCGCAGAATATGTACGCAAAGGCGGCGCATTGCTGGTGGCATCAGGACCAGATTATGCCGACCCTGATGGCCTCTATAGCACGCCACTGGCTGATATTTTGCCAGCCGCCCCAACTGGCGAAGTTTCAGAAGCCCCCTTCAAACCAACTATTACCGCCCAAGGCACCCGCCACCCTGTCACGCAAAACCTGCCCAATGCAAATAATGGCAAACCAACCTGGGGCCGCTGGTTCCGCGTGATAGACAGTTCAGTTGCAGCTGATGCAGAAACTTTAATGTCAGGTGCAGATAACAAGCCACTTCTGGTTCTCGCCCACGCTGGCGAAGGCCGCGTTGCTCAACTTCTGTCTGATCACGGCTGGCTCTGGGCCAGAGGCTATGAAGGCGGAGGCCCGCAATCAGAATTGCTGCGCCGCATGGCCCATTGGCTAATGAAAGAACCTGATCTTGAAGAAGAGTTCCTCTCGGCCAAACAAGTGGGCGAAGAGATTGTGATTGAACGGCGCAGCATGGCAGATGCAGCCAAACCCGTAACCATCACCGCACCCTCGGGAAAAATCGAAACGAAGACTTTAGAACTTTCAGCACCCGGACTTTTCACAGCGAGGCTCGAAGCGGCAGAAGCGGGCCTTTACACATTGAGCGATGGCACGCTTCAAGCTGCCGCCGCAATCGGCAATGCCGACACCAAAGAGGCAACTGAAATTCAAGCCACAACCGAAAAGTTGGCACCCATAGCAAGCACCACTGGTGGAGCCTTAATCTGGCTCGAAAATGGTCTTCCAAACATTGCCAAAGCGGCACCAAACAAATCCATGGCTGGGGCCACTTGGTTAAACTTGCGTGATAACAATGTATACCGCGTTACAGCAGTGAGAGAAATTCCGCTGTTTTCAACTCTGCTGAGCTTAGCATTATTGCTAATCGCCGCCTCAACCATGTGGCTGCGCGAGGGCCGCTGAAAGTTCTGGTTGGCGCTGCGGCGGCAACACCAGCCCAGCCACGCCATTAAGCGCGCCTTCCACCAGCTCCAAATATAAAAATCGTGCGG
This sequence comes from Hyphomicrobiales bacterium, assembly GCA_031385245.1. Classification (GTDB taxonomy): domain Bacteria; phylum Pseudomonadota; class Alphaproteobacteria; order Rhizobiales; family Aestuariivirgaceae; genus Aestuariivirga. The sequence continues at coordinate 14,902 of JANNBH010000057.1, read as the reverse complement.
GGTCAAATGGCCCCGGCAACGACAATAGCCCATCGGGTAATTTCTTAAACCCAACCCGCGCATAATAAGGTGCATCGCCCACCAGCAAAACTAATTGGTGGCCCAATCTCTTCGCGGAAGCCAAGCTTTCAATCATCAGCGCCCGCCCTATGCCCAAATTCTGCCGCGCCGGATGCACCGCTAAGGGGCCCAGCAAAATCGCAGGTGTGAATATCTTGCCTACCACTAGCGGCCAATAGGAAATCGCTCCCACCAGCCCAACTTCAGTATCGCGAATAACCAGAGACAATCCCTCAACAGGCGCACTGCCCTCGCGCAAGCGGTAAGATGTTTTGGTGCGCCTCCCCAAACCGAAGGTTAAATCAAGAAGATTTTCAACACCGGAATGATCAGAAGCAAGTTCAGCAACAGGGGAAAGTTTAAAACTCATGGCAATTCTCAAATTTGCAAGGATAACAAAAAAGCCATTCCTTCATAGAAAATGGCCGCTCAACAAATAATGGAGCGTCGTCGCAAATATGAAAACAAACCGAGTTGCATGAAAACGCGATACTCCCGCCAAACCCATCCGTCAAGCAGTCTCACCACGTTTCAGAAATGGCCACCCCATGCAAAATCTCTGCAAGCCTGCGCCGGGTTCCACCCGTAGTGGCTTTCGGCAAATCATCAACAGAAAAAAACTGCGCCGCGGCAATTTCATAATTAGGCTTCCAAGCAACCGTTGAAAATTTAAGAACAATAAAACACGCAACATGGTCGCCCCTAAAAACCGCGTCATTGGAAAACATGCCATGCAAAATTGGCTCCTCGCCAATAATCCCAGCCTCCTCCCTAATTTCTCGAACAGCTGCAGCAGCCAAAGTTTCGCCATTCTCAACGCCACCACCTGGCAAAATCCAGCCAGGTGAATAAGTGTGCTGCACCAACATCACCTGCCCGTTTCCATCAAGCACGGCAACACGCGCACCCAAAGTCATGCCACGCGAAATGCGCGCCCACGGTTGCTGCACCAAAACATTTGCCACCTTCAATAGACCACTTTTAAAACCCATCGGAACCTCGCTTGTACAGCTGCAACAATCGCTATAATTGATTTAAAAACTACGCTGAATCAAAATCGGACTATAGTTGACGTATGATCCAAATTCTTAAAATTTTCTTCAATGCCGAAAGAACTAAACCTTGGTTGGTTTTACTCTGCCTTTTATCAGCGGGCCTTGCCGATGCGGTTGGCATAAGCAGCATTTTGCCGGTTGCAGGAGCAATGCTCGGCGACAAAACTGGCGCCACATCTTCGCTTGACTACTATTTCGAAACAATTCTATCGGTTTTCGGATTGACCCCAAATCTTGAAACACTTGTGCTTCTTCTCACCACATTTATGGTTTTGCGGGCAGCACTTCTTTTTCTGGCAACCACCTATTCTGGCATTGCCGCAGCACGAGTTACAATTGATATTCGTCAACGTTTAATCCGCGCAATTTTTCGTGCCCGTTGGAGTTTTTACAATGACCAGAGCGGCGGCGGCATAGCCAATTCCATCAGTAACAATGCCGGTCGTGCCGGCGATGCTTACAGAACTGCAGCAACAGTCACCACTATGTTGGTTCAAATTACTGCTTATGCTACAGCCGCACTTTTCATAAATTGGCGTGTGGCTGTTGCTGGTTTTGCGGCGGGTGGCCTCATAGCATTTGCTTCATCACGCCTTATAAAAGTGGCCCGCAAAACGGGCAACAAAATAACCGATCGAGTTTCAACTTTCACCTCAGCCATGATTGATATTATCCACAATATGAAAGCTCTAAAATCAATGCACCGTTATGATGCCTTGGTTGATGGACTTGGCTCACAGCTCAAGCACATTAAACGCAGCTTACTCCGCGCCAATGTGGCAAGCGCTGGTTTAACTTATGGCAGCGACGCAATGATCTCTGTCGTCATCGCTGTCTCGGCCTATCTGGCCCACCGACTTGCCAACCTAACTGTGCCCGAACTTATGGTTTTCGGCTTACTATTTTACCAAGTCATTTTCAGTATTTCACGTTTGCAAAAGCAATATATGTCTGCCGTGCAAATAGAGAGCGCCTATCTCGCGGTGATCAAATCCATCACCGAAGCTGAAGCCGCTGTAGAGCAAGGCGAAGGCACGCTTGCTCCTGATATTATGCAAGGGTGCAGCTTTGAAAAAGTATCCTTTGCCCATGGCAAACAGCCAACAGTGGTCAACCTTAACTTCACAATTCCAGCAAATCAAATCACTGTATTGCAGGGGCCATCAGGGGCAGGAAAAACCACCATCATCGACCTTCTAATCGGTTTTCATAAGCCACAAAAAGGCAAGATCATGGTTGGGGCGAATGATCTTAATGAAATTGATCTCACTCTTTGGCGCGGCAACATTGGTTATGTGCCACAAGAGCTAGTGCTGTTCCATGACACGATTGAAGCCAATATCTCCCTATCAGATCCAACCATCACAACTGCCGATGTTGAATTGGCAATTAAACGAGCAGGTGCAACTGAATTCATTGCAGCTCTGCCAGATGGCCTCAAAACCGATGTGGGTGAAATGGGTGGCAAGTTATCTGGTGGTCAAAAGCAGCGCATTTCATTGGCGCGGGCTTTGGTCAAAAACCCAAAGCTTATCATACTCGATGAGGTAACAAGCGCGCTTGACCCTGCAACTGAAGCTGAAATTGTTCGCAACATTCTTGAACTGAGCGGCCACTACACTATTGTTGCGATTACCCATCGTCCGGCATGGACAGCAATTGCCGATAAGCTATACAAAGTTGAAAAAGGCCATATCTCTGATCTTGATAAAGCAAGGAAAAAGCGGGCATGAGCGCCGTAACACTTAAATTGGTGAACACCAAAGCTGATCAACACAGTTTTCTAACCGTGCCATTTAGCATTTATGCCAATGACAAAAACTGGATAGCACCGCTTTATTTTGAACGCTTTGAACATCTCAGCGAGAAGAAAAATCCGTTTTTCCAACACGCCAAAGCCCAGCTCTTTATTGCAGAAAAAAATGGAAAGCCTGTGGGCCGCATTTCGGCCCAAATAGATCAATTACACTTAGATCGTTATGATGATGCTTGCGGTCAATTCGGTTTTCTTGAGGCTGAAGATGATCCAGAGATTTTCGCTGCGTTGTTCGCCGCTGCCGAAAACTGGTTGCGTGGCCATGGCATGAAGAAGGTGCAAGGCCCATTCAGTTTTTCGATCAATGATGAAAGTGGCCTCTTGGTGGATGGCTTTAACACTGCACCAAATATGATGATGGGCCATGCCCTGCCCTATTATGGAAAACACGTTGAAGCCAATGGTTTCAAAAAAGCTAAAGACCTCCACGCCTATATTCGAAATTTCGACGATCCTTTGCCAACTGATCTTGAGCGACGGTATAAATGGACTGCCAAATCCAACGATATTGAATTTCGCCCCCTCAACAAGTCACAAATAAAAACCGAAATCCAAACCATCATGTCAATCTTCAATGATGCATGGAGCAATAACTGGAACTATGTTCCCTTCACTGAAGCCGAGCTGCAAATGTTGGCCACTAATTTGAAATTGCTGGTCGATAGAAATGCCGTACAGGTAGCCTATTATAAAGGGCAAAGCGCTGCCTTCATTGTGTCTATGCCAAATTTGAATGAATGGTTTGCAGGTTTAAATGGCCGATTACTTCCGCGCGGCCTTCCACGCCTAATCGGAAAACTCCTTAGCAAAAGGGCCAGCTCGTTCCGCATTCCATTGATGGGCATTAGACAAGAGTTTCAAGATAGCGCAATTGGATCGGCACTTTCTTACGGCCTCATAAAAAAAATCCACGAGTTCCATGGCCCACGCGGTGTCAAAGAAATTGAAATGTCTTGGATATTGGAAGACAATATTCGGATTAAAAATCTCATCGAGTCTATTGGTGGCAAGATTTACAAAACTTATCGCGTTTACGAAAAGAATCTTTGAACCTCGTGGCTTTTTCCCTCGCCCATTTTTCTGATCCTCACTTAGGTCCAATGCCCAAAGGCGCTGTTCTGCGTGATTTTGCATTTAAGAAAATTATTGGCGCTGCTTCATGGCATATGAACCGCAAACACCACCACTTGCCAGAAATTGCCATTGCCCTTCGTGCTGATATTTTGGCAGCAGACGCTGATCACATTGCTTTCACTGGCGATCTAGTAAACATTTCTTCTGCTGCAGAATTTGATCAAGGTTTGCAATGGTTGAAAGGCTTTGGCGCAAGTGATTTCGTGTCATTCACGCCAGGAAATCACGATGCCTATGTTGCACTGCCACCAGCCAAGGGCCTTGGTAAATTTGCCAGCTACATGACCAATGAGGCTGCGAATGATTTAAGCTTCCCCTTCATCAGGCTGCGCCGCAATGTTGCATTGATAGGGATAAATGCAGCCTGCCCGCAATTTCTTCTGGGCGCTGGCGGCACAGTGGGCACTGAGCAACTGCATAAATTAGGTTCCAGTCTCAAAGCGCTGCGTGATCGTGGGTTCTACCGCTTAGTAATGATCCACCACCCACCTGCACCCGGTCTCACAACGCCAATAAGGTCATTGTCAGATGCTGAAGAATTGGCCGCCGTGTTGATGAAACATGGTGCCGAACTGGTTGTTCACGGTCACAACCATGAGCGCAGCTTCACGGAGCTAAGTAGCGAAGTTGGAAAAATTCCGGTGATCGGTGTGCCCTCAGCTTCAATGGCACCTGGCGGGCACCACCCTGCTGCTGCATGGAATCGTTATGATATTGAACGGCACAAAGGCACTTGGAAAACCCACGTTAGAATTCGAAACTGGAATGCCGAAGAGAAAAGCTTTATTGATGGTGATAGCTTTACACTTGAAGCAGCTTCACTCCATAAATGAAACTATTGGCACACTAACATGAGCAGAATAGCCCGCTTTCTAACTGGCATGATCTTAACACGCTTCATCACTATATTAGCGTGCATCAGTATATTTGTGATTACATTAGAATCAGTAGGCTTCATCAGTGAAGTTTTGTCGATCAATCCAAGCCCAACACAATCTTTAGCGGCGTATGCCCTTTACCGAAGCCCTTCTGTGCTTGCTGTCTTTCTGCCCATGAGCATGTTGCTGGCCCTTTTACTCACCATAACTGAGCTTACTTACCGCAATGAAATGACTGCAATTTTCGCAACTGGCATTTCGCCCTTTCGCATCATAATAATGTTGCTGCCAATTGCTGCCGTTGTTGGGGCGGCGCATTTCATTTTGCTTGATAGGCTTATCCCTGCTGTAACCCCCACTTTAAAAATCTGGGGCATTGGCGACTATGCCAAAAACAAAGTTAATATAGATAGCAAAGATCCGGTTTGGATAAGATCGGGAACTGATATCATGCGCGTGTCTAAAGTCAGCAAAGATGGCAAGCAACTTGGTGGTCTGATTATATTTAGGCGCAGCGAAGATGGCCGCTTAAAAGAGCAAATATACGCTGATAGCGCAACACAGGAAGATGGCCGCTGGCGTCTGCAAAAAGTTGTGGTCTATTATAATTCGGTCGAAGCTCCCAATCGCCTAGACAACCTTATTTACAGCGGCACCATGCAAGCAGCTAGCGCTAATCGAACCGGCGACCCTGAAGATATGACTTTGAGCGAACTTGGGACATTCATTGCGAATGAAGGTTATGGCATACGCCCAACCCATGTCTATCAGACAAGTTGGCACAAACGCTTAACAGCTTTGGTCATTTGTTTGGTAATGATCATGCTCTGTATACCCATGGCGGCGCGCTTTAGGCGCGGTGGAGGATTAGGATACTTATTCGTGGTGGGGGTGGGTCTTGGATTTCTATTCTTTATATCAGATGGCATATCAACAACGATGGGCGAGCTAGGAATTGTTGCCCCGTGGTTGGCAGCTTGGGCCCCAGTCATTGTTTTTTCAGCACTTGGCATAATTTTCATTGCCCGCACTGAGCGAGCCTAGTCGGCAACCACGGCCATAAACACAGCAATTATTCTATCAATTTCGTCAAAGCTATGTGCTGCCGAAACTGAGCAGCGCAACAAGCACAAGCGATTGGGCGTGCCCGGTGGAATAGCCATGTTCACGTAAATGCCAGCTGCAAAAAGTGCGTTCCATTTTACAATTGTTGATTGCTCATCAGCACATTTCACAGCGATAACCGGGCTCACCACATCGCTTCCAGTTTCCAATCCGAGGCCACGAAGCCCGTGGAACAACCGCGCCGAATTTTCCAACAATTTGGCGCGCCGTTCAGGCTCAGCGGCTAGAATCCGCAAAGCCTCAAGAGAAGTGGCAACCGATGCAGGTGATGCTGATGCTGTAAACATATAAGGCCGCATGGCATAGCGCAGCGTGTTAAACAGCGGGTGATTGCTGGCCCCAAAGCCACCAATGGCCCCCACACTTTTAGAAAACGTGCCGATCACAAAATCAACTTCAGCTTCCAAGCCTGCCTCATTGCCAAGGCCGCGGCCATCAGGGCCAATCACACCAAATGAATGGGCATCATCAACAAGGAGTTGAAAATTATGTTTCTTTTTGAGCGCCACAAAATCAGCCAGCGGTGCTCTATCGCCAATCATCGAGTATATGCCTTCTAGCACTACCAAGCGGCCACCCGCTTCGCTTTCAGAACGTGAAAGCCGCTTATCAAGATCAGCAGCATCATTGTGCCTAAAACGCACCAGCTTTGCGCCAGACAAAGTGCAGCCGTCATAAATCGAAGAATGCGAATCTGCATCGAGATAAATCGTGTCTTGCGGGCCCGCCAAACCAGACAACATGCCAAGATTGGCCTGATAGCCAGTAGTGAAGGCGATGCAATGCTTGAGATTAAGAAACTTTGCCAACTCCTGTTCAAGTTCAGTGTGCAAAGCAAATGTGCCATTGGCAATGCGCGAACCCGTGGTGCCTGTGCCAAAATCAGCAAGGGCCTTTTGCCCCGCAGCAATGCAGCGCGGATCAAATGTTATGCCCATATAATTATTTGTGCCGGCCAAGATGATCTCACGATTTCCAACCATTGCCCGTGTTGGCGAAATCATTTGATCATTGGTAACACCCAAAGCATTGCTGCCCATCGCCACCAAGCGTTCAAATCGCTCAGCAATGCCACGGTGCTTATCGAGCAAGTCTACCACGCTTATGCTTTCTCCAATTGCGATTGCACATAAGCAGAAAGTTCACCAATGGTGCGAATGTCTGCCACCACATTCATTGGAATTTCTACGTCAAAATAATCTTCAACTTCCATAATGAAATCGAGGATGCCGACGGAATCAATGTTGAGCTCCGCTGGAATATCCGTTTGTGCGCCAAGCGTCTTGCCCGCCGCATTAAAGGGTAAAAGCAAAGTGCAAATTTGTGCAACGACTTTAGAATCTTCCATCATTATTTTTCCTGTGTCTTCACAATTGGTTTCAACCAATCATGGCTTCGATACCACTCTAGTGTTTCGACTAAACCTTCTGCAAGGCCAACAGGGTTTGGTCTTGGCCAGTTTTGCCCTTGCACCACCCAGTTAGCATAATAAAGCTCGCGTAGTTTTCCGCGAGAAATCATACCTGCTTTTTGACTGATAATGCTCCATGCCTCAGCAAAAATCGCAACTAAATTCACAGCGCTTTGCGGAATATAAATAATGCGCTTTGGCAACCCAGAAATCTTCACATTCGCATGAGCCAGATCAGCCCATTTATAGCCGCCAGACAAATCATCAATTTCAAAAACACCAGTGGCATCACTGGCCACAAAATCCGAAATCACCTCGGCAAAATCGCGAACATACAAAAGTGAAAAACGAGCGGCAGCAGTACCAGGAATGAAGGCAATATGCTTCTGCAAAGCAGCAAGCAATGGCAAAGTGGCTTTATCACCAGGCCCATAAATTGCTGATGGCCGCAATATTGCAATTGCCATATCACTTTCGAATGATTGTAAAAAGTCTTCTCCTGCCCTTTTGCTGGCAGCATAAGCCGAAAGCTCTGGCCTGCGGGCAACCAATGATGAGATGTGAACAAAGCGCTTAATCTGTGCAGCCTCCGCCGCTCTGAACAATAATTGCACGCCACTGAAATTGGATTTGAAAAACTGGGCTTCGGAAAGAGCTGAAATAGCACCTGCAAGATGCACCACACAATCAGCGCCTTTTACCAATTGATCTAATGCAAGTGGGTCTTCCAGATCGCCCGCAACAACTTTAACCTGCTCAGGAAATTGCTCTGGCTTTGGTTTCCGAACCAAAACAGAAACTTTGAACCCAGCCTTCAGCAATACTGGCACAACGGCACTGCCAACAAAACCAGTGGCACCTGTCAGGGCAACTTTGCGGACCATCAGAGTTTCAAACTAGGCAAGAAACACTTGCAGTTCACCAGCAAGATATTTTTGCCGCGCACCAGCGCGAGAAAGTTTGCCAGATGATGTGAATGGCAAGCTGCGCGGTGCCACCAATGTGATAGTGCAATCAACACCAGCACTTTGGTGAACGAGCTTGGCAACATCACGGCGCAAGGCCTCTTGCTGTGGAAGTTCAGTGCTGCGGCATTCCACCAGCACCACCACCTCATCATCACCATCAGCACCTTCAACGGCAAATGCAGCAACTTCACCTGATTTTAGGGCCGGCAATTGCTCGGCCGACCATTCAATATCTTGCGGCCAAATGTTGCGGCCATTGTGCAAAATCAAATCTTTGGCGCGGCCGGTAATAACAATTTCACCAGCCAACAAATATCCCATATCGCCAGTGTCAAGAAATCCGTCAGCGCCAATTGCTTCACCAGTGCTTTGTGGATCATTAAAGTAACTCGACATCAAGCTAGGGCCAGTCACAAACAAGCGGCCAATTTGACGCTCTTCAAAAACTTCGCCATTTTCACCGCGCACTTCAAGTTTGTGGCCTGAAATTGGTTTGCCGCAAATAACAAAACTGCGGCACGGTTGCCCCTCAACACAAGGCATAGCCAAATTCAAATTATGCACTGCAGTGCGGTCCACCCTATCCACGCGAAACGCCGCATCAACATCGCTAAATGAAAGTGCGAGAGTTGATTCCGCCATGCCATAGCTCGGCAAAAATGCAGTGTCCTTAAATTTAGCCACATCAAGCACAGCAGCAAATTGTGAAAGCACATCAGCGCGAACCATATCACCACCAATGCCTGCAATGCGCCACGCTGAAAGATCAAGTTCAACGGCTTCACCATTGATGCGCTTTGCGGCCAATTCATAGCCAAATGTGGGTGAGAATGAAATTGTCGAACGATTTTCCGACATCAGTTTCAGCCACAAGGCAGGCCTGCGCGCAAAGGCAGTTGTTGCCAAATAATCTAAACTAATCTGCGCCATCATCGGTGCCAAGCAGAAGCCAACCAAACCCATATCATGATAAAGTGGCAACCATGAAAAGCCACGATCATCAAACCGAATTTTCATGCCATCACGCAAAATGCCTTTTGAATTTGCAACAATAGCCTGCTGCGAAATCAAAACACCTTTTGGCGCAGATGTTGATCCCGAAGAGTATTGAATATAGGCTACTTCATCAGCTGCAAAACCATGCAACCGCACCATGGATTCCGGCATGGCTTGCACATCATCATGGGTGAACACAAACTCAACTTCAGCAAGGGTGGCACTTGCACGAATGGATTCTAAGTTTGCAGCAGGTGTAATAATTGCGTGGGCATGGGCCGCACGCAGCATTCCGGCAATGCGCGCTTCATAAGCACCCTTGCCACCAATATACATGCTGTAGGGAACCGGGCACGGCACCAAGCCCGCATACTGGCAGGCAAAAAACGTGACCATAAAATCAGCGCCGGTTTCGGCAACAATGGCCACGCGGTCTAACCGTTTCAGACCAGAAGACATAAGTTTGCGCGCAGTAGTCAAAGCCAAATGGCGCAATTCTGCATAAGGCAACACGCAATCTAAAATCCCACGGCCTGAATAAAAATTCAAACCTGTCAGACCTTGTGCTGCATAATCCAAGCCTTCAGTGAGTGTTGTAAACTCAGCAAGAACTTGCGGCAATGCACGATTAGACGTGGGCGTACGCATTAAAACGTTAGAAATCGTCTCAGCGCCATTCAAAGCCAAATTACCCATCTTCATCAAAGCCACACCAAAAGTGAATCAAAAAACATCTGATTCAGCAAACTCACTGGCTCTAGCTATAAAAGGCAGGCCTCAATTTTAAAATCAATTGGTGTTACCAATTATTACAGTTGATAGAGGGTTAAAAATGCAGCTTTCCCATATACATAGCTAGAGTAAGCAAAGTCATTACACCGAACAAACACCCAGTCACCCAAACATAAATCATATCAGCAAGTGAATATGCAGAATTGGGCTTGGTTGAGGGCGCGGAAACACTTGCCACTAGCTTGTCATGTGAAATCAAACGATGCGCCAAATAGCGTGTCAAAAATTCCACCATCTCCGCTTCAACAGCTGTTTCAAAAATAGTTTCACTGTTCTTTTCGCGGTCTTGAACCAACCTATAATGACGTGGATCAGGCTCCATCACCACCGATGAAATGAGATCAACCCATAACTTAGGTTTAACACCTGGCTGCACGATAAGATCAAACAATGCCATCGCCTGTTCATTGCCGCCAAGCCTTGCCTTAACCGCATCACGCAAACTTTCCAAGCGCAGCGCCCGCGCATCGCGAATGTTCATGGCAGCTTCCAGCTGTGCTGCTTCCGCAACACGCGCTTTTCTCAAGGCAATGCCAAAATCATTTTGATCGGCCATAAACGCTTCAACCACCTAAACCTGTGCCAATATGGGCCACTCTCCATCCCAATCGGAACTTCTGGTTCAATCGAAGCAATATGCGGGCCACATAAACTCAATTAAGATTTGCAAGACGCAGGCACAATGTCTGTCCCAAACCAGAGTTCAAATGTGTTGGGCCGCGCTTTCGCAGCACTGCTTTCTAAAGCAGACAGGTCTTTGACCACAACTTTCAAACCAACATTGGTAAACATTGTCGCTAATTCTTGCGCCCGTGGTTCGTCTGATTTCAAGAACACGCGAAGTTCATGTTGCGCGCCATTCCAAGTGGCCCGCGCAAAGCCTGGCACCACCAAGCCGGTTGAATCTGTGTCACGCATTTTGCTAATCAACGTTCGCACACAAGCGCGCTGCGCCTCATCTTGCGTGTGAACAAACAAGCGGCTGGGCAAGCGCTCTAAAGCTTCACGAAAAGTAATTTCAACTTTTGAATTTTGCACCGAAGCTTTGAGTAAAGCTTGCTCCATCAAGGGCAACAATTCTTTGTCGGCTGATGAATTTGCATAAGCCAATTGGGCGGCCACAAACTCCACTGGAACTTTGTCGTTCTTCAACAGATACTCAAACATCGCTACGCCATATTTGCGCCGCTCAGCCCGCTCATCACTCACCAAATCGATCATGGTTTTAAGATCGTTCAAATTCTGCTGCCAGCGCGTGTAATAAAGACCAGTGCCAGCAACCGAGAGCGGGATCATCACCGTTGCCAAAAGCTGCAACATGGTTTCACGAAAAGGCCGGTGCGTGGTGGTCATCCAGAAATCTCCAAGTTCAAATCAGTCTAGCGCGCTTCATTTACGCCAAAAAGGGCGCAAAATAAGGCTGGCAAGCGACACATCGCCCTGCCCCTCCACCCCCATCGGCATATCGAGCATTCGAGTGTGGGCACTGCGGCTGTTAAAAATTCTGTCCCAAACTGAAAGCCCTGTTGCATAATTTGAATCCGTATCTTCACGCAAAGCGTGATGGTGCAGAAAATGAATTGAAGGTGTTACAATAAAAACTGAAAGCAGTTTTTCTAACCGTTGCGGAATGCGAATGTTTGAATGATGAAACATCGCAGCCAGTGTAACCAGCACTTCAAAAATCACCACTGTCGAAAGTGGCACTCCGAGTAAAATAATTACAGCAGAGCGAACCAGTGATGATAAAACCACTTCACCAAAGTGAAATCGCAAAGCCGAGCTTGCATCCAAGTTTTCATCAAGATGATGCACCTCATGGAAACGCCAAAGAAATGGAATGGCGTGATTGGCGCGGTGCCAAAAATAGATCCATAAATCAAGCAGAACCAAATCAATTAAAATGCCAGTGAACCACAGCGGCCGCCATGGCAATTGCCATTGCGCCGCAAGCAAAGTTATGGGCAGCACAATAAAGGGCGAGAGAATTATATTTAATCCCGCGAGAGAAAAATTCTTAAAAATGCGCTCGGTAAAAATCCGCAGTTTAACCGCCGGAAAAATACGTTCAAGAAACAGCAGAACAACCAACGAGAGAGCCAGAACACCTACCTTACTTGATATAAGTTGGACAAGCCAATTCATGCTCTTGCACCCAAGACAAGATCCGCAAATTCAGCAAACCCAATGCCGCCTTCACCTTTGGTGATATAGCGCGACACATCAGTCATCATTGGTGGAATTGGATGTAGATTCATTAAACATTCCGACCGTGATAAAAAAATTCGTAAGGCCAAAAAGGGAATTGGTGGCGAGAGAGGGAGTTGAACCCCCGACCCCAGGATTATGATTCCCGTGCTCTAACCAACTGAGCTACCTCGCCATTGCGGCGGGGTATAAGGAAAATTAGCACCATAAGTCAAGCGGCTGGCGCATCATTCTCGTGTTCATCACCCTGATCGCCCAAAACAAAGGTGCGCCATAGCGAAATCCACGCAAAATAGGCAGAAGTCAGGCCAAAAACCGCCAGCTGCGCCTTATAGATCCAATCATCATAGCCTGGGTTGCGCCCACTGATCACCAAACTCAAAGTCATCAAAGCCCACACAACGGTCATCGGAATAGTAATGTTGCGCCAATGTGTGACGCGCAAGGGATGCACAAATTTAATCGGCACAAACGTTAGAATGCTGAGCACAATAACCGTGATCAGATTTACCAGCCAACCCGTGTTGAATAGATAGAAATAAAGCACCACCACATTCCAAATCGCCGGAAAACCCACGAAATAATAATCTGATGATTTCATACCCACATTGGCAAATGTGTAGCAAGACACTGCCATGATCAACGCACCCGCCATCAGGCTCCAGGTGGAAGGTTCAAAAAAATGTGGAACCGCCACCATATTAAACCAGTAAATCATCAAAGCCGGAACCGCCACATATGTGAAAAAATCGATGACCAGATCTAGCGAGGCTCCATCAAAATTGGGAGTGTATTCGGTCACGCGGGCTTTGCGCGCTAACGTGCCGTCAACTCCGTCCACAAACAACGCGAGTCCCAACCACATGAAAGCCGCAACTGCATCATTTTTCAAAACTGCAACCAAAGCCAAAAAACCAAGAACAATGCCGCTGGTGGTGAATGCATGGACTGACCACGCAATGCCCTTTTTCACGTCTTTATCAAGATTTGGATGCAAGTGTAATTTTGCCACGGCAATAATCCTCAGTTCCCCAGATCACTATAGCAAACGTTCACGTCTCGGCAAATTGTAGTTTGACCGACCGTGTAAACGCCACGCGCGGGCGCTCCAGCGCAATAAATCCGCCACCCAAAACCCGCGCACCAGTACCTTCTGCATCATAAAGCACACAAGCTTGACCAGGCGACACACCGTATTCAGCTTCAGAAAGGGCGACGATTGCGCCCTCCCCTTCAGAGCGAATACTTGCTGCAATGGCAGCCCGCGTAGAGCGAATTTTCACAAACACTTTTTTAGGTTCGACGCTCAAAGCTTCTCGCCCTAACCAATTAAGATCAGTGACCGTAATTTCACTTTGCTTCAAAGCTTCTCGTGGCCCTACAAAAACCCGCGCCGTTGCGGCATCCAACTTCACTACATAAAGTGGCTCACCCCCACCAATGCCAAGGCCTTTGCGCTGGCCAATAGTGTAATGAATAATGCCGTCATGTCGTCCCAGCACACGGCCATCTAAATGCACAATGTCGCCAGCCTCGGCAGCATCGGGCCTAATTTTCAAAATCACATCGGCATATTTGCCATCAGGCACAAAACAAATATCTTGGCTGTCAGGCTTATCAGCAACCATCAACCCAAGTTCTTGCGCCATGGCGCGCGTTTCAGATTTTGGCAATAAGCCCAGTGGAAAGCGCAAAAAGTCAACTTGCTCTTGCGTGGTCGCAAACAAAAAATAGCTTTGGTCGCGCGCCATATCCGCAGGTGTAAACAAATCACGATGCTGAGAACCCGCCCGTTGACGGCTCTCTATATAGTGCCCCGTAGCCAAAACTGAGGCATCTAAATCCTTAGCCCGCGCCAGCAAATCAGCAAACTTCACAGTCTGGTTGCACTTCACACAAGGGATCGGTGTGGCACCCTGCAAATAGCTTTCCACAAAATCATCAATCACAGCTTCTTTAAAGCGCGATTCAAAATCCAATACATAATGCGGCATGTCGAGCGCTGCAGCCACGCGCCTTGCATCGTGAATATCTTGGCCGGCACAGCACGCACCTTTGCGCCGAATGGCCTCGCCATGATCATAAAGCTGCAGCGTAATGCCCACCACGTCATAGCCAGCGATTTTCAACAAGCCAGCCACTACCGATGAATCAACCCCGCCCGACATAGCCGCCACAACGCGGTGATCGCTAGGCTTACCTGGCAAATTCATCGATTCATGAACGCGGTCAATGATGTGGGGTGGAATTTTCATGGGGGCTCAATAGACCTAAACGCAAAATCACGCAAATCTGTGCCGAATTGAGGCAAAAGCCTTCCATAATTTATAATTTGTTCAGACCCGCTTAGCTCATTTTTAAGGCACTTCTGCGTAATGTGAATTTGTGTGAGGCCAGCCCGTTGGCTTGGTCTTGCAAGTAAGTTTGTGTGAGTTTGCGTATATGAATGGTCAGTTGCG
>JANNBH010000047.1:0-94561 GCA_031385245.1 Hyphomicrobiales bacterium | reverse complement strand
TGAAGGATCTTCAGCATAGGTGCCGTTGGCAAATTTATACCAAACATATTTTGCACCAATGATGTCGCCCTTGGCATCCAACTTGATTGGACCCATTACAGTTTGCATTTCGTTGCCAGCGCGAAGCCAAGCAGCGATTGTTTTGTTATCGAGGCTCTTTGTTGCTGTTGCGGCTTGAGCATACATTTGCACAGCAGCATAAGTGAACAATGTGTAGCCTTCAGGATCAAAACCAGCAGCCTTGAACTTAGCAACCAGATCTTTAGCTTCTGGAATGTTGCGTGGTTCTGGAGCGAATGTGAAGATCATGCCAGTGGCTGCTTCGCCAGCAATGGTCCAGAATTCAACGTTGTTCATTGAATCGCCAGAGAGCATTTGTGCTGTTGAACCTTGCTCGCGCATTTGCTTCAGGATCAATGCGCCTTCAGGATGGTAACCACCGATGTAAACTGCATCAATGCCAGCATCTTTCATCTTTGAAACGAGAGCTGAGTAATCCTTTTCACCGGGATTGATTGATTCAGCCATCACTTCTGTGAGGCCAGCAGCGTTCATAGCAGCCTTAGTTGCATCTGCGAGACCTTTGCCATAGGCAGATTTGTCATCGATGATGGCAACTTTTTTGCCAGCATAATGCTTGGCAAGGAAGTTACCTGCAACGAGGCCTTGAGCATCGTCACGGCCGCAAACGCGAGCCACGTTCCAGCCGCCAGCATCTGTGAACACTGGGTTTGTTGAAGCTGGAGTGATTTGCAGAATGCTTTCTTCTTCGTAAACCTTAGAAGCAGGAATGGAAGAACCGGAGCAGAGATGACCTGCAACGAACTTCACACCCTTTGAAGCCAATTGGTTGGCAACAGCAACAGCTTGCTTTGGATCGCAAGCATCATCGCCGATTTCCAACTTCAACATTTCGCCATTTACGCCGCCAGCAGCGTTAATGTCAGCAACGGCCATTTCAGCGCCGCGCTTATATTGTTCACCAAGAGCTGCGAGCTGGCCAGTGATTGGGCCTGCTGTGGCAATGGTGATATCAGCCAAAGCTGTTGTTGCGGAAAGAGCTGCAGCAAAGCTGAGCGCAATACCAGACAGAATGAGTTTCTTCATAGACTAGTCTCCCTAAAGTTTTATGACCGGATGGTCGGTCGGGGTACACTACCCCTTGAGCCATAGCTTTGCTCAAAGGCGCAGGATTGGAAAGGAAAAAATGCGTTCCCTTCAACAATTTCGGAAAATTTAATTAACGTGGCTTTTGTCTCCAAGGCTCTTTTGTCTCCAAGACAAGGGCCCAGTCTTTTCATAGAGCCACGGATATTGCCGCGTCATTTGGTTTGTACGGGTGGTATGATAGCCGAGCAGTGCAAATCCCATGATCAAGGCAGTTTGCACGATGTAGTAATAGGCCGAAGTCAGCGTGTCTTGAAACAGCGCAAAATGAATAAAGCGAACACCAGCACCCAAAATGAGCATGTAAAAAACCAAGAGCGAAATAGGTTTCCACCCCAAAGCCAACGAGCGCCCACCCATAAATCCGGCCCCACCGCCCCCAATTATGGTGAGAACGAGGAAAACCCAGAAACTATGTTCTGCAAGAAAAGACATATCAATGCCCCCCTTCAAGATAGGCAGCGCGCACTTCTGGCCGCTTCATCAGCTCAGCACCCGTGCCAGTCATGGTAATTTTACCATTCACCATCACATAAGCGCGGTGCGCTAGACGCAGAGCATGGAAAGCATTCTGTTCAACCAGCAAAACAGTGAGGCCTTCCTCTTCGTTCAGCTTTTTGATGGCCGCAAAAATCAACTTCACGATAATTGGGGCCAAACCCAGAGATGGCTCGTCCAAAAGCAGCAGGCGCGGGCGGGCCATCAAAGCACGGCCAATCGCCAGCATTTGCTGTTCACCACCTGAAAGCGTGCCAGCCCTTTGGGTGCGGCGTTCTTCCAAGCGCGGGAACAACTTGAACACTTTCAACAAGTCTTCATCAAAATGCCTCAGCTTATCAACCGTGGCACCCATTTGCAGATTTTCATAAACCGTCATGCGTGGGAATATGCGGCGGCCCTCTGGTGATTGGGCAATGCCAAGATGCACAATTTCATGGGTTGGCATTTTTGAAATTTCAACACCATCAAAAACGATTGAGCCACTGCGCGCGCGTGGAGTGCCGCAAATGGTCATCATCAATGTCGATTTGCCAGCACCGTTGGCACCAATCACCGTGGCAATTTCGCCCTTATGAACTTCAAAATCAATGCCACGCAGGGCCTGAATTTTGCCGTAGAAGGTTTCAACACCAGTGCCTTGTAAAAGGATGTCGCTCATTTACGGCCTCCTTTTTTCGCTGCTGTTTTTTTTACAACAGGCTTTTTGGCCACACGCTTTTGCACATTAACGCGAGGAACAACAGGTTTGGGTGCCGGGGCAACCACAATGTTTTCACCCGGCTCTTCGTCTTCTTCAACACCCAAATAAGCGCGGATAACGGCAGGATCGACCTTTATTTGGGCTGGTGTGCCATCAGCAATTTTGCGGCCATAATCTAAAACCACAATATGATCGGAGATTCCCATCACCACGCTCATGTCGTGCTCAATCAACAAAATCGCCATATTGTGATCATCGCGGATGGACAGCAGCAGCTTATTAAGTTCATCAGATTCGCGCGGGTTCAAACCAGCGGCAGGTTCATCCAAGCAAAGCAGGCGCGGGTCCGTACACATAGCGCGGGCAATTTCCAAACGGCGCTGCGCGCCATAGGGAAGATCACCAGCCGGGTCATCCGCACGGTCCATCAAGTTTACTTTGTTGAGCCAGTATTTACACTTTTCTAAAGCCACATTTTCTGCACGCTTAAATGTGCCACTGCCAAAAATGCCGCCGATAGTATAGCCCGAAGCCCTCATCAAAACATTGTGCTGGGCCACCATCAAGTTTTCCAGCAAGGTCATGCCAGAGAACAGCCGAATGTTTTGGAAGGTGCGCGCCACTTTTGCTTTCTGCGTGATGATAAAATCATCCATGCGTTCCAGCATAAAATGTGTGCCATCAGCGTGGTGCAAATTGATCATGCCTTCGGTGGGTTTATAAAATCCGGTGATGCAGTTGAACACCGTGGTTTTGCCTGCGCCATTGGGGCCAATCAAAGCCGTAATTTGTTTGCGCCCAGCATCAAACGATAAATCGTTAATTGCCGTCAAACCGCCAAAACGCATGGTGAGGTGCTGAACCCGAAGTTCAGGATCTTTAGACCAATCTTGCATCAACCATGCCCCTCAGCAACCATATCACCTGAAACCGATTTACGCTCCTTGAGGAACACCGTGGGCTGCCTGCGTGTTACCAAGCCACGAGGGCGGAACCGCATCATCAAAACCATCGCAAGACCAACTGCTAACATGCGGAATTGAATGGGGTCCATTCCAGTTGTGGCACCAGCTATCGATATTTGCATCGCGTCTGGAAGCAATCCGTATAATGCACCAAATGTGCCAGTGAAGATGCTGCCAATTCCAGAAACCACAGAGTCCGGCAAAATCCACAATAAGCCGTCATGTATTCCACGGCCCATCGCACCGAATTCGCGGAACAACTCAAAAGCACCCATAATCACAATAGCGGAAAACACGATGCCGATTTGTGAACCAAGACCACCCAACACCACAATGGCGAGGATCATGGCCGATTCAAGATAGACAAATGACTCAGGCGATACAAAGCCTTGGCGCGCCGCAAAGAAGCAGCCAGCAAAGCCGCCAAACATGGCACCAATAGCAAAGGCTGTTAGCTTGGTTGTTGTGGTGTTGATGCCAAGTGAACGGCAGGCCACTTCATCTTCACGCAAAGCTTCCCAAGCGCGGCCGATGGGCAGGCGGCGCAAACGGTTGGTGGCGAAATAGGTGATCAATGCCAAAATCAAAATGACATAATAGAGGAAAATATAGGAGTAGATGCGGTCATGCTCGATGCCGAAGAAAGCCGCAAAGCCACCGGGCTCATCTTTAAACGGCAAGCCAAAGAATGTGGGCTTAGGCACGTTGATGCCTTGTGGGCCATTGGTGAAGGAGAACCAATTGATCAAAACCAAGCGGATCATTTCACCAAAAGCCAAAGTTACAATCGCCAAATAATCGCCGCGCAGGCGCAACACTGGAAACCCGAGGATCACACCCCACGATGCCGCTAGTAATCCGGCAATGGGCAAGACGATGTAAAATGCCCAAGGCAAAGCACCTGCACCAAACCACAAGGGTAAATAAATCGTTGAAAGAAGCGCGTAGGCATAAGCACCAACAGCATAGAATGCCACATAACCAAGATCTAAAAGGCCAGCCAATCCAACTACAATGTTAAGACCCCAACCCAACATAATATAAATTAAAATGGTGATGGCAAAATCAATGCCGCGCTTGTCCCAGCTTGGAAACAGGTGCAGCAAGAATGGCAAACCAATTGCCAAAATCAGCAGGGTAGGGGCCACATATTTTGCAAGTGAATCAGAGAGTGGAGCCTTGGTGCTAACGGGCTTTGCTGCAGCCATGCTGGGCGGCTTGTGCCACACAAAAACATGAAGCAGCAAACGCCCAATAACAACAGCAGCTGTGAGCAGCAGCGACTGCACCCAGCGATTTTCAATGAACAACACACCTTGGTTCATCGTAGTTTTGTAAGTGACAATCGGCGTGAGAATGAGGGCTGTTAGAATGGCCGTTCCGACTAAATCTTTCGCAATATCAAACCAACTGAAAGCACTTTGCTCGGAATGCGTGCCGGTATCTTTTACAGGAGCTGACATGGTTTATACCTTTTCCACTTCTGGCTTACCAAGCAGACCCTGCGGCATGAAAATCAGCACGATCACCAAAATTGTGAAAGCCGCCACGTCCTTATATTCAACCGAGAAATAAGCTGACCACATCACTTCAATCAACCCAATCACCATACCACCAAGCATGGCACCAGGAATTGAACCAATGCCACCCAGCACTGCAGCGGTGAAAGCTTTGATGCCTGCCAAGAAGCCAATGAAGAAGTCAGTTACATTATAATAGAGAAAAAACATTGTTCCTGCGAATGCGGCGAGGGCCGCACCGAGAATGAATGTAATCGAAATAGTACGGTCAACATTGATACCGAGCAAGGATGCCATTTTTTGATCTTGTTCAGTGGCACGCTGGGCGCGGCCCAAGGATGTGCGCTGAATGATCATCGTAAAAATCGCCATCAAGGCCACTGTTGAAAGGATTATCAGAATTTGCATGTTAGAGATTGTCACAACAAATTCGCCACTATCTGCGTGGCGATGCAGCAATTCATGCTTGCCTAAAATAATGGGTTGAATGGGCTTGGGGCGACCTTCTTGTGCGATGCGTACAAATTCTTGCAACACGATGGACATGCCAATGGCTGAAATGAGCGGGGCCAAACGGAATGACCCGCGTAAGGGCCGATAAGCCACGCGTTCAATCGTCCAATTATAGACCGAAGCAATCAACATCGCGATGATGACCACCAAGGCCAAAGCCAATATAATCAGAAAAGCGCCACTGCCTCCGGTAATTCCAAGGCCGAGAATGACGATAAACGCAACGACCGATCCAACCATAAACACATCGCCATGGGCGAAGTTGATCATGCCGATAATACCGTAAACCATCGTGTAACCGATGGCGATAAGCCCGTAGATTGACCCTAAAGTCAGTCCATTTATGAGCTGCTGGAGAAAATACTCCATGCGCCCCCCTTTTTAATTAGCGTACCCAACTTCTCCACGGCTCATTGATGACCGCAGTTAGCGAGTGTCTTAGTGAAGATAAAACATAAAGACAAGTGTGACAATTCCAGTTCGGCATTGTTTTGAGAAGGTTTTAGGCAAAAAAAACCACTGCACCAGGCAATGTTTAGTGCATAGATAATTTTTTACGCACCAAATGTTGCAATTTTGCATCAGAAATACGTTTAACCCTCATAAAATCACTGGCTTGACAATGAGTGTTGCGATAGCTAGGTCATCCTATATCAACCCGCTATATATCGATTTGTCATATTCATGAACATTAGAACCTTATGCCTTGGCATTTTATCATTCCAAGAGGCCTCAGGCTACGAAATCAAAAAAGAGATTGAAGAGGGCCTCTTCAGTCATTTTATTGAAGCCAGCTTTGGCTCAATCTATCCAGCTCTCACGCAGTTAAATGCCGAGGGCTTGGTAACCTTGCGCGCTGAAGAGCAGACCAGTAGGCCTGACAAAAAAGTCTATGCCATTACCGAAGCTGGGCGAACTTCTCTGGCCAAGAGCATCGCTGTCATTCCATCGCGTGATAAATATAAATCAGAATTTCTGTTTGAAATGCTGTTTCAAGAGTTATTGCCGCAGGATTTTTTGCGCCTTGCAATTGAGAAGCAGCTTACCGATCTAAACGAAGATCTAAAAAGAATTGTAGAATGCCAATGCGATGGGCAGCAATCAGCTGGCTCACTATTTGTAGCAGGATATGGTGAAGCAGTTTTATCTGCTGGGGCTAAATATCTTGAAGCAAAATTAGCAGAATTAGGCGCTTCCGCTGTTAAGGCAGCGCAATGAATAAAAATAAGAGGGTGGATATGAAATCGAATGCATCGCTGTTGGCCATGGGACTAGTGGCAACTTATTTACTCTTCACTCCAGCATTTGCGGAAGAGGCTGCAACAAAGTTAGCCCCACCGCCCCCTCCAACCATTTCAGTTTTGGTGGCTGAGAAAAAGCCCATTGCTGAAAATTTGATTGTAACCGGAAGTTTTGCTGCTGGTGAATTGGTTTTGGTCACACCAGAAATCGAAGGCCTTTCAGTTACTGAGATTTTAGCTGAAGAGGGCGATATGGTGGAGAAGGGCCAAGTTCTGGCCAGACTCTCTGAATCACAAGTTGAAATTCAAATTGCCCAAACACAAGCAAGCCTAGCACGCAATGATGCAGCCTTAGCCCAAGCAAAAAATCAAATTGAGCAAGCACAAATCAATGTCGACCGCTCCGTAACTGAATTGAACCGCACCAAAAAATTGCGAACCAGTGGTGTGGCCACGGTAGAACAGTTTGATTTAAAACAAGCAGCTTTTGATTTGTCTAATTCTCAACTTAATGGTGCAAAACTTGCGCTTGAAGTTACCAAAGCTGATCGCATGGGCATTGATGCCACGATGGCTGATTTGGATTTGCGTAAAAGTCGCACAGAAATTAAAGCGCCAGTCGCAGGTTACATCAGCCGCCGCACTGTGCAGCTTGGTGGCATTGCCTCGGCCAGCCGCGAAGCCATGTTTAATATCGTGGCCAATGGCACTGTGAAGCTTTTGGCCGAAGTGCCAGAGTCAGATTTGCCGCGCGTCAAGCTTGGTCAAAAAGCAACCATCGTCGTCAATGGCATTGATAAACCGATTGAAGGCGAAGTGAAGTTAATTTCGCCAGAAGTGAATGAATCAACTCGCATTGGCATGGCCCACATTCGCGTGGCCGATGGCGCGCGCATTCCACTTGGTAGTTTTGGCCGCGCAACAATTGCTCTGGCCGCTGGTGATGGTGTTGCGCTGCCGCTGACCGCTGTTACCTTCGGTGAAGATGGCCCAACTGTGCAAATTGTAAAAGAAGGCAAAGTGCATGTGGTTAAAGTTATCACCGGCTTAGTTGGCACTGGCACCATCGAGATCACTGATGGCGTTGCTGCGGGCGATATTTTTGTCGCACGCGCCGGAAGCTTCGTGCGTGATGGCGATGCCGTGTCTCCCGTAATTCTTAAAGCTTCGGAACAGTAATCAAATGAATTTCAATTTCTCAGCTTGGTCCATCCGAAATCCAGTTCCGCCAATACTCATGTTTGCAGTATTGATGCTGGTTGGCATATTCAGTTTCCGCAGTTTGCCGATTACGCAATTTCCAAACATTGATGTTCCCGTCATCTTGGTTTCGGTGGGGCAATCAGGCTCAACACCAGCTGAGCTTGAAAATCAAGTTACCAAAAAAATTGAGGATGCTGTTGCGGCGATCACCGGGGTAAAACACATCACATCCAGTATGACCGATGGTAACTCCAGCACGGCCATTGAATTTCGTCTTGAAATCCCAACCGACAAAGCCCTTGAAGATGTGAAGGATGCTGTTTCTAAAGTGCGCGGCAATCTTCCTGGCGGCGTGGATGAGCCCGTCATTCAGCGTATTGATGTTGAAGGCCAGGCGATTCAAACTTATGCCGTGTCTGCCCCTGGCATGACGCTGGAACAATTATCATGGTATGTTGATGATGTGGTCAAGCGCCAGCTGCAAGGCTTGGCAGGTGTGGGCCGTGTTGACCGCTTCGGCGGTGCAGACCGCGAAGTGCGTGTCGATCTAGATCCGCAAAAACTCCAAGCTCTTGGCGTTACTGCAGCAAGCATTAACAACCAACTTGCAGCAACCAACGCCGATTTTGGTGCAGGCCGTGGCGAAGTTGGAAACCACGAACAAGCTATCCGCACCTTGGGTGGAGCCCGTAACTTAGATGAATTGCGTGAAACAAAAATTTCGCTCCCCGGCGGCCGCCAAACCAAATTGGGCGATCTTGGCAGCATAACAGACAGCACAACCGAATTGCGCTCGTTTACGCGTTATAATGGAGACAGTGTTGTAACCTTTTCAATCTTCCGCTCGAAGGGCGCAAGCTCCACAGCAGTTGGCGACCGTGTGGGCGCTAAGGTTGCTGAAATGCAAGCCGCTAGCAATGGCGCAGCTAAATTCACTCTCGTCGATGACACGGTTTATTTTATCTATGGTAACTACACGTCTGCCATGGAAACGCTGATCGAAGGTGCCATTCTTTCAGTTCTTGTGGTGCTGTTATTCTTGCGTGATTGGCGCGCCACTTTAATCTCCGCCTTGGCCTTGCCACTTTCTGCTGTGCCCACTTTCTGGGTCATGGGCATGATGGGCTTCTCACTCAATTTGGTGTCCTTCCTCGGCCTCACCTTGGCCACGGGTATTCTGGTGGATGATGCCATTGTGGAAATTGAAAACATCGCCCGCCACATGCGAATGGGCAAATCGCCTTACCGTGCCGCCATGGAAGCTGCCGATGAAATCGGCCTCGCGGTTATTGCGATCACCTTCTCGATTGTTTCAATCTTCGTGCCAGTGTCCTTTATGAGCGGCATTGTCGGCCAATACTTCAAACAGTTCGGCCTCACTGTTGCAGTGGCCGTGTTGTTCTCGCTGTTGGTTGCGCGCTTCATCACACCGATGATGGCAGCCTATTTGATGCGCCCTACACATAATACCGAACATGAGCCTGGCCCATTGTTGCGGGCCTATATTAAGCTGCTGCATTTCTTAAATTGGGCCCCCACAATTGGGCGCAAAGCACCCGTCACTGCGCGGGTAAACAAATTGTGGGATTTGGTGGCCTATGGTTTGGCAGCATCCATGGTTTTGCTTAGCGTAAAATTTGGTTTGGGCTTTATGCACGAGCTTCCAGCCTTCATTCCAAGTTTCTTCTCCTTCATATTGCTGGCCACAGGTGCCGCAACGGCAATTCTGTTCGTTGCATTGGCAGTTCGATCACTCCTTGCGTTCAAAAAGGAACGCACATTCTCAAAACACGATAATGAAGGTGAACATATCAATACGCCTGCCGCCCTGCACAGTTCGTGGCCGCGCGTAATGAGCTATGTGACAGTTCTTGGTGCCTTCGGCATTTTGTTTGGCTCGACACTTCTCATTCCGCTTTTGCCCAAAGGCTTCATTCCGCCCGGTGATAATTCGCGCTTTGTGTTGTCGGTCGAATTGCCTCCAGGTTCGCGGCTAGAGCAAACGCGGGCAACGACTGATGCAATGGCAAAGATCATTCGCGAAAATAAGGAAGTCTCGCAAGTTTTGGTGCTGGGCGGCTCTTCACCTACGGGCTCAATTGAGCCACGCAACGGCGCAATTTTCGTAAACTTGCATCACCGTGATGTGGGCTTGCTGACTGGTATTTTGAACCCAACTATCACAGCTATTAACAATGGTACTGGGCTTAGCATTCCGCTGGTTCCAGCGCATGGCCGCACCAAAACGCAGGAAAGTATTGAAAGCGAAATTCTCCCCAAGCTTTCAAACCTGCCAGATGTGCGCTGGGCCAAAATCAATGATCGTGGCGAGCGCGATGTTAAGTTCAACATTCTCTCAAACGATCCTGTTGCCTTGGATGAAGCAGTGGGAAGTCTTGAAGGCGCTTTGCGGAAAGAACCAAGGTTGCGTGCTCCTGCAGCTGAAGGTGGCCTTTACCGCCCTGAAATTAAGATCATTCCAAAGCAAGCAGAGGCCGCCAAACTTGGCATCACCGCGCAGCAAATTTCGCAAGCCGTGCGCGTGGCCACCATTGGTGATTTTGGGCCACTGCTTGCCAAAATCAGTTTGGGTGATCGGCAAATTCCAATCCGTGTGCAAATTCCAGAAGCATCCCGCACGCAGTTTGACGAAATTGCAAACTTACGCGTCGTAGCCTCTAACGGTGTATCAGTTCCACTTTCTGCGGTGGCGGATGTTTCATTCTCACGTGGCCCAAGTTCAGTGAAGCGTTATGATCGCCAACGTCAGGCAACCATCGGTGCCGACGTGCCGCCCGGCGTGCAACTGGGTGAAGCTGCTGATCTAATCAAGGAAACCGCAACGAAACTCAATTTCCCGCCTTCCGTAGTTATTTCCGAAGGTGGCGACGCTGAAATTCAGAATGAAATCTTCACTGAGTTCGCCAAATCCGCCTCGCTTGGCATCGTGCTAATGTTGGTGGTGTTGGTGCTTCTGCTCGGCGATGTTTTCCAGCCCTTCGCAATTCTATTCTCACTGCCATTATGCATTGGTGGCGTGGTGTTTGCATTGCTGGCGACCCATAATGCTTTCTCCATGCCTGTGGTGATCGGTATGTTGATGTTGATTGGCATCGTCGCCAAAAACGCCATCATGTTGATTGACTTTGCCGTGGAACGAAAAAAGCACGGCCTCGCCCGCATTGACGCCATTATTGATGCTGGCCGCAAGCGTGCACGCCCCATTGTGATGACCACGATTGCCATGGGTGCAGGCATGTTGCCATCGGCCTTTGGCATCGGTGAAGGCGGCTCGTTCCGCGCCCCCATGGCCATTGCGGTGATCGGCGGACTGATTGCAGCCACTTTCCTCAGCCTCATCTTCGTGCCGTCATTTTATATTGTGATGGATGATATCTCGAAACTCTTCGCATGGATTTTCAGCCGCTTTGCTGGCGCTACAGATGAAGAGGTTGTGCATGATGTGCGGTTCGAAAAAGTGGAAGAGGCCGTTGCCTCAACCAACAATGATATGGAAGAATTGGCCGCCAAAATTATGGACGTTGAAGAAAAAGTTTTAGGCCTCGCCAAGCAATTGCCGAAGCCAAAGACGAAGTTGAAATTGGCTGCTGAATAGTTTTACGAAAGACTTTGAAGGCCCTGTGCAATTCTGTGCAGGGCCTTTTTCAAATCAGCATCACTGGCCGCAAATGAAAGCCGGATGGAACCTTCTGCGCCAAAAGCAGACCCCGGCACAATTGAAACACCATGTTGCTCTAGCAGAAAATCACAGAGCTGCTCAGTGTTCTCAATCACATGATTGCCAGACTTCCTGCCAAGAAAAACTGACACATCGGGGAATGCATAAAACGTGGCGGGAATATCCGCAACCACCACGCCGTCAATGGCACGCAGTTGCGCCAGTACAAAATCACGGCGCGCGCGATATTGTTCATTCATAGCGCGAACATCATCACGGTGCCCCTGCAATGCAGCAACCGCAGCCCGCTGCACAAATTGATTTGCCCCAGCAGAAATAACGCTCTGCATCCGCGCCATCGCTTGCGCTATGGGGAGAGGGGCAGCAGCATAGCCCAGCCGCCACCCGGTCATGGCAAAGCCTTTGGAAAAACCGTTCAGTGTGATGGTGCGCTCAAGCATATCAGGCAGCGACCCAAACGAGACCATCTCACCATCAAACAAAATATATTCATAAATCTCATCAGCTAAAACCATCAACTTAGGATGCGCGCGCACCAAGGCTACAATCTCTTCCATTTCGGCACGGCTCCACACAGCACCCGTTGGGTTGCAGGGCGAGTTAAGCATGATTAGTTTAGTGGCCGGAGTAATCGCCGCAGCGATGCGTGATATAGGAACTTTGTAATTTTCTGCCACATCAGAATGAAGAACAACCGGCGTTCCCTGCGCCAGCTTCACAGAAGCCTCATAAGACACCCAATAAGGGGCCAGAATAATCACCTCATCACCCTGTCCGATCATTGAAAGAATGGCATTGTTGATCGCCTGCTTGGTGCCATTGGCCACAACAATTTCGGCAGCCTTATAAGCCAATCCATTTTCCACATTCAGCTTATGGGCAATGGCTTCACGGAGTTCCGGAATGCCAGCCACAGGAGAGTAATGGGTGAAGCCCTTATCCATCGCGTCCTTCGCGGCATCACGGATATTGAGCGGCGTATCAAAATCAGGCTCGCCAATGGTTAGCGCCACAATGTCTTGGCCCAAAGCGCGAAGTTCACGCGTGCGCTGCGACATGCGGATGATAGCTCCCTCATCAACCGATGTTGCACGAGAAGAGAGCAGGGCGGCAGGATCAAATTTGGTCATAATTTGGCGATATGCCAGCTTCTACTTGCCGCGTCGAGTGTTCCAAGGCTAAAAGCTTCGCATGAATCGAAACATCATTTTAATTTGCAACGCTGCTTTGCTTGTTGCTTGTGCTAAATCCCCCAGCGCCATTCGCATCACCAACGAACCAGCAGCAGCCGTGGTACAAGCCATGCAGCACTCGGAGCCAATTTTTTACAATGGCAAAACATATACGCTCAATTTCGCACCGCAAGCTGGTGGCGGTTATGCCATGGCAGTTTCACCCATGACGGGCAAACAAGAAAAAGATGCCGTGGCCGTGGCAACCTCTGCATTGCGTTACTATGCCTGCAAAGACAGCCAGAAAAGCGGACTAACAAACAAGCCGCACTTTGCCGAAAGCACCTGGCGCATGACAGCCAAGTGCAGCTAACACCGTTCTTGCTCACACCGAATTCTCATGCTTAAATAAAATAAGAAGCCTGCAACCTTTTGCACAGTTTCGGCGTTAACGGCTCATGATTGTTGCGTGAGGTGTATAGTGGTTTTAGATCGCATTCTAAAAGTATTGGTGCGCTCCGGAAACTTGACCGTTACCTATTGGAACGGCCAAACCCGAAAATATGGTGATGGCACGTTGCCCACCGCCCATATTAAATTTTCCACCAGCGCCGCTGCTCGCCGCGTGGCTCTCGATCCAGATCTTTTCTTGGGCGAATGTTATATGGATGGCAGCCTTGAAATGCTTGACGGCAAAATCTATGACTTCATTGCCTTAATGATGCAAAATACTGGCACCACCAGCCATCACCCATTGCATCAATTCATGCGTAAATCGCGCATGGCCTTCAGGCGTTTGCACCAGCACAACCCAGTTGGTAAAGCCAAAGAAAATGTGGCTCACCATTATGATCTTTCGGGCAGCCTCTATGATTTGTTTTTAGACAGAGACCGCCAGTATTCTTGTGCTTATTTTGAAAATGATAATTCCACATTGGAAGAAGCGCAGCTTGCCAAGAAGCGCCACCTTGCAGCCAAGCTGAACATTAAGCCGGGTATGAAAGTGCTGGATATTGGCTCAGGTTGGGGCGGTCTTGGGCTTTATCTGGCAGAAGTTTGCGGAGCTGATGTTACAGGTGTCACACTTTCTGAAGAGCAACACAAACTTTCTAATGAACGTGCCAATCAGCGCGGGCTTAAAGGCCACGCGCAATTTCTGTTGAAAGATTATCGCCACCTTGATGGCCCCTATGACCGCATTGTTTCCGTTGGCATGTTTGAACATGTGGGCATCGGTCACTTCCCAGAATTTTTTGTAAAATGCGCCAAGCTTTTGAAAGATGATGGCAACGCCGTCCTCCATTCCATCAACCGCTCAGATGGCCCAGGTGTAACAAGTGCGTGGATTAAAAAGTATATTTTCCCTGGCGGCTATATTCCTGCCTTGTCTGAAGTCATTCCGCATTTTGAACGCGAAGGACTTTATGTGACGGACATAGAAATTCTACGGCTGCACTATGCTAAAACTTTGCATGAGTGGGCCAATCGCTTTGCTGATAACCGAGCGCAAGCAGTTGAACTCTACGACGAACGCTTCTGCCGCATGTGGGAGCTTTATCTCGCTGGATCAGAATGCGCCTTCCGCTATGGCGGCATGAACAACTTCCAAATTCAATTTGGCAAAAATCAAAACGTGCTGCCGCTCACCCGCAATTACATCGAGACAGAAGAAAATCGCTTGCGTAAACTTGAATCAAAAACCCCACTGTTGAAAATGGTGCGGCGTTAATTCCCGCGCCGATCAATCCAATCCCTCGTCCTAAAATAATAGCCGATATAAGGCAGGAACCACGGGTTTCCGTTGTAAAGCGGGTGGCTTGGAAATTCGGGGCGATCAAATGCACATATACGATTCACCTTGCCCAAAATTTTACGCGCCGTTTGGTGGCCCAAATAGCTCATCATTGAAATTCCAGAGCCATTGCAGCCAAGCGTATAATGCAGCCCTTCAAATTTGCCCATATGCGGCACTTCATCCAATGTGAAAGCCACATTGCCAGTCCATGAATGCGTAATCTTCGTGCCCTTCAATTGCGGAAAACGATCAGTCATAAACCTATGGAGCAGGGGTGCGGTGGTCACCGGATCGGTAAGACCGAATTTTGCCCGCCCGCCAAATATCAAGCGCTTGCCATCGGGAGACATGCGGTAATAAGTGAGCACGCGGCGCGTATCGGCAAAGCTTCTGTTACGCGGGCTAATGCTGGCGGCAAGCTCTGGCGGCAATTCTTCGGTGGCAATAATATATGAGCCAACTGGAACAACACGCCGTTGCAGCGCAGGTGTAACGTTTCCAGTATAGCCATTGGTGGCAATGATCACATCACCCGCGATAACCACTCCGCGTGGCGTTGAAACTTGCCAGCTGCCATTGCTGTTTTGGCTAAGCCCCGTCACTTCGGTTTTCGCAGCAATAGCAACCCCAGCTTTCTGCACCAAGCCAAGCAGCCCTTTGAAATAAAGTGCGGGCTGCAAATGCGCTGCACGCTCCACCACCATACCACCATGATAATAGTCCGAACCAATCTCTGCGCGCTGTTGATCGCGCGCGACGATATAGGAACCTGATTGCACTTCGCGGTTCAGCACATCCACTTTTTTAGCCATGTCATTAAAATGCGACTTGCACCACGCACCCAAAAAATAACCTCGCCTGTGCCAACCACAGTCAATCTTCTCGGCGGTGATCAAATTTTCAACATGCGTAAAAGCATCCGCTGCATCATTTAAAAATGGAGCGGCCTCATCAGTAGGCATGGGCTTTGACATATAGCGCTTGCCCACATTCACACCGCCTGAAACCATGCCACCACTGCGCGTGGAAGCCCCAAAGCCAGGTTCAGCCGCATCAAAAACCAAACACTCAACTCCAGCCTTAGCCAGTTCCAGAGCCGCAGATAGGCCAGCATAACCAGCGCCAATAATAGCAACGCGAACTTCGTTGGGCAGTTCAATTTGTGGCAATGATTGAGGTGTATAATCTTCCCACCAATAGGGGGCTGCCTTGAAATCTTTGTGAAAAATCATCTGCGCCATGCTTGCCACACTCATCTAAAAATCTGAACTTGCCCCCTCGACCAATCAATCTCAATAGACTAGTTTGCAACCATCAATCTTTGGGAATGACTTAAGTGAAACTCACAACTAACCTCTTGCGTGCTGCCCTTGTTGCCTCCGCACTTGCTGCGTCTTCAGTTTCGGCATTGGCACTCAAGGTTGATATCGTCATCAACAAAGTTGCTCAGAAAATGACCGTGACAATTGATGGCGAGAAAGAATATGTCTGGCTCGTCTCCACTGGCGGCCAAGGCTATGACACACCATCAGGCATCTATCATCCATTCCGTTTTGAAAAAGAACATTTCTCAAAAGAATGGGATGATGCTCCCATGCCCTATTCAATGTTCTTCACTGGCCGTGGCCATGCCATTCATGGCAGTTATCACATCAAGCGCCTCGGCACGCGTGCCTCGCATGGCTGCGTGCGCTTAGCACCTGAAAATGCAGCATTGCTTTTTGGTTTGGTGACCAAAGCCGGAAGCAAGAACACCACCATCACGATCAAAGGCGGCTTCTTTGACACCGGGACGCAAACGGCCGGCTTCAGCTCAAAACCACTTAAGCCATTCGTGTGGCCTTGGGATAAGAAAAAGCCAGTGGTTAAAGTGACGATCAAGAAAAAACAGAAGAAGAAACCTGTGATTCTGGGCGGCCAACAAAGCTGATTTTTGAACGCCTTATCCAATCCTTGACAAATCGTGAGGGCCGTGGCCTTTAGCGGCGGAATTCAAGGATCTGAGCAATGACACACGCCTATCGCAGCCACACCTGTGGCCAACTCCGCGCTGAACACGCAGGTTCCACCACACGTATTTCCGGCTGGGTTCACCGCGTGCGCGATCATGGTGGCGTGCTGTTCTTAGATGTGCGCGATCATTATGGTTTAACGCAAGTGGTGGCAGACCCGGCATCGCCTGCTTTCAAAGTGGTGGAAACCTTGCGCTCGGAATGGGTGGTGCGTATCGATGGCCTTGTTCGCACGCGCTTGGCTGGCACTGAAAACAAGGATATGCCCACCGGCCTCATCGAAGTTTACGCCACGGAAATCGAAGTGCTATCTCAAGCTGCTGAATTGCCTTTGCCCGTTTTTGGTGATGTGGAATATCCAGAAGACATTCGTTTGAAATATCGTTTCCTCGATTTGCGCCGCGACCGCATTCACGGAAACATTATGAAGCGCGGGGCGATCATTTCATCTTTGCGCCGCCGCATGGTGGATCAAGGTTTCTTTGAATTTCAAACGCCAATTCTCACCGCATCATCACCAGAAGGTGCGCGCGATTATCTGGTGCCGTCACGCGTTCACCCCGGCAAATTCTATGCGCTGCCGCAAGCGCCACAGCAATTCAAGCAATTGTTGATGATGTCTGGCTTTGACCGCTACTTCCAAATTGCGCCCTGCTTCCGCGATGAAGATGCGCGCGCTGACAGAAGCCCCGGCGAATTTTATCAGCTCGATATTGAAATGAGTTTCGTCACACAGGAAGATGTGTTCAACGCGGTGGAACCCGTGTTGCGCGGCGTGTTTGAAGAGTTTGGCAATGGCTGGGCCGTGACACCCAAGTTCCCACACATCGCGTACAAAGATTCGGTGCGTTGGTATGGCACTGATAAGCCTGATCTACGCAACCCAATCAAAATGCAAAACGTCACTGAGCATTTCGCAGGTTCAGGCTTCAAAGTGTTTGCCAACATGATCGCCAATGACCCAAAAGTTGAAGTCTGGGCCATTCCGGCACCCAAGGGCGGATCACGCGCATTCTGTGACCGCATGAATTCATGGGCGCAAAGCCAAGGCCAACCGGGTTTGGGATATATGATGTTTGAGCTAATCGAAGGAACAGATCCAGATACAGCTAGGTCTTCTGTTGAGAAGGCAGTTCATCAAGCAGGTGAAATGACAGATGAAGAGAAGAAAAAGCTTGATCAAACCTTGAACATCATTGGCAAAGGCCCAGTTGCGAAAAACATTGGCCCGACTTTGACCAAAGCTATCCAAACGCAATTGGGTTTGGGAAATGGCGATGCTTGTTTCTTCGTCGCAGGTGTTCCGGCCAAATTCTATAAATTCGCAGGCGAAGCCCGCACCAAAGTTGGCACTGACCTTGATCTCGTTGCAAAAGATCGTTTCGACTTCTGCTGGATCGTCGATTTCCCGATGTATGAGTGGAATGAAGACGACAAGAAAGTGGACTTCTCGCACAACCCATTCTCCATGCCGCAAGGCGGGCTGGATGCGCTGGAAAACCAAGACCCGCTCACCATCAATGCCTATCAATATGACATTGTGTGCAATGGCGTGGAGCTTTCATCGGGTGCCATCCGCAACCATCGCCCTGAAGTGATGAAGAAGGCTTTTGAGCTTGCGGGTTATTCCGAAGACGTGTTGCTGGAAAAATTCGGCGGCATGTACCGCGCTTTTCAATTCGGTGCACCGCCCCATGGTGGCATTGCGCCAGGAGTGGACCGCATTGTGATGCTGTTGTGCAATGAGCCTAACATCCGAGAAGTTGTGCTGTTCCCAATGAACCAGCAGGCCGAGGACCTTTTAATGTCCGCACCGTCATCTGCCACCCAAAAACAGTTGCGCGAACTCCACATAAGGCTGAATTTACCGGAAAATTAACCGTCATGGGTTGATGATTCGGTTTTGCTTCACTAGTTTGCGCCAAAATTCACGAGGTCTATCCATGATGCGTCGTCTTATTGCTGCAGCCCTTGCTGCTTCACTGGTTTTTGCTGTTGTGCCAACCGCTTCATATGCGGCAACGACACCTACCGAAGCGCAGCTGCTGCTCAAAAAGAAAAAACTCGCAGCACAGTTGAAAGCTCTTCAAGCCCAACAAGCTGCACTTGATAAAACCTTGGCCGCGCAAAAGAAGCCCGCCATCAAAAAGCTTATACTCAAAAAGACTGATGCAGTTTTGACGGCTTCTGTTACACCTGTGAAAATTAAAAAACCAAAAGCAATTGCAGCCGCCACGGCTCCTGTAAAGGTGGCACACTTGCGC
Source organism: Hyphomicrobiales bacterium (assembly GCA_031385245.1). Classification (GTDB taxonomy): domain Bacteria; phylum Pseudomonadota; class Alphaproteobacteria; order Rhizobiales; family Aestuariivirgaceae; genus Aestuariivirga. The sequence goes on along the minus strand of JANNBH010000047.1, from coordinate 75,808 downwards.
CCTTGCGGTTCGTTTGTGCAATGCCTGTTTGGCAGCAAACACCGCCGCGTGAGAGCAAATGGAAATTTCCAACAAGCCAGCTTCGGCAACTACAGCAAATCTGGCCTCTCCGGCCAAACCAGCAATGAAGTAGTGGCGTGGACCGAAACCAAATATCCAATCGGCTCGCTGATTGTCAAAACACCCGAACGCGCTTTGTATTTCGTGTCTGGTCCCGGAGAAGCAATTCGCTATAGCGTGGGCGTTGGCCGCGAAGGCATGCAGTGGAGCGGTGTTTCAAAAATTGATCGCAAAGCCGAATGGCCAAGCTGGACCCCGCCACAAGAAATGATCACGCGGGAAGCCGCCAAAGGCCACATCATTCCGCCCTTCATGGAAGGTGGCCCCGGCAATCCATTGGGTGCGCGCGCACTTTATATCGGTGGCAAGATTTACCGCGTGCATGGCACCAACAATGAAGCCTCAATCGGTGGCGCTGTTTCATCAGGCTGCATCCGCATGATGAATGCCGATGTGATTGATCTTTATGCCCGCGTAAAAATCGGCGCGAAGATTTACGTCTATCAGTAAATATTTCCACACATAAAAAGACCCCGGAGGCTGAGGGCCACCCGAGGTCTGATATCTACAAAAGATGCAGAAGAATTACTTCTTCGCAGCAGCTTTCTTAGCTGGCTTCTTTGCAGCAGCTTTCTTAGCTGGCTTCTTTGCAGCAGCTTTCTTTGCTGGTTTCTTTGCAGCTTTCTTTGCTGGTTTCTTTGCAGCTTTTTTTGCAGCAGCCATGGTGTTCTCTCCTAGAGATTAAAGTTGTTTTTGCCCCACAACGCAGGCCCGACTAACATGAGATCGACATCAACAAAAATATTTATTTTTATTTCACATCGATAACTAGTTGTTGTTTTGAACCTCATTGTGTGATTCGGCAATATGCCGACTACATCTTGTGTATCAATCCAAGATGGCTAACAAATAGTAAACAAAGTGATGTTGTGAAAGTGATCAGTATACGGATGATAAATGAAATTTGATTTGAGACCGAAAATAAAGGCTGCATTTGATTGATCTGTATACGGATGAATAATTTCTATCTTGCATGAAGCAAGCTCACACCGACTGATAGAAGTGTTATCCACAAATTATTTTCAAAAAATCGTAGTGGTGAGGTCATTCCAATCAAAATTCTCGCGTTCTATGAGATTGATTTTCCAAACTCGCGGCCATTTCTTCATAGTCTTCTCGCGTTGGATAGCCGTATCAATTTCAGAAAAATCTTCAAACCACACAAGAGATTTTACATCGTATTTTTGAGTGAAGCCTTTGATGAGACCTTCTTTGTGTTGAGTTATGCGTGTTGGAAGATCACCAGTCACACCAATATAGAGCGTTCCATTCTTCCTACTGGCCAACATGTAAACAGAATAGATGCGTTCGGGTCTTTGGGTGTAGGACATTTAGAAAATATTGCACACCAACGGCCACTTGTCACCGCAACGCCTTTGGAATTGCCTTCTCCACAATTCCCCAAATTTGTCATTGCCGGACTTGTTCCGGCAACCCATCTTTGCAACGCATGATATGTGTGACGCTTCGCTCAGTCATACTCAGAGAGCACCCAACCATGGTTCGCCGGAATAAATCCGGCGATGACAAGGAGGGGGATGTGAACATAAAAAATGGCGGAGATTGCTCTCCGCCATATCGAGTTGATTTTATTTAAATCACGAACACCCGCTCGTTGAGCCACATGTATCACACTTCAAACATGTGCCATTACGCACCATGGTGTAATTGCCGCATTCGCCACAGGTATCGCCTTCATAACCTTTCATCTTGGCTTGTGAGCGAAGGTCCATGGATGGAGCTGGTGCAGCATAAGTGTAGGCCACTTCGGTTGGCTCAGCCAAAGCCAAGCTGCCTGATGACACTTGTTCTGCAGCGCGCATCAGCAAAGCATGAGACGGTGATTGTGCAGCGGCGGCTTGCGGCATCACCACCACATTGGCTAAGTTTTGCTTCCGCACGAAACCTGCGGACACGAAACGCTGAGCAGGTTGCGATGGCTTCTCATCTTCACCTTTACCAAGTGTATCGAAGCGGAATTCTGAAGCTTCAACATGGGCAAGCTCATGGCGGCCAAGATAAGACACGGCGAGTTCACGGAACACATAGTCGAGAATAGAAGTCGCGTTCTTGATTGACTCGTTGCCTTGCACCATGCCGGCTGGTTCAAACTTGGTGAATGTAAACGCATCCACAAATTCTTCCAGCGGCACACCATATTGTAGGCCCACTGACACGGCGATAGCGAAGTTATTCATCATGGCGCGAAGGGCCGCACCCTCTTTGTGCATATCAATGAAAATTTCACCCAGCTTGCCATCATCATATTCGCCCGTGCGGAGATAAACTTTGTGCCCACCCACAACAGCCTTCTGGGTGTAACCTTTGCGGCGGGATGGCAGTTTATCGCGGTCGGCAGCGCGTTCAACGATGCGCTCCACAATCTTCTCAACGATTGTTTCAATGCGTTGCACAGGGGCCTTGGCCATCAACGCATCCACGCCATCATCTTCATCTTCTTCATCAGTTATGAGCTGCGAAGACAGGGGTTGCGAAAGCTTGGAGCCATCACGGTACAAAGCATTGGCCTTCACGCCCAGCTTCCAGCTGAGCATATAAGAAGCAGCACATTCTTCCACTGTGGCATCATTGGGCATGTTGATGGTTTTGGAAATCGCACCCGAGATAAACGATTGCGATGCCGCCATCATGCGAATGTGGCTTTCAACTGAGAGATAACGCTTGCCAATGCGGCCACAAGGGTTGGCGCAATCAAACACTGGCAAATGCTCGTCCTTAAGGTCGGGCGCTTGTTCAAGAGTCATCGCACCGCAGACATGAATGTTGGCTTTGTCTATGTCTGCGCGGCTGAAGCCAAGATGCGCCAAAAGATCAAAGCTGAAATCATTCAGTTGTGCATCCGTGATTTTCAAAACGTTCTTGCAGAAGTCTTCACCCAGCGTCCACTTGTTGAACACAAACTTGATGTCGAAGGCTGAGGCAAGGCCGCCTTCAATCTTAGCAATCTGCTCATCGCCAAAACCCTTGGACTTTAACAGAATATGATTGATGCCGGGGGCATCGGACAAGGTGCCATGGCCCACAGCATAACCGATGATCTTTTCAATTTGCTCAGCAGAATAACCCAATGTGCGAAGTGCTTCTGGCACTGCTTGGTTGATGATTTTGAAATAACCACCACCAGCAAGCTTCTTGAACTTCACCAAAGCAAAGTCAGGTTCAATACCTGTCGTGTCGCAATCCATCACCAAACCAATGGTGCCAGTTGGCGCAACCACAGTTGATTGCGCGTTGCGGTAACCATGGGCTTCACCAAGCTCCACGGCCTTGTCCCATGCGCGGCGGGCGGCTTGAGCAAGCGACTTATCCGTGAGATCGTTTTCGTCGAGCGGCACAGGTGCCGTGCGAACGCCTTCATAACCAACTGCTGCACCATAAGCGGCACGGCGATGGTTCTTCATCACGCGGAGCATACTGTCAGCATTCTTGGCATAGCCAGCGAATGGTCCAAGCTCGGATGCCATTTCTGCTGATGTGGCATAAGAAATGCCAGTCATTATTGCAGACACAGCAGCGCAAATCGAGCGCCCCTCATGGCTGTCATAAGGAATACCAGAAATCATCAGGAAGCCACCGATATTGGCAAAGCCCAGGCCCAGCGTGCGGTAATCAAAGGAAAGACGCGCAATTTCTTTAGATGGGAACTGAGCCATCATCACCGAGATTTCCAGAACCACAGTCCACAACCGCACTGCATGTTCAAACGATGCAATATCAAACTTGTTGGAACCTGCTTCGCGGAACTGCAGCAAATTGAGCGAGGCCAAATTGCAAGCCGTATCATCCAAGAACATATATTCAGAACATGGATTAGATGCGCGAATTTCGCCAGCCGCCGGACAAGTGTGCCAATCATTGATGGTCGAGTGGAATTGAATGCCAGGATCCGCCGATGCCCAAGCGGCAGCGCCAATCTTGTCCCACAGGTCACGCGCCTTCAAAGTTTTGTAGATCTTGCCATTGGTGCGGCCAATCAAGTTCCAATCGCTATCGGTTTCAACAGCTTTGAGGAACTCGTCCGTCACGCGAACTGAATTGTTCGAGTTCTGACCAGACACTGTGCGATAAGCTTCGCCATCCCAATCGGTGTCATAAGTATCAAACGCAATTTCGGTGTAGCCTTGCTTGGCAAATTGCACCACGCGCTTGATATAATTATCAGGCACCATGTTGCGGCGCGCATCTTTAACGGCGCGCTTCAGAGCCGGGTTCTTTTCAATCTCAAAGCAGTCTCCACCCGGGCCTTCGCAATTCACGCAAGCTTTCATAATGGCCGTCAGATGCTTCTTAACGATCTTGGAACCAGTGACCAGCGAGGCAACTTTTTCCTCTTCCTTCACCTTCCACTCAATGTAATTTTCAACATCAGGGTGATCGACATCCACCACCACCATCTTGGCAGCACGGCGTGTGGTGCCACCAGATTTAATCGCACCAGCTGCACGGTCACCAATTTTAAGAAAGCTCATTAAGCCAGATGATTTGCCACCGCCTGAAAGTTTTTCGCCTTCGCCACGAAGCGACGAGAAGTTAGAACCAGTGCCAGAGCCATATTTGAACAGGCGCGCTTCACGCACCCACAGATCCATAATGCCGCCTTCATTGACCAGATCGTCAGACACACCTTGAATAAAGCAAGCATGGGGCTGCGGGTGCTCATAGGCGGTTTTGGATTTGGTCAGCTTGCCTGTTTCATGGTCAACATAATGGTGGCCTTGTGCTGGACCATCAATGCCATAAGCCCAATGCAGCCCAGTGTTAAACCACTGCGGCGAATTTGGCGCGCATTTTTGTGTGGCCAGCATGAAGCATTGCTCGTCATAAAATGCGCGTGCATCTTCTTCAGTTGTGAAATAATTGCCCTTCCAGCCCCAATAAGTCCATGTGCCAGCCAAACGATTGAACACTTCTTGAGCGGATAACTCGCCACGGGTGCGCTCTTTCAATGGCAAATGCGCCAACGCTTCATCATCAGCAACCGAACGCCACAACCATGCTGGCACGGTTTCTTCCTCAACGCGCTTCAAGGCTTTTGGAACACCAGCTTTGCGAAAATACTTTTGCGCCAAAATATCAGTGGCCACTTGGCTCCAAGCCGATGGCACTTCAATATCAGCCAAGCGAAATACAATTGAACCATCGGGGTTCTTAATTTCGCTTATGGCGGTGCGGAAATCGAGTCCCGCATAAGTTGCTTGGCCAGCCTTGGTATATTTCCGTTCAATCCGCATTTTAGTGCCCCTAAAGAAGTCTTCAAAATTGTTACCGCACGCGCGAAAACGCGCACGGAAGTTACCCACCCGTGTTTACGCTAATCCCTGTTTTGGCGAATGTTATCGCCCCCCAACGCGTGCTGACTGCTCACTCAATAAAGCTACTGGCACTCACGCAGAACTGGCAGATTTGCCTTTTTTCCGCTGCACGACCTTGGAAGAGGAAACTATTACAGCGGGCATTTGGTGTCAACATCTAGTGTGTTAACGAGAGGTTAATACCAGATATTGTGTCCACAGGTTCGTCAACACTGTGGATAAACATACCTTCGCCCGATTCTGCCTAGAAGCTCAAGTGTTACTTGGAGTTAAGCCACAAGCTTCGGCAAGTTGTGGAGCAAAGCGCAGAAAAGCTTGACAGCCGTCAAGTGGCAAACCGAATGCGTAAAAAAAATATAGTTAGGAGACAGGCGTGGTCAGTTCGCCATCAGGTCGTAACGTTGGGCACAAGATGCGCGTCACGCGCGAGTTTGGCGGCTGGAACAGCACTGCGAATCGGGCCGAGAATAAAAAGAATCGGCAAGGCGAGCAGCGCAACGCTGCCCAACAGAATCCAGCACTCGTTAATAGCCATGGTAAGACCAGCGCCCTGTGCAGCATCGATGATAGACATCAAGCCGGTTGCATCATCAGGGGTTGGAATATCTGCGACAGGCATTTTCAGAATTGTCGCGGCAGCTTCAGGGCTTGTTTTCACCAAATCCATAATGTTTTGCGTAAAATCAGGGGAGCGGCTGAACATTATCGTATCCAACAAAGCAATGCCAATCGCGCCACCTATATTGCGCGAAACATTGAACAGCCCACTGGCATCGCCAATTTTATCAAGCGGTGTAAGCGCCAACGCAAAACGGATGGGTGGCAAAATGCACAAGGCAATGGCAAAGCCGCGCACAATCTGCGGCCAATATAAAGCATCATAATCAGACTCAATGTTCAAATTGGCATCCAAATAAAGCCCAAGCGCAAACAAACTAAACCCAATGGCCGCCAGCAACCGCGCATCAAAGCGCCGATCAAGTTGAACCACAAAGGGGGCAGCAATCAGTTGTGCTGCACCACTCACTAAGGTGACCAGGCCAATTTCCAAGGGCCCATGCCCGCGCACAAAGGCCAAGAAAACCGGCATCAGATAAACCGCACCAAACAAACAAAAACCCAGAAGGAAGCTCAGCATACAGCCAAAACTTAAGGCACGGTCTTCAAAGAGGTGAAACATGATTGCGGGGTTTGGCCTGCGCCACAGCAGCCAAGCAAAGAGGGGAACCACAGCAAAACAACTCAACACAAATGTAGATAACCAGCCTTCACTCGGCGCTTCCTTCAGGCCAATCAGCAAAATTGCTAACCCCAAGCCCATCCACAAAAGTGAGAGCCAATCGAGTGATTTTAAAAGTTTGAAATTTGTTGCCCCGCGCGGCAAACATAAAATTGCTACGATAATGGCAATGCAGCCTGGAACAATGTTAATCAGGAACAGCCAATGCCAGCTATAATTCTCAGTCAACCAGCCACCGGCCACCGGCCCAAGTGTGGGCGCCAACACTGCCAGAAAACCACCCAGTGTTGTGGCAATCGTTTGTTGAACGCCAGGCGGAAATAACAGAAATATGCTTGTGAACACCACCGGAATAACCAAACCTCCGGCTACGCCTTGAAACACGCGACCCACAAGCAGTTCCGCAAAACCGCTGCTTGCAGCGCAGCCCAAAGAGGCAATTGTGAACATGACCAAACTTCCAACCAGAAGCCAGCGCATTGTGAAAACCCGCATCAAAAGTCCCGTGAGGGGAATGGCGATCACTTCCGCAATCAAATATGAAGTTTGAATCCAGCTCATTTGGTCAGCACCAATTTCAAGCGCTTCTTCGATGACCGGCAGCGACGTAACCACCACCTGAATATCTAAAATGGCCATGAACATGCCAACACAAGCGGCAATGAAGCCCAGCCAGCGCGGCAATGGTGGAATATCAAATTTATGGGTAATAGTTGCTACGTTCATCTTTAAACTTTCACCCATCACCTAGACCAATCATTGCGCGATCACAATAATTGGATTTACAGGAAATAAATCCTGAAGCATTGTTTTGTCTTTTAGATCAATCTCGTCAATTAACGCAAGCAGATGCGAAATTTCGGAAGCTGTCCAATGCCCGGTTAAGTAATCGCGAATGAAACCAGAAAGCCTTGTGTGATCGCGCGACACATTGCCGATGAGCTGGTGCATATTGGCCCGCGCATTAGCAATCTCTTCATCAGTTGGCCCATCCTCGCGAAACTTAGTCCAAGATTTCTGGACCAAAGCAATTGTTTCATCCACTTTGTCTTTAGCAATGCGGCCCGTAACTCCGTTCACCAGCATGGCTTCATAGAAAGCCAGATTGGGTTGCAAGCCATAAGTGGCTCCAGAAGACTCTCTAATATTTTTGAACAGGCGCGATTTTTGGTCGCCAACAAAAATTTGCGACAGCATTGAAACTGCAATCCACTGCTTTAGATCAGCACGAAAATTTTGTGCCATGCCAAAATTCAAAATTGCTTGATCACCCGTATCAAATGCAACTTGAATAGGCTGAACTGGGGCCGATTTAAATTGCATACGCGGTGTTTCTGGAAGATCTGATTTTTCTGGCAGACCATCAAGCACTTGATCGACGATCTCTCGTGCTTGATCGTAATTTAAATTGCCAACCACAGCCACCAGAATGCGGTCGCGTGTTATATGCTTAGCCACCCAAGGCCGAAGGTCAGATTGTGCAACGGAGCGCAAGGAATTAGCGGTTGGGCTGAAATAATTTTGATAAGGATGGGGTTCTGCCACCGCAAAGTTAAATGCCACTTGCATTGCAGTTTCAGGATAGGCAGCGCTCTCTTCAACGCGCGCGGCCAAATCTGCACGCCGTCGAAGAAACTTTTTTTCTGGAAAATCAGGCTTTGTTAAAACCAAATTGGCCAATTTGGCCGCTCCCAAAATGCCCTTTGAAGGTGCTGAAAGTTCAGCATAAGTTTGATCAGTATTAGCTGCCAATGAAAATGAACCACCTACGTCTGAAAAAGCTTCAAACATCTCGGAATTGGTTTTTCCGCCGGCACTAGCCGCCATAAGAGCCGGCGCTAAATATGCTGTTGCAGGTCCATTCACATCATCCGATGCCATGCCTCCTTTAAAGGCAATTGAAACCGAAATAGTGTCTTGCAAATCAGAACGCAAATAAGTGAACTCAATTCCATGAATGGATTTGAGGGTGATCAGTGGCAGTTCTTCAGCAGAAGCAAATTCTGAAAACCAAAAGAGCAATGAGAATACGAGGAATAAAATTTTCATTGCAGCGCTCCTGCTGGCTTTAACAATGCAACCCCAACTCGGCCAGGCCTTTGCAAAAATAAGAGCAATGCGTTCACATCCTCAACTTTTGCTTTGTGCAAGCTTTCTAAATAGGAAATTGAATTAGCATAGCCATAATTTAAAGTGCTATCAGCCAACTGAGAGGCTCGCGCTCCGGCATTTTCCCATTCACTTACCAGAAAATTGCGATTTTTCAGCCGTTCAAAACTTGCAAGCGAAAGCCCAGTCTTCGTAAGTTCTGCGAGATAAGTTTCAAACGCTTGGCGCACCATATTTGGATCCACCCCATTCTCCACATCGGCGTTGAAGTTAATTTGCCAAACACCTTCAAACAATGGCGACACCGTAAAAGACCAACTCTGCACCAATCGAGGTTCTTCTGAAATGCGATCATGCAATCCATCAGCCAAGCGGCTCATAATGGCGCTCCGTAAAATACTGGCAGCCACAACTGATTTCCATTCAGTAGGTGCTGAGATGATTTTAACAAAACTCATTTTAACACTGCGCGCACGTGGGGAAGTTTTTTCAAATGTCACTTCCTCAGGTTTAATTTCAGGAACGGTTATTGGCGTGATCAACACTGGTCGCTGCAACAGTTCTGCATCATCTCGCTTCATCGTAAGGTCACGCGCAACACTAATGTGAGCAATAGCTGATTGCGGAAAAATGCGCTCAATGGCGCGGTTGTGTGGTGCAGTTAGCTGAGGACCAGCAATTGATAAAAACACTTTGCTATCCTTGTAATGTGCGGCATCAAAATCTAACACGTTCTGTAAACTCACACTCGCCACAGAACTCTGGGAGCCACCTGGCGCAAACTCATAAGGCAAGCCATGGTAAAGTTTGCTGTAAAACTCTTGAAAAAATGGAGTGTCAGGATCACTTTGCGTGCGCTGCAATAGCTCCTGCTGCACAATTGTTTTTTCAAGCTTTAAATCGGCCTCAGAAATTTTCATGGGAAGTAAAATCGACGCCAAAGATTCTAACGCCTTTTCCACACCTTCTGGCGGCACATATAAATCATAGCGCGTTGTCTCATAAGTTGTTGCAGCATTAGAAGCCGAACCTGGAATGGCATCAAAGGCCACAAAGCCGCTGCCGTCATTGGCTTTAAATTTAAGATGCTCCACAACATGTGCAATGCCTGGAACTGAATCAGAGGTTGACCCAGCTGGCACCCACATCGAAATTTGATAGGTTGCTGCATTGGCAATGCCGATTTCTAAAATTTCCGCTTGCGGATTTACCGATGCCTTGTGGGCAGGGGGCTGCATAAAAAACCATATGCCGATAGCAACTAATGAAGCCAAAATGACTAATCGAGAAATGGAATTATTAAACTGATTCATCCCAGCAAGTTACAGGCTATCACCAAACTTGCCAGTTACAATTCAGCCTGTGGGCAACCTTACCATTTTGCTTTTTGGTAAGCGCCACCCGTAATGTCATAATAGTCTCCAGCGGAGTCACAATAAATGTGGCCGCCCAGCTTCAATTCGGTTTTGCCATCAATTGTGCCAGCACAAATTGATGTGGCTTGACTATCTTTGGATTTCCAAAACAAACTTGAACCGCATTCTTTGCAGAAGCCCCGATTGGCATCAGCACTTGAAGCAAACCATTTCAAACCATCTTGTTTGGTAAACTTCAAATCAGCATCAGCGACATGGGTGGATGTCCAATAGTTACCAGTCATTTTGCGGCATTGCGTGCAGTGGCAGGCAACCACATCATCCAATGGACCATGAATTTCAAAGGCAACTGACCCGCATAAACATGAACCCGTTTTCATTGTTTAAATTCCTTCGCAAGTGCGTGAATGTGATCAGGCCCAATGCCACAGCAACCACCGTAAATGGTGGCGCCCAATTTGTTCCAGTCATGTGATTTCTGCACCAAGTCAGAAGTCGTTATCACATCAACAAACTGCCAATCAGGTGCCGCATAATATCCGCATTCAGGATAAGTGCCGATGGGGCCATACCAATACTTTCTCAAAACAGAAAGCGCTTCGTCGGTGGTGTTTGGTGATGTGTGCATAATTGAAATGACTTCAGGCTTCAGAGCAGCCAAGGCCCGCGCCACATCGTCAAATTTTTGATCATCGCGACCAAAGCCGGTCAACTCATCACCGTGCTTTTCAACCGCGATGCCAATCCACACCGGAAGCCCCGTTTCCATGGCAGCTTCACAGGCCCATAAGGAGTAATCAGTATCGCGCATCATCTCCATCATAATCAGATCAACACCAAGTGTCTTTAAATGCTGCGCCTTGCGCCGAAACAAAACCATGGCTTCATTGCGAGTCCAGTTCTTGCTCAAATCAGTGCGATCAGTGCCCACAATAACTGGGCGTTGTGTGGAGAATGATCCGGCCACCGCCACATCATGTCCTGCTGCCGCAGCCTTGGCATAACCCACTGCTAATGCATCAAGGGTAGCCAACTCGGTATCGCGGCCATAGGCGTTAAACGAAAGAGGGCTTGTGGCAAAAGTGTTGGCGGCAATAATATCAGCACCTGCGCGCACATAATCATCATGCACTGAACGCACGATTTCGCCATGGGTTGAATTCACATCAGCACACCATGTCTCACCACTCATGGGCGCACCACGGCGCTGAATGTCAGTTCCGGTGCCGCCATCCAAAATGATCGGTTCACCCGCCGCCAGTTTCCTTTTAATTTTATCGTAGCTCACGAAATGCCCTCATATGAAATTGTGCTTGTGGTTTTGAATATGTAAAACTCTGGCCCACGGGGCAAGCCCTGCGTGCCAGACATCCACCATCCATACACTCTGAACCTTGTTCAGTTTTGATGTGCTCACCGCAAGCGGCAACATTATACGAAGAACCGTCAAAAGCATTCGCCGGGCACGCTGTTAGGCAAGGCTTATCAGAACAACTTTCACAAGGGTGTGAACCAGCAGTGCTGCGCGGCAAATCAAACTCCACGGGAAATAACAAAGCTGCGCGAAAAGCGTGCCACAATCCATAAGTTGCATGAATGTTCAAACCCAGTGGTGAAACGTGCCCGGCACCCCCACGCCTTGCCCAAGAAAGAAAGGGCAGGGCGGGTCTATCAAATGGAAAAACCGCCATTGCGCCTAAGTCCTCCGCCAGTGGTTCCACCACAGCCCGCGTCCATTCATCCATGGTTGGTGCGCCAGATCGCGCAAAGCGCCGAAACATATCCGGCCCGGCATTGCCAATGAGAATAACTTGCTTGGTCTCTCCCATATCAGAAGGTGAAAACCAGCCAAGCGGTGTAAAAGTCTCGCGGCGTATGCGGGTGAGGATGGGGTGTTCCATAATTTTCTTTACCATGCCCTCATGCTGAGGTGCGAGCTCTTTGCGAGCCTCGAAGCACCCAACTATCTGGCACACCCTTCGAGGCCTTGCAAAATGCAAGGCACCTCAGGGTGAGGGGATACTATTTATTCCACCTCGGGTCGCCAATCTCCATCACTTCGCGCGGCAATTTAATGTCGTGGTGCTGGCGAATAATGGCGTCGATCTCCAGCGAAATATACTCAGGATAATAGGTTGAAAGAATTTCTTTCTTGCGCGCAATGGCTTTGCTCAAAATATCAGGCTTGCCAGCCTCGTTCCATTCCTTAGGACTCATGCGATTGGCCATAGCCGGATAAATATATTCTGTCTGCATCATGGTGAGTGTTTGATTGCTACCCAGATAATGCCCCGGCCCTTCCAAACATGTCTCAGTAATCACATCGAGCGATAGCGTATCATCAGTCACTTCAATGCCGCGCACATTGCGGTTGATGGCACCCAACATATCATTATCAATCAGCAAGCTTTCCAAACAGAAGCCCAAGAGTGAAGCGTGCATTCCGGCCGATTCATACATTAAGTTAATGCCGCTCAACGCTGAAATTCCTGCGGTCAAACCCTTTTCATAACCCGCTTGAATATCCGGCATTTTAGCATCACACATGCCAGCAGCCGACCCAACAGTGAGCCCAAAGTAACCGCCCATCTGCGCGCAAGCCGAGGTGATCAAAGCTTGCTCACCAGAACCACCACTCATGGCACCTGTGCGTAAATCTGAAACGAAAGGCCATGGCCCCCAAATGGCAATGGCACCCGGCACCACGCAATTGATGTAAACCAAGCCAGCCAAACATTCAGCGACGGCTTGCACCACGGTGCCAGCCAAAGCCGCCGGAGCCGTAGCCCCCGCTTGCGCCGCCGATAAGAGCAACACCGGCATTCCGCCCCGCGCCGCCACTTCCAAACACGCGCACGCATCTTCGGCAAAATTTAACGGCGGCACCACAAAGCAATTGGATTGCGATACAAAAGGCCGCTCGCGCCATTTTTTCTCACCACCAGCAACGTAATGCAAAATCTGTAAACACTCGTCCACATGCCCTGGCTCCACCATCGATGTGCCCACATGTTTTTGCGTACCAGCTAAACAAGCATACAGAGTGTTAATATCCAAATCATGCCCATTCAGCATATCGCGCGGTGTGATAGAGCGTTGGAAGTAGTGTATGTGTTCGCAAGTGTCCACAATCCGTGCGGCGTCATAGAGATCAGCCAAATAAGATTCGCGGTAGGAATTAGATTCAATCTCGACAATATGAACTGCTGCCCCCGCCGTGCCAAAATAAACCTTGTTGCCCCATGGCTCCATATCCAGTTCAGGCTTGCGCGCATGGAGAACAAAGTTCTTGGCGCAGCTTGCCAGAATGTCTTCAACCAGTGATGGCGGAATACACAACCGCCCATTGTCACGCATGAAACAACCCCGCGCCGTCATCGCTTCAATACAAGACGGAATGGCCCGCGCCAAGCCCACATCATTCAAAAGCTTCAGTGCCGTCTGATGAATGCGAACCATATCCGCATCCTTAAGCGGCTTATATTGCCCACCCTCCATGCCAGGTCGTACGGCGGCTTTGGACATAGGAATAGCCGTAGAACGTAAAGTGCGACGAGCATCACGTCCACCCCGACGCTTGGTTACATCTTCAACTAATGACATCGCATTTCCTTTGTGGAATATAATGTAAGCAGTGTGCCCTTATTCGCGGTGACTTCAAAGCGGGAGATTTATCTCGGCACGTGTGAAAAAATATCACCATCAATCTCTGCCCCCCATCCCTAAACAGCCTATTTCATCTATGTTACAAGTTCCGCAACTCTAACCGACAGGTGAATTCCCTTGGCCAGACGAGATTTACCACCGCTCCGCGCATTATCTGCTTTTGAAGCCGCAGCCCGTCTCGGTTCGTTCCGACTTGCAGCGGGGGAGCTTGGCGTCACGCGCTCTGCTGTGAGCCATCAGGTGAAACTTTTAGAGCAACGCTTGGATGTGTTGCTGTTCCGCCGTGATGCGAGGCGAGCCGAACTCACGCAGCTGGGCCAAACTTATTACCCCACAGTGCGCGATGCCTTCGACCAAATCGAAGCCCAAACTCGTGCCCTTCGACCCTCAACAACTGATAATGAACTTACCATTCAAGTTTACGTCACCGTGGCGCTCAAATGGCTCATCCCACGCTTGCATGATTTTGAACGCAAATATCCTGATACCAAAGTGCGGCTTTCCACGTCTTATTTTGATTGGGATTTTGATGAACGCAATGTGGATGTGGGCCTCATTCTGGCGCGAAACAAAATGCCGGGGCATTATTATAGGCCTCTGTTCAAATCTTATTTGCAGCCGGTTGCAGCACCTTCACTCAATATAAAATCTCTCGATGATCTCAAAAAGCAAAAACTGATTGATGTTTATACCGCGGAAGAAGATTGGCAAATTTGGCTGGAAGCAGCTGGCGTCAAAGGCATAAAGCCCGCCAATCGCCTTGCCGTTGATTCCTATATTTTGGCGCAGGAAGCCGCCATTGAGGGCAGAGGTCTCGCCATGACCATTGGGCCTTATGCAGCTGAAGATATTAAGCTTGGCCGTTTGATGGAGCCTTTTCCATTGCGGGTTGAGCACAAGCACCACTGGTATTTCGCCTGCAATGCCGAGCATCGCACAAAATCAAAAATCAAGCGCTTTGAAGATTGGTTGGCCAAACAAGTGGCAGCAGATCCGATGCTGGAAGTTTTGAAGGATGCTAAGAAATGAGTGAAGCAGAAACCCGCCGCCCCCGCCGTGGTGGTGCAAGAGCTAATCCTGGGGCGGGCGGAGGGGCTGCCATTCCGCAATTGCCGCCACGCAAAGTAAAACGCATGTTTCCAGCAACCAACATCATCAGCGCTGATGAGGTTGAATCAATCCATTTATCCTCGCTCAAAGTATTAGCCGAAATTGGCATGGATTTTCTGGATGATGAAGCGCGTGACATGTGGCGCAAAGCCGGTGCTGAAATTGATGGCGAACGCGTGCGCTTTGAAGTGGGACTTCTAGAAGAATTAATTTCTCACGCCCCAACAGAATTCACAGTCCACGCCAGAAACCCCGCGCATAATATGCAGATCGGCGGAAACAATATGGTCTTTGGCACAGTGGGTTCGCCGCCCTCATGCCATGATGTTGACGGCGGTAGGCGCACGGGCAACCGTGCCGACTATCGAAAATTTCTAAAACTCGGCCAGCATTTTAATGCAATCAATTTTAGTGCAGGTTACCCCGTCGAACCTGTGGATTTGCATTCTGGCATTCGCCATTTGGAAGCGCTGCGCGATATGGCAACGCTGATGGATAAGCCGATGACGGCGTATTCTTTGGGTGCCCACCGCATTCAAGACGGAATTGAAATTTCTCGACTGGCGCGTGGCGTTTCGCATGAACAGTTTGAGCGTGAACCAACTCTCACAACCATCATCAACACCAATTCGCCGCTGAAACTGGATGCCTATATGATCAACGGCATCAAAGAAATGTCGTCACGCGGGCAGGTGGTGTGCGTAACACCTTTCACATTGGCTGGGGCCATGGCACCAGTCACTATGGCGGGTGCGGTGGTTGAGCAAAACGCTGAAGCTTTGGCAGGCTTGGCATTCGCGCAACTCGTCAAGAAAGGTGCCCCCGTTATTTATGGTGGTTTCACGTCAAACGTGGACATGAAATCAGGCGCTCCTGCCTTTGGAACGCCGGAATATATGAAGGCTGTGATGGTGGGGGGCCAAATGGCACGGCGCTATAATATCCCTTACCGCACCTCAAACACCTGTGCTGCCAATATGATGGATGCTCAGGCCGCCTATGAAAGCGTGTTCTCGCTCTGGGCGCTCACCATGGGCGGCGGCAACTTCATCATGCATGGGGCAGGCTGGCTGGAAGGCGGCTTGGTGGCAAGCTTCGAGAAATTTGTGATGGACGTAGACTTGATTCAAATGGTCAGCGAATTCTTACAACCCCTTGAAACAACTGAAGATGCGCTCGGAGTTGAAGCGATACGTGAAGTTGGTCCCGGCGGGCATTTCTTCGGCGCGCAACACACTTTGAATCGTTATTCTAATGCGTTCTATCAACCCATTATTTCCGATTGGCGCAACAATCCACAATGGCTGGCCGCTGGTTCGCCCGATGCTTTGAAACGCGCCAACACGGTTTACAAGCAGGCCTTGACCGAATATCAACAGCCTTACATGGAAGAAAGCATCCGCGATGGCCTTAATGATTTTGTTGACCGCAGACTTTCCGAAGGCGGAGTGAAAACCGATTTCTAAAGTTCTTGTGATCGGTGGCGCAAATGTGGATATCAAAGCCAAAACTTCGGCTGCCCATGTTGCCGCAACATCGAACCCCGGATCGGTAAGCATCACCGCTGGTGGCGTTGCCCGCAACATCGCCCATAATCTAGCACGGCTTGGTGAAAATGTGAGCTTGCTGAGCATTATCGGCAATGATGCAAATGGCGATATGTTGCTTTCAGTCACGAAAGGCGCTGGCGTTAATGTTAAGGAAATTATTCGCACCGACAAGGCTACGGGAACTTATTTAGCAGTGTTAAATTCTAATGGTGAATTGATCACCGCCGTCAATGATATGCGCTTATTGACTGTGGCAATGATTGAAAATTGCCAAACAGAAATTGCCGCCGCCACACTGGTCGTTGCCGATTGCAATTTAGAAATTGAATGCCTGTGTGCAATCAATGCCGAGCGATTGATCATTGAACCCGTGTCTGTACCAAAATCACAGCGGCTTTTGCAAATTTTGAGTGAGCGCCAGATCTATTTGGCAACTCCCAATCTCGATCAAATCGAAACGCTCACAGGAACTCGCAATCCTGAAGCCGCTGCGAAAATACTGCATAAGCTAGGTCTGCAAAACATTGTCATCCACGCTGGTGATCACGGCTCTTATGCGTCTGACGGCAATTCATTCACGCATATTCCCTCGCAAGCCAAAACCATTGTTGATGTAACGGGTGCAGGCGATGCAGCAATGGCGGGTTTGGTGCATGGCCTGTTGCAAAATCTGCCACTGGCCAAAGCAGCCCAGATTGGGCAAGAAATGGCTGCAAAAGTGATAGCAAGTAAAAGTTCGACATTGGATTGAATATGATAAAACTAACCGACGAAATTAAATCTGCAATAGCGCAAGCTAAGCCAGTGGTGGCACTTGAATCCACCATCATCGCGCACGGAATGCCATTCCCGCAGAATTTGGAAATGGCCCGCGAAGTTGAGGCCGTCGTTCGCGAAAACGGCGCAATCCCCGCCACCATCGCTGTGGTAGATGGTGAACTTCGCGCTGGGCTTTCAAATTCTGAGCTTGAACATTTCGCCAAAACCGGCCCCACTATTATCAAAGTTTCAACCCGTGACTTGCCTTACGTTATGGCCAGGAAATTGACAGGCGCTACAACTGTAGCCTCCACAATGCGGTTGGCAGCCATGGCTGGAGTTCGTGTCTTTGCCACAGGCGGCATTGGCGGCGCACACCGTGGTGCGGAAAATACATTCGATATTTCTGCTGATCTGGTTGAGTTTTCACATAGTAATGTTGCCGTTGTAACAGCAGGGGCAAAAGCCATTTTAGATCTGGCTCTTACCTTGGAAACGTTGGAAACTTTCGGCGTGCCTGTTGTTGGCTATGGCACGGATGATTTTCCGGCTTTCTATACACGCACCAGTGGCTACAAAGTGCCCATGCGCTGCGACACACCGCAAGAACTAGCAGCCATGATGCACGCCAAGTGGAGCATAAAATTGGAAGGCGGCATTGTCGTTGCTAATCCAATTCCATTGGTGGCCGAAATTCCTGCCAGTGAAATTGTTTCGACAATTGAAAGAGCCGTTGCCGATGCCAATGCACAACACATTATCGGCAAAAACGTAACCCCATTTTTGTTACGGCGTTTGGCTGAAATCACTAAGGGTCGTTCACTCAGAGCCAATATCGCGTTGGTGAAAAACAATGCAAAACTGGCCGCAGAAATTGCGGTGGCCTATAGCCAATATTTATAAATATAAATTGCTGTCATTAAAACGCCGCATGAAATGATAACTGTGCGAACAGTTGCGGGCGGCAACATTTTTGTCATTTTAATTCCTGCAAATCCACCAGCCAATGTTCCAATCATCATCACCAAGGTGTGTTGCCAATCAATCAAGCCAAACCAAATGAAAAATACAATTGCACTAGCGTTGGTCAAAAATGCAAAAAGATTCTTCAAAGCATTCAGCCCGCGCAAATCTAAAGTGCTTGTCGCACTCAATGCCGAGAGAATGATAACGCCAACACCCGCGCCAAAATATCCGCCATAGACCGCCACTGGCATCAATAAAATTTGCCGCAATCGGGCGTGGTCACCGCCGCCGCCCAACAGGCGCGTGAGAAATTTTTGAATTATTTTGGAAAATGCAAATAGCAAGGTTGCAATGCCAATCAAGGCCGGCACTGAATTGGTAAAGGTTTTCTCCGGTGTCACCAGCAATAGCAACGCGCCCAACGCTCCACCAACAACTGCCACACACAAACTCATATAAAAGCTAAATGTAGCTGGCGGCAGCTTTTTTAAATCGCTCAGAAACCCAACACCATTGCTTGAAGTAACAGCCAAAGCATTGGAGGCATTGGCCACAATGGGCGGCAGACCGGCAAACAGCAAAGCCGGGAATGTGAACAGCGATGCGCCACCTGCCATGGAATTGGCGATTCCCCCCAGAAAGCCAGCCCCGATCAATAATATAAGTGTTTGTAACGCCATAGATATGCACAATACTGAAATTTAACATCAGTGCCCATTTTATTTACGATTTTCATGTTTAAGTAGAGCCAACCAAAATACATTCGGAAACCCAGTTGCCAAGCATGGATAAAATCCAACCTTATCTCGATTATTTTGCTCTGCATCCGCAATGGGCATTAGCATTTATTTTCCTTATTGCCTTTGGTGAAGCTTTGTTGGTGATTGGTTTGGTTGTGCCATCCACAGCTGTGCTGGTGGGGGCTGGCGCATTAGTTGGCACCGGCAAATTAGATTTCTGGCCAGTGATGGTCGCCACCACACTGGGCTGTGTTGCGGGGGACCAAGTTTCATTTTGGGCGGGCCGTTTTTTTGGTGAGCGCTTAAAGACCTTCTGGCCCCTCAATGCTTATCCCCATCTGGTTGCCAAAGGCGAAGATTATGTGCGCGAACACGGCGGCAAGAGCATTGCGCTGGGCCGCTTTGTGCCCGGCATTAAAGCGGTGGTGCCGGGTATTGTTGGAATGTTTGGCATGGGCCAAGTTTTTTTTCTCTCAGTCAACATTTCATCGGGCATTGTATGGTCGATCGCGCACCTGTTGCCAGGCATTATTCTGGGGCAAGCACTCGCTTTCGCTGGTGAACTGAGTGGGAGATTATTGGTTATACTTTTGTTGTTATTGGTGCTGCTTGGAGTTGGCGGTTGGCTCATCCGCATATTTTCGGCCAGCCTCACACCTTACCGCAATGCGTTGCAAGGCCGCGTTTCTGCATGGGCAAGAAGGCGCGGAAACCGCCCCATGCGCCGTTTTGCCAGAGCCATTGCGCCTGAAAATCCACGTTCGGTGCTTATCTTGTTGTCGATGATTTTGGGTTTGGTAGCTCTCTTTGTCTTTGGTGATATTGTGTCGGGCCGCATGATAAAAAGTGCAGTTGGCAACTTAGATTTCTCGCTCTTCAATCTCTTTTCTGAATTGCGGAACGCAAACGCCGATGAGCTTTTCATTCGCGTTACCATGCTGGGTGATGACCGTGTACTATTTGCCACCGCCATGGGTGCAGCTCTCTGGTTGCTTGTGCAGCGCAATTGGCGCGCCGCTCTGGCCACAGTGGTCACTGTGATTGCAACCAAATTTATTGTCATTGGGCTCGGTAGCATGATGGGCTCCCATGAACCATTGTTTGCCAGCACAACACTGTTCACTCAAAATTTCAAATTCCCCAGTGACCACTCAGTTATGGCGGGCGTGGTTTTTGGTATTTTTGTCACTCTGGCAAATCGCAGCATGGCGCGTTGGTCGCATGCCCTCGTGGCGGCGGCCTGTGGCATTATCATAATTTCAATTTCCTTCTCGCGATTATATTTGGGGGTAAATTGGCTCAGTGATGTTCTGGCAGGCCTTATGCTTGCTGCCATTATCACCACAGTTTATGGTGTAATCATCGAAACGATGCCCTCTGGTCGCATCAGGCCATTGGGCCTCATTGCCAGTGGGTTGGCCGCATTTTTCATTGCGGGCGTGCTACACACGGCGTCATCATATGAGCGCAATGAAATCAGATATGCCGCACGCGACCGCAAAATTTCTTATGCGCTGGGCGATTGGCTATCAACCAATTGGAAATCTGCTCAGCTTCGCCGTGTTGATATGGCAGGCAAACCAGAAGAGGTTTTCTTGGTTCAATGGATTGGTCCGTTGCCTGCCTTGCAAACGGCACTTGAGGGGGCTGGTTACAAGCCTCTGCCAAAATGGACTTGGAAAGATAGCTTCCTTTATCTGGATCCCCACGCCCCGCTAAACCATCTTGCGCCAAAACCTGCTTTGCATGAAGGGTTAAAGGCCAAGCTGACTGCAATTGAGGCTCAACCTCAAAATGGGGCTATGCGCCTTGCCGTGCGCGTGTTTGCTTCAAACTATCAAGTAACGGGAACAACCGTCGCACCCGTTTATTTGCTCAGTCTCACGCAGGAATCATTGCGCCCGCGCTTCAATCTTTTCTCAGTGCCCACTGATAGAATTTCAACACCTGAGCAAAATCAAGAGTTTTTAGACAGCTTGCTTCTTGCGCCTCAAATCGAAAAACTGGCCACCGAGACTTTTGATAATCAAACACTCACAATCATGCGGCCCAAACAATAGATCCCATTATATTTCACGCTGGATTTACCGCGCTCATTCCGCCATATTCCAATGCAAATAACAGAGTCTTTGGATTACCATGAAATTTCTAAAACAGTTTTTCACTTGGTGGAGCGGCCAAACCATTGGCACGCGCTTTTACACATGGCGCAAAGGTGAACGTGTGGGCCAAGATGAATTGGGAAACACTTATTACCGTGCAAAATCGGCGCTGCCAGATTCAATTCCAGAACGGCGCTGGGTGATTTACTCCGGTTATTCGGAAGCCTCGCAAGTTCCGCCCGGCTGGCATGGCTGGATGCACCACCGTGTTGATACGCCACCAAGCCAAGAAAAATATGAAGCCCGTGAATGGCAATTGCCGCACCAAGAAAATTTGACAGGTTCAGCGGGTGCCTATCATCCACCGGGTTCCATTGCTGTGGGTGGCAAACCCCGCGCAGTGGCTGCTGATTATCAGGCTTGGAAGCCTGAGTAAGCCCCGCGCAATGAAATCAACCACACTCGAAACCATCGTGGGCGCTGCCATCATTGCAGCGGCAATCGCCTTTTTCACCTTCGCTTATTCTGTATCAGGTAAGGGTGGGGCAGGCGGCGGCTATCACATCAGCGCTGAGTTTGACAATGTTGATGGTGTGTCCATCGGCAGTGATGTGCGCGTGGCAGGCATCAAGGTAGGAACCGTTGTGGGGCAGGGCCTCAACTCAAAATCTTATCAAGCTCGCATTGATATGGAAATTCAAAACAACATTGAACTCTCCGATGATACCTCAGCAAAGATCACGGCTGAAGGCTTACTTGGTTCTAAATTTGTGGCGCTTGAACCCGGTGGGTCAGAAACCAAAATCGCTGAAGGTGGCGAATTGAGTTATACGCAAGGGGCCATCGATATTTGGTCCATCATCAGCCAAGCCATGTTCACTAAATCTGGTGCCAAACCAGCGGATGCGCCGAAGCAATGAAACGCTTAGTGCTTGTGGTTCTTTCACTCGGATTTTATACAAATTTCTGTTTCGCAGAAGATATTCATAACCCCGTAGCAATTTTCGCTGGCCTTGAAAAAGTAATGGCGATTACCACCAATTTTGAAGCCAAGATTGGTGAAGAGGTGAAGTTTGGCAATCTTATTGTGAAGGCTGATGTGTGCAACTCCAAACCCATCACGGAAGATCCAAAAACAGCAGCCTTCGTTGAGATTGATGAAATTGGCAAAGATGGCGATAAGAAGCGGGTTTTTTCAGGCTGGATGTTCGCTGAAAGCCCCGGCCTCAATGGTTTGGAGCATCCGGTTTATGATGTGTGGTTAGCAGGTTGCCGTGACCCCAATGCGCCACCACCACCGGTCGAAGCAGAGCCCGACCTTTCAACTTTGCAAGACCAAATTGATAACGCCGATCAAGCACCACCAGATTGAGTTGCAGCAGCCAACACCACATCACTGTCGTCATCCCGTGCAAAGCTTTGAAAATCTCCCACACCATCCAGCGCGTCATCTAAGATCGGCCGATAATCTTTTTTCAAAATCGTATAAGTGCCAAACTGCGCGATATGTGAGTTCAAAAACTGTGCATCAAGCAATTTGAAGCCACCATAATTCAACCGCGCCACCAAATGCACCAAAGCAATCTTGCTGGCATTTGTGGCGCGCGAAAACATGCTTTCACCAAAAAATGCAGCCCCAATGCGAACCCCATAAAGCCCGCCAACCAGCTTACCATCTTGCCAAGCTTCAACCGAATGGCAACAGCCCATTTTATGAAGCTGCGTATAGAGTTTAAAAATGCGGCGGTTAATCCACGTCACATCACGGTCTTCAGTTTTCTCCGCACAGGCCGAAATAACCGCTTCAAACGCTGTGTCGATCCGAATTTCAAAAGGCCGCTGCCGTAGCGCTTTACGCAATGACCGTGAGATATGAAAGCCCTTGAGCGGAATAACCCCGCGCTCTTCCGGCTCAATCCAATAAAGCGCGGGATCATCAGCACTTTCCGCCATTGGAAATATGCCAGCCGTATAGGCCTTCAACAAAACCTGCGGTGTGATCGCAGTCACAAAAACACCTTACGGCGCTGTGCGGGCAAGGAATTTTTCCAGCCAGTGAATGTCATAATGGCCGTTGATAATATCATCCTCAGCAAGCAGACGTTGGAACAAGGGAATGGTTGTATCCACGCCTTCAATGACAAATTCTGAAAGGCTGCGCCGCAGCCGCATCAAGCATTCAGTTCTGGTTTTTCCAAACACAATCAGCTTGCCAATCAAACTGTCGTAATAAGGTGGAATGCGGTAGCCGGAATACAAAGCTGAATCAATGCGAACCCCAAGCCCGCCAGGAAAATGCACAGCATCCACCTTGCCAGGTGATGGCACGAAGGTTTGCCAATTCTCAGCACAGATGCGGCACTCAATAGCATGTCCAGAAAATTGAATGTCGCTCTGTTTGTATTGCAGCTTATTGCCAGACGCGACGCGAATTTGTTCCTGCACCAAATCGAGGCCAGTGATCATTTCGGTCACGGGGTGTTCCACCTGAAGCCTTGTGTTCATTTCGATGAAATAAAACTCGCCGTCTTCATAAAGGAACTCGATAGTGCCAACCCCTTCGTAATTCATATTGGCCATAGCCTTGGCTACACGTTCACCAATGGCATCGCGTTGCTCAGGGTTAAGGGCAGGAGAATGGGCTTCTTCCCACACCTTTTGGTGGCGGCGCTGCAGCGAACAATCACGCTCTCCCAAATGCACCGCATTGCCTTGACCATCGCCTAAAACTTGAACTTCAATGTGGCGCGGCTTTTGCAAATACTTTTCAATATAAACTTCGCCATTGCCAAAAGCTGCTTTTGCTTCTGATTGTGCTGTTGACACAGCAAGCTCAAGCTCGCCTTCGTTATTGGCAACTTTCATGCCGCGACCGCCACCACCTGCTGTGGCTTTAATGATCACTGGGTAGCCAATATCTTTGCCTACGCGTTTTGCATCCTCAAGTGTGGTAACCCCACCTTCAGAACCCGGCACCACCGGAATGCCCAAAGCTTTGGCCGTGCGCTTGGCTTCAATTTTATCGCCCATCGTGCGAATGTTTTCAGCTGATGGACCAATGAACTTGATAGAATGCTCAGTTAGAATATCAGCAAACTTTGCATTCTCAGATAAAAACCCATAGCCCGGATGAACCGCCTCAGCGCCGGTAATTTCGCAAGCCGCAACAATTGCTGCAATGTTGAGATAGCTATCTTTGCTCGCAGGTGGCCCGATGCACACACTTTCATCGGCCAACTTCACATGCATAGCATCAGCATCAGCAGTGGAATGGACGGCTACGGTTTGAATGCCAAGCTCGCGGCAGGCCCGCAAAACCCGAAGCGCAATCTCGCCGCGATTGGCAATGAGGATTTTATCAAACATTGCTATTCAATCACCATCAGCGTTTCGCCAAATTCAACCGGCACACCATTTTCAATAACCACCTTAACCAGCTTGCCAGATTTTGGCGCGCCAATTTGGTTCATGGTTTTCATGGCTTCAATGATCAACAAGGTTTGGCCTTCCTTCACCATAGAGCCAAGTGCCGCAAAGGGTGCTGCGCCAGGCGTTGCTGAAAGATAAGCTGTGCCCACCATGGGTGATATAAGCGGCGTGCCAGAAATTTCTGCAGCCACCGAAGCAACAATAGCTGCGGGAGCCGCATGTGCCATGGGAGCAGGGGCATACGCTTGCGGTGCCGCCACCATAGCTGTTGCATGAACAGACTTGCTCACACGAACTTTGGCGCCCTTATGATCAAGCTCAATTTCGGTGAGGCCAGTCTCGTTCAAAATTTCCGCAAGCTTGCGAATAAGGCTGAGTTCACCTGATTCTGCTGGAGCTGACTTTGTCTTTGCTGCCGGAGCAGCTGTTTTCTTTTTCGGGGGCATTTTTATCCCTTTCGTGTTGCAGTCAAGACGCCGGAAATGCCCTCCAGCGCCAATTCATAAGATTGTGGTCCAAACCCGCAAATAACACCATGTGCTGCAGGCGATATATAGGAGTGATGCCGGAAGCTTTCACGTTTGTAAACATTGCTCAGATGAACTTCGATAGCAGGCAAGCCCACACCTTTCAAAGCGTCATGCAAGGCAACTGATGTGTGCGTATAAGCGCCGGCGTTAATAATAATGCCCTTCGCCTTGCTGCGCGCTTCGTGGATCCAGTTCACCAACTCGCCTTCAATGTTGGTCTGGCGAAAATCAATGGCCAGCCCCAAAGCCTTAGCCTTGGCAGCGCATTTATCTTCCACCATGGCCAAAGTTTCAGCGCCATAAATCTCAGGCTCTCGCGTGCCAAGCAAGTTTAGGTTGGGGCCATTGAGAATGTAGATCATTTTCATCTGGCTTTTATAGGCACGTCAGGCAGGTTTGTGAAACGATTAAGTTAATCCTGTGGATGGCTTTAGCAAACCTTGCAGCCGCCTGCGGCCCGCACAGTGGCCAGCGATGCTTCAAGCCCATCAAGCGGTGTATATCCGGGGAACACTTGATCATCGATAATAAATGCCGGAGTGCCGGTGATGAGCATTGTTTGAGCCAAAATTTGGGTTTTCCGGATATTTTCAACAATCGCCGGATCTTCCATATCCTTCTTCATTTTAGCCACATCCAAGCCAATTTCGGCAGCAATTTGATCTGTCACTTCAATTGTAACTTTGCTTTCAGATGCAAACAAAGCTTGGTGAAATTCCCAATACTTGCCCTGCTTCACCGAAGCCAACGCAGCGCGCGCGGCATATTCCGAGCCTTCACCGAAAATTGGAAACTCTTTCATCACAACACGCACGTTCTTGTCTTTTTCAACAAGTGCTTTCATTTCGATAATGCTCTTTTTGCACCAGCCGCAATTGTAGTCAAAAAATTCGACCATGGTCACATCGCCTTTGGGGTTTCCCACCACCGCGTCAGAGGCATCGTGAAAGATCTCACCCGCTTTATTTTGCAGCGTGCCTACGCGCGCATCGGCTTCACGCTTCTTGTCATCAAGATCAAGTTTGTTGGCCATGTCGCGCAAAATTTCAGGATGCTCCATGAGATAATCATGGACAATTTTTTCCATCTCAGTTTTTTGAGCAGCTGAAAAGCTTTCAGCAAAAACTGGATTAACAAGTGTGAATGCAAACAGCATAGCAGAAAGCGTGGAAACGATACGGCGCATGATATTCCTCATTATTTTGAACATATTGCGCCATAAGTTGCACGCAACACAATCACTTTTAGTTCATTTTTTCTTCTTGCTAAAATTCAACAAATCACTGGCCCTCAGCCATTCGGGCGAACCCTTTTTAAAAAACTTTTGCGCCGCCGTGGCTTTTTCAGCAGCAAGCCCTTGATCGCCGGTGGCAGCCGCAAATTCGGCCGTAGCAAGCTCAGCGCGTGGCACATCATTTTTTAAAGCATAGGCTCGCGCCATAAATTTATAAATATCCGGCATGTCTGGCTCACTGCGTTTTGCTTTACGGAGCAGCACCAAGGCTTCATCAGCATATTTGGGGTTTTCCGTGCTCACTAAAATCTGTGCATTCAAAACTTCAAGAAGGCCATTGTCTTTAAGCAAGCTGCGGGCTTTTTTAATTGCCGGAATGCCCGCCGCAGGACTGCCATTTTCAAGATAGGCTTGCGCTTTTAACTCCCAGAAATAGGGGTCCTGTGGCAGTTCTGCCGTCAGGCTATCAATCACTGGCATAGCATTTTTAATATCGCCACGCCGGAACATGGCAATCGAGCGGGCATAGCGCGATTGCAGAGATTTATCTGAGGAAGGATAATGTTGAAACACAGCTTGTGGTGAATCCATAAAGCCAGCAAGTTTCGCTTTGGCCAGCTCAAACCTTAAAATCAAACCAGCATCATCAGGTTTGTCAAAATATGGCGAAGCCTTTGCCGCAGTTTCCAATGCGCGAATGCGGGCAAAAGGCATGGGGTGCGAAAACACATAAGGATCAGCCTTGCTCAGCGAAACTAAAGATTCGTTGGCCAGCGTGTTAAACAAAGTCAACATGCCCTTGGCACTTTGGCCAGTGGCTGCAAGATATTTGAGGGCCGATTGATCGGCGGTTGATTCCATGCCGCGTTGATATTGCAAAAAGCCACGTTGGGCCAAACCTTGCGACCCTAATATAACGCCTTGGCCTGCCTGCGCGGCCTCCGTGTTGCCAGCCATAACACCACCCACCATGGCTGCAGCGCCAACCAAAACCCCAATAATGCTTTGAGCACTGGCGGCTGCCATTTCACTGTTCATCCGCGCCAAATGTCCACCCGCAATATGGCCGGTTTCATGGGCAATAACGCCGATCACTTCATTGGGTGAAGAAGCCCGCGTGATGAGCCCAGTGTGAATGAACACACGCTGTCCACCTGCCACAAAGGCATTGATGCTCGAATCGGCGATGACATAAACTTTAACGGAAGTAGGATTGATGCCAGCGGCCTTAAAAATTGGCCGTGAATAAAGCCGCAGCAAACCTTCAACCTCAGCATCGCGAATGAGATTGGGGCCTCGGCGTTTAGTTTCTTTTGCAGTAGAGATTACAGCTCCCTGTGTTGCCAAAAGCGACACAGAGAGCATGAGTGTTATAATTTTTTTAAACAAGCGCATCAAAACTCGCCACATGATTTGAACGTGTTAATCCGTTCCAATTGCGGCGCGTTTAAGGCTCACTTGCGTTTGCTCCACCAGCCACCTTTGCGTTCCACAGGTTCAGCGGAAACTGTGGGGGCAGGAGGTTGCCATTTGCGCGGTTCCGGATCAGCCACAGGTTCTGGAATGTGAATGACCACAGGTTGCGGCGCGGGTGCGGGTTCAAAATGCGCGACACGTTCAATTGGTGCTTCACTTGCGGCTTCACCATTTGTGTGGGCGGGGCGTTCTTGGCGTTCGCCACGTTCGCCTCTACTACCGCGCTCGCGCCCAAAACGACCGCGCTTGCGACCACCGCGTTCACGGTTGCGTCCACCACGGTCTTCACCTTCGACGGCGGGTTCAACTAACTCGCCCGCATTGGCTCCAGCTTCTTCGGGTGCTTCTGGACGATCATCAACCACTTCTGAATCGTTAGAGTCTTCGGATGAACTTTCCGATGCAGCAGATTGACCATTTTCATCGCCACGTTTGCCACCACGGCGGCCACGGCGGCGGCGCTTGCCACGACCATTATCACGCTTCTCACCATCTTCAGCATTGTCAGTTGCAGCAACTTCGGTCACATTGTCGGAGCCGCTCTCGTCTTCAACCAAAGTTTCTTCTTCAATAATTTCTTCTTCAACTTCAGGTTCGTCTGAAAATGCAGAATCCATCTGTACTGGCGAGGCCGATGGAATGCGGCGCTTAATCGCTTCACGATCAGGAGCGCGTTCAATAAGTGCTTGCGTGCCTTTCACATCATCGCCTGGAACCAAGAAGATCGAAATCTCATATTGAGTTTCCAAGGCCAAAAGACTGTCGCGCTTTTCATTGAGCAAATAAAACGCCACATCACGCGCACACTTCACAGTGAGATTTTCAGCGCGACCTTTCTGCAAGTATTCTTCAATGGTGCGAAGCACGCCCAAACCACAGGATGAAACCGAGCGCACAATGCCGCGCCCTTCACAATGCGGGCAAGGGCGGAATGAACCTTCGAGAAGACCAGGGCGCAAACGTTGGCGCGACATTTCGAGAAGACCGAAATGTGAAATGCGGCCCACTTGAATGCGGGCACGATCATTCTTCAACGCATCTTTCATGCGGCGTTCAACAGCGCGGTTGTTGCGATTTTCCTCCATATCAATAAAGTCGATCACCACAAGTCCAGCCAAATCGCGCAAGCGCAGTTGGCGGGCAATTTCATCACAGGCTTCCAAGTTGGTCTTGGTTGCTGTGTCTTCAATGTTATGTTCGCGCGTGGCCTTGCCGGAGTTAATGTCAATCGACACCAAAGCTTCGGTTTGGTTAATCACGATGTATCCACCAGAAGGCAATGTCACCGTTGGTGAATAGAGCGCATCCAAATGATTTTCCACTTGGTAGCGTTGGAACAGTGGGCGCGGTTCTTTGTAATGCTTCACATTCTTAGCATGTGAAGGCATGAGCATTTTCATAAATTCTTTAGCGTCGCGGTAAGCGGCATCGCCTTCCACAACAATCTCTTCCACATCCTTGGTGTAAAGATCGCGGATCGAACGCTTGATCAAATTGCCTTCTTCATAAACCAAACAAGGCGCTTGAGATTGCAGCGTGAGTTCACGCACAGATTCCCACAGGCGCATGAGATAATCGAAATCGCGTTTAATTTCAGGCCGCGTGCGCTGTGCTCCAGCGGTACGCACAATAACGCCCATGCCTTTTGGAACCTCAACGTCTTTGGCCACTTCTTTCAAACGACGGCGGTCAGATGCGTCGGTAATTTTCCGCGAAATGCCACCACCACGCGCGGTGTTCGGCATCAATACGCAATAGCGCCCAGCCAGAGACATATAAGTTGTAAGTGCAGCGCCCTTATTGCCGCGCTCTTCCTTCACCACCTGCACCAGCAAAATCTGGCGGCGCTTAATCACTTCTTGAATTTTATAATGGCGCTTTCTCGGCGCACGACGGGCCCGCTGTGGAACTTCTTCCATGGCATCAGCAGCATCGCCCAAGGTCTCAACCTTGTGGCTATCTGCATCACCCTCAACGACTTCCAGGTCAGCACCTTCAGCTTGAGCTGTTGGCGCATCTTCATGTTCGTGATGGTCTTCTTCAACATCAGAAACCAAAACAGGTTCTGGCTCTTGGTCCAAAGCCATGGCTGGGGCATCACCATGCGGCTCATCATCATCATGGTGATGATCTTCTTCTGCTGGCTCGCCATTTTCGTCAGTGGAGGATTGAGCTTCGGAAGCGGGTGCTTCTTCTTCCTCATCATCGTAATCTTCGTTTTCAGCAGCTTCTTCAGCTTCCTGCTCAGCAAGCAGCGCCAATCGATCAGCAATGGGAATTTGATAATAATCGGGGTGAATTTCGGCGAAGGCCAAAAAGCCATGGCGATTGCCGCCATATTCCACAAAAGCCGCCTGCAGAGACGGCTCAACGCGAGTCACCTTAGCGAGATAGATATTTCCTTTGAGTGGAGTTTTTGAAGCACTTTCAAAATCGAATTCTTCTAAGCGGTTACCGCGCGCAACAACAACCCGAGTTTCTTCCGGTTGGCTGGCGTCGATGAGCATTTTTGTGCCCATGTTGTAAATTCCTTCGTGCCGCAGGGCGGCCCATACAATTTGGGCTTCGATCCGAATTTACGAAACCAAATGAACGAGCGGGACTGCTGGCAATAATGGGGCGATCAATATCAAGCTGCGAAAAAGCAATCATCGCCGCAGAGCTTCTCGTGCTCTGGGAAAAAAGATGATGTGCAACAGCCTGTATCATGCCCTGGTTGACCTTGTGCTGGGCAACGGCCCAGCGGTTAAAACGCTTTGCCTTTTCTGGCATCGATACCAAAAAAGGGCTTCTTGGATTCTACGGAGAATCCACCACAACGCATTGGCAAGGCAGAAACAATACTGTTCGGACACCTAACCGTTGCGAAACTGTTGCTCTTGCAGCCTAAAGTTTAACCCTGAGTCTGCACGATAGAGACAACTCCTTTGTAAGCATCATTTATGGCCATTGCAAGGGAACAGCACAAACTTGCTTTCCAAGACCTCAGATAAATTGGAAACCAAGGCTTAACCATAGGCCACTAGCGTTCCGTCAACAAAACACCGTGCCACAGCAGCCTGAGACAATTTACACAATGCAATCAACGACAAAGCTTATAAGTATAGTGATCAGTTTGGCCTGCGCCGCACTGCTTTGCGTGGCTTTGTCGGTTTCGGCTATCGCTAAAGATGCATTGGCCACCGCCGTTCGCATCTCTGGCGATGACCAGCAAACCCACTTTGAGGTCGATTTATCGAAAGCCGTAGGTTTTACAGTTGATGTTTTACCTGACCCTTACCGGGTGATCATCGATGTGGCGGGCTTGAATTTTGATCTGCCACCTGGTGTTGGCCAAAAAGGGCAGGGTCTTATTTCTTCATTCCGCTATGGCATTGTTGATGAAGGCCGCTCGCGCATTGTGCTCGACACCAAAGGTGCTGTGCTCATTGAAAGTTCGCAAGCCCAGCCCGCCAAGGGCAAGAAACCAGCCCATCTTATTGTGAATCTTTTATCAGCGTCACCCGAGAACTTTAGCGAAACTTTTGCAAAAGATCATGGGCTAGAGCCTGAGCTTTCCACTGCCACAATCCCCAAGCAACCAATGAAGCCAGAGCTTGCCCAAACCCCAACTGACCAACGCAAAGTGATTGTGATTGATCCCGGCCACGGCGGCATTGATCCAGGAGCCCTAAGCCCAACCAAGACTTTGGAAAAAACCGTCGTATTGAATTACGGCAATGCGTTGCGTAAGGAACTTGAAAAATCAGGGCGCTACAAAGTGGTAATGACAAGGACCGACGATTCATTCGTTAGGCTTGAGCGGCGCATAGAAATTGCCCGCGAAAACAAGGCCGATCTGTTCATCGCAATCCACGCGGATACTGTTCACGGCCAACAGGCGCGTGGGCTCACCATGTACACAGTGTCTGACCAGGCCTCTGACGCTGAAGCCGAAGCACTGGCGCAAAAAGAAAATCGTGCTGATATTATTGCAGGCATGGATCTTGCCACTGAAAGCAAAGACGTAGCCAATATCTTGATCAATTTAGCTCAACGAGAATCGCGCAACCGCGCTTTGATTTTTTCAAAAAAAGCTGTGAGCCAATTAAAAGGCGTCACTGCCTTCACAGGCAAACCCATGCGATCGGCAGCATTTGTCGTATTGAAAGCCCCCGATGTGCCTTCTGTGTTGGTGGAACTTGGCTACCTCTCCAGCAAACAAGACGAAGCCTTGCTTACATCGTCCGATTGGCACACCCGCGTGGCCAAAGCCATGGCAAAAGCCATTGATAGCTATTTTGCGCCCGCAGTGGCCAGTGTTCAGTAGTAAACTTTTTCTGCCACAATCACATCCTAAACAGCACCCCAATAAACCTATGGCGGAATTTCAATTTATGCTATCGCCAGCAGTATTGAATCAGAAAACGTTTGGGATGGTATGTTGAAATTTTTTGGATGGTTGTTTGGTTTTCTTACCATGGTCTTTTTGGGCCTGGCTGCCGCAGCCATTTATATTATTTGGGACGTGTCGAAAGACCTTCCTGATTACAAGCAACTTGCATCATGGGAGCCCCCGGTGATGACGCGGATGCACGCCGCTGATGGTTCGCTGCTGGCTGAATTTGCGGAAGAACGCAGGCTGTTCGTACCTATAAACTCGGTGCCGAAAAAATTGATCCAAGCTTACCTATCAGCTGAGGATAAAACATTCTATCAGCACGCTGGACTCGATTGGCGTGGCATTGGCGCAGCGCTTGTGCGTTATGCACAAGTGAAAATTACCCATCGTGGGCAAGTGGTGGGTGCTTCCACCATCACACAACAAGTGGCCAAAAACTTCTTGCTGTCTAACGAACAAACAATCACCCGAAAACTTAAAGAGGCGCTGATTGTTCAACGCATTGAAGCTTCGTTTTCCAAGGATCAAATTCTCGAACTTTATTTGAACGATATTTTCTTGGGCCTCAATTCATATGGCATTGCTGCTGCTTCACTTAATTATTTTGGTAAATCTCTGGATGAATTGAACGTTGAAGAAATGGCTTATCTGGCTGCTCTGCCAAAGGGCCCCAACAATTATAACCCCTTCAAGAACCCTGAACGTGCACTGGAACGGCGCAATTGGGTTTTGGGGCAAATGTATGAAAACCAATACATCACCGAAGCCGAATTGAAAGAAGCGCAAGCCAAACCATTTAAAGTTAATCCCCGTCCGTTCGGCGCGCAATTGTTTGCCGCCGAATCTTTCGCCGAAGAAGTGCGCCGTGATCTGGTGCAGATGTATGGCAAAGATGCGTTGAATAAGGGTGGTTATTCGGTGCGAACCACGCTTGATCCAAAAATGCAAATTTTTGCACGGCAAGCCGTAGCGCGTGGGCTGATTGCTTTTGATCGCAAGCGCGGGTTTCGCGGCCCATTAAATCATGTGGAGTTAGATGGTGGTGATTGGGCAAAACATCTTAGCAAAATTCATCCATCAGAAGATGTGGCCCCGTGGCGCGTAGCAATCGTAACCCAAGTAACTGATGAGCAAGCCTCAATCGGTTTGCAGCCAGCTTTTTTGCCTCGCGGGCAATTTGCCAATGAGCGCGAAGTTGGGGTCATTCCATATGTGCTGACGAAATGGGCGCGCAAATTTGAAGATGGCACCAAACTTGGTGATGAAATTAAATCAGTAGCCGATGTGTTAGCGGTGGGTGACATTATATATGTCGCACCATCCAATAAACCAGGTCAGTTCCACCTCGTACAAATTCCCGATGTTGAAGGGGCATTGGTTGCCATGGACCCGCACACCGGCCGCGTGCTGGCCATGGTGGGTGGCTTCTCTTATGGCAACAGCCAATTCAATCGTGCGGTGCAAGCGCAGCGGCAGCCAGGATCATCGTTTAAGCCCGTGGTCTATGCCGCAGCCCTTGATAATGGTTATTCACCAGCTTCGGTTTTGCTCGACGCGCCAATTGAATTCAAATTGCAAAATGGCGATATTTGGAAGCCAAAGAATTATGAAAAGAATTTCTTTGGCCCATCAACCTTGCGCCGTGGCATTGAACAATCTCGCAACACGATGACAGTGCGATTGGCTGACGATCTTGGCATGACCAAAATCGCTGATTTGGCGCAACGCCTCGGCATCTACGAAAAAATGCCGCTAAAACTTTCAATGGCTTTGGGAGCGGGTGAAACGTCGCTGCTCAAAATGACCACCGCCTATAGCATCATTGCAAATGGTGGAAAGAAAGTGGAAGCAACTTTGATTGACCGCATTCAAGATCGCTATGGCCATACAATTTTTCGGCATGACAACCGCGATTGTACCGCGTGCAAAATTGAAACTTACAACCCAGCTCTGCCGGAGCCAGATTTGGCTGATATGCGCGAGCAGGTGATGAATCCCTATACCGCTTATCAAATCACCTCAATGATGGAAGGCGTTGTTGAGCGCGGCACCGGAAAAAAATTGCAAATTGTTGGTAAGCCCATTGCCGGCAAAACTGGAACTTCCAATGAAGAACGTGATGCGTGGTTTATTGGCTTCACGCCAGATCTCACAGTGGGTGTTTATGTGGGTTATGATAATCCAAAGCCCATGGGCAAAGGCCGCACAGGTGGCGATCTAGCTGCCCCCATCGTGGCTGATTTTATGCGGCTGGCTTTGCGCGATAAAGCTGCCATTCCATTCCGCGTGCCGCGTGCCATTGAGCTTATACCAATCCAAGTTAATTCTGGCACCCGCGCCATCTATGGAGGCGAAGGCGTTATTCTCGAAGCATTTAAACCCGGCGACGAACCTCCCGCTATCACCAACTTGATCGGCAACGGGGCAAAGCCAGTATCACCTGAAGAGGGTGTGGTTTTGGTTCCTCCAAAACAACCAATTCCAGATGTTGCCCCGCAAGAAGGGTTGACGGCAACAGATAACGGCCTCTATTGAGCCAATCAATTCAGTTCTAAAAGTTAGGATCCATCATGCGCGCCGAAATTATCAAGTTGATCGACGAGATCGAACAATCCGTAGGCTTGCTGCGGAGGCATCTTTGACTGGGATAATTCAATCCGCGAATTAGCTGAACTAAATGCTAAAGCAGAAGACGCAAGTATTTGGAATGATGCACAAAAAGCCCAAGAACTGATGAAGCGCAGAACTGAGTTGGATAACAGCATCAGTGGAATCTTGCGAATTCAAACTGCAATTTCAGATAATTCCGAACTCATTGCCATGGGCGAGGCGGAGGGCGATCAATCAATTGTCGATGAAGCTGAGAAAGCGCTGCTGGCATTGAAAAAAGATGTGGCTGCTGTGGAGCTCGACGCGCTACTCTCTGGCGAAGCTGATAGTTTCGACACATATTTGCAAATCAACGCTGGCGCAGGCGGCACAGAAAGCCAAGATTGGGCTTCCATGCTCATGCGCATGTATGTGCGCTGGGCCAATTTGAATAAATATAAAGTTGAAGTGCTAGACCAACATGATGGTGAAGAAGCTGGCATCAAATCTTGCACGCTACAAATCAAAGGCAAAAACGCTTACGGCAAATTGAAAACCGAAAGTGGCGTGCATCGCCTCGTTCGCATTTCGCCCTATGATTCAAACGCCCGCCGCCACACCTCATTCTCATCCGCTTGGGCCTATCCTGTGATCGACGATAATATAAATATCGATATCGTCGATAGCGATTTGAAAGTGGATACTTACCGCGCGTCGGGGGCTGGCGGCCAGCACATTAACACCACTGATTCTGCAGTGCGAATTACGCACATGCCCACTGGCATTATTGTGGCCTGCCAAGCTGAACGCTCGCAACACAAAAACCGCGCCACTGCTTTAAAGATGTTAAAGTCACGGCTTTACGAACGTGAAGTGCAACTGAAGCAAGATAAAGTGGATGCCGCCAATGCCACCAAAACTGACATTGGTTGGGGCCATCAAATCCGCTCATATGTTTTGCAGCCTTACCAGCTTGTAAAAGATTTACGTACTGGCTTTACCAGCACCAATCCAACAGCTGTGCTGGGTGGCGAGTTGGACGATTTTATCCAAGCATCACTTGCACACCGCATTCATGGTGGGGCAGGGGCAATCGAAGATATTGATTAAGGCTTAGCTGCCTTCATAGGCCGCACATTGTCAACCACATCTTCAACGGTTGGTGAAACTGTCATTGGCGCGAATGGTTCACGCGCTACCGGTTCAGCTGCAACAGGTGGCTGATTCAATTCACCCTGCCGCATCGAGCCATAAACATAAGCGCCATTTTCAATGCTAATGGTTTCGTTGGTCACATTGCCTTCAACATGGGCGCCAGCCTGAATGGTTACATGTGTGCCGGTTACAGGGCCAATCACCCGCCCGCGAATGAAAATGTGTTGAGCTGTTAATTCGCCATGAATTTCGCCATGGGCATCAACCAAACAGGTGTGAGCACGCACAATGCCACGCACCATGCCATCAATATGGATTTCACCATCGCAAATGATATTGCCTTCAAAAGAGGTATCCCGCGCAATATACGAAGGATCCAGCCCGTTTGAGTTCACTTCAGCTTCAGTTTTTGGTTTCTTAAAAAACATAATTACACTCGTTCACCTGCACCTGTGGCAAAATTGTGGTGCTATACAATCCTAGTCCGATTTAACGGGAATGTCATTATCCTAAACCCGTCATTTTTTAGACAAGCTTTGGTGGCCTTTACCGCTTGGAACTCATGCGATTTGGTGAAAGAATGGCAATAGGAATCGTTAGTAGATAATGGTGATTGGAACCTAGGGCGTTGCGGTTAAGACTGTTAAGAATATCAGTTCTGACTTTACTATCACTCGCAGCGCTTGCTGTGCTCGCTATTGCTTTGCTTTTCTGGCGCATCACGCAAGCACCTGTTTCTCTATCGTTTTTAAATGGCCGTATCGAAAAGGCCATCAATCAACAACTCACTGGCATGAGCGTAAGCATGGGTGGTGCCATGCTTGAAATTGACCGCAATGGAAACATACCCCATGTGCGCTTTCGAAATTTGGTGTTGCGTGATGCGGAAGGAAACGTCATTGCCTCAGCACCCAAGGCAGCGGTTTCACTGGATAAGGCCAGTCTGCTGACCGGCAAAATTGTTACCACCAGCTTGGAGCTCATTGGCCCCAAAATTAGCGCACGAAGAAATTTGGATGGCTCGGTCACCCTCGGTGTGAGCGGCCAGGCTGATGAAGCTTCGGAGCCAGTGGTTATTGATGAAAATTTTAAAGATGTGAGTGGCAAAGAAGCCATAAGTGGCCCAGCCACAGCGCCCGCAGGCACCACCAGTGGTGCCAAGCTAATCGCATTTCTCGACTCGCGCGATTCAAAAAACTCAGTTTCAGCGCTCAACAGCATCAGCATTAGCCAAGCCTCATTGAATGTTTTTGATGATGCCAATGCCGCCAATTGGTTTGCGCCCTCAGCTGATCTGACGTTTAAAAAAATGCCATATGGCTTTGTGGTGCTTGCCAAAGCTGATGTGGCCACCAGCAGCCAACCCTGGCACACTGAGTTTTCGGCAACCTATCAACGCGATACTAAAATGTTTTCAGTCAGCACCACGGTAGAGAATTTAATTCCTGCCAACGTTGCCGAAAAGATTTTCGCCCTTTCGCAATTTGCCAAAGTGCAAATTCCACTGTCCGGTCACATTGAAATTGAAGCCAAAGAAGATGGCAGCATCACCAAGGCAACTGCCGAACTTGGGGCCGCAGCTGGTCAGTTAAATTTGCCAGATTATTTAGCTCAACCGATCAACATTGATGACGGCAATTTTCACATCAATTACGAAGCTAAGTCTGGTGCATTTGATATTGTTGACTCGTCGCTTCTCGTTGGCGGTTCGCGCGCTGATATATCCGGCAAGCTCACCCCCGTGCGATTGCCAGATGGAAAGCTGGATGCATTTGACATTGCCTTGCAGGCGCAAAATGTAAACATTGAATCCAAAATCACCGATACAGACCCAGTGCTCGTTGATCGCATCGAATTTAAAGGCCGCGCCGCCATTGAACAAGCCCGCCTCGATATTGCTGATCTTGTTGTCATGTCAGGAAACTCGGGCGTGCGTATGCGTGGCATCATTACAGGTGGCGATGAATCGGCGGGCATTCAACTCGCGGGCCGGGTGCGCGATGTGTCAGCCACTTTACTCAAAAAATTATGGCCCCCCATTGTTGCCTCTAGGTCACGGGCTTGGATTACGGAAAATGTTGTTGATGGCCGTGTGACCGAAGGTACATTTCAAATCAACTTACCGGCAAATGCTTTAGCTAAAGCCAAGCGCGAACGGCTTTTGCCAAA
This sequence comes from Hyphomicrobiales bacterium, assembly GCA_031385245.1. Taxonomy (GTDB): domain Bacteria; phylum Pseudomonadota; class Alphaproteobacteria; order Rhizobiales; family Aestuariivirgaceae; genus Aestuariivirga. The sequence continues at coordinate 37,774 of JANNBH010000047.1, read as the reverse complement.
GGGCGCAATCAGTTTTACTTTTCAAATTGAGAACGTATCGTCACATTATTTTAAAGATCTCCCCCTCATTACCAACGCAAAGGCAGAAGCAACCCAAACAGATAATGATTTTGATTTGGTATTTTCAGCAGGCCAAACACAACTGGCATCGGGTCGCATTGTTAATCTTGAAGATGGATCATTTGCGGCACATGGAATTATGGCCGAAGAAGTGCAAGGGGTTTTTGGTTTTAATCTTGCAAGCCCAGTTGATGCCATGGTTGATTTGGCAACCCAGCCAGATTTAAACCTGATCAAAATTGATCTGGCTAAATTCCCTAAACTTCAAGGCACGGCAAAAGTGGCGATTGATCTCCAGTTTCCGTTGATAAAAAACATACCAAAAGAACGCGTTGAATTTTCCACCAAGATTGCCATTAAAAAAGCAGCCATTGCCAAAGTTTTACCAGGCATAGACTTAACCGAAGGTGATCTTATTGTTGATGTTGGTAAAGATGCAATCACTATAACTGGACCTGCTAAAGTGAATGGTCTTGAGGCAAAGGTGGCATGGAAAAAGCCCCGTAACGATGCACCAGCCACATCACAAATTGAAGTGGTTCTGGACGAAAAAACCCGTGAGAAATTAGGCCTCAAAATTGCTGACTATCTTTCTGGCCCAACACCTGTGACTGCTGAAATCACCACCAATTATAAGGGTCAAACAGTTGTGGTTGCCGAGGCTGATCTTTCGAATGCCAAGATGAAGCTTCAAGCTCTGGGGTGGAAACGCGCAGCTCAAAAAGGCACAACAGCATCTTTCACTGTGACCACCACCGAAGGCGGATCGCGCAAAGTTGATGACTTTAAGTTAGATGGCCCAGGCCTTCGCCTGCGCGGCAACTTAGAAATTGCTGCTGGCGGCGTTATGAAGTCCGTCACCATGGATGAAATCCGCTTGGACGAAGATAATATATTTTCAGCCACCATTGTGCCGGGTGAAGATAATTTAGCGCTCACCGTCTCAGGCAAAAACTTCGATGCCAGACCCTATATTCAATCATTGATTTCCCCAGTACAGACCGACGAGAATGGCAATCCTACGCCAGAAACATCCGCTTCATCCGCCGCGCCAAACCAAGACTTTATGTTGAGAGCCAAATTTAAACACGTCACGGCCTTCAGAGGCGAGGCCGTGGATGATGTAGTTGTCGTATTGCGTGCGCGGGCAGGCAAAGTTGCTGAAGCGAACATCACGGGCAATTTTCTCAGTGGTCAACCCTTGCGGATAAAAGTGACACCCTTGGCCGAGGGCCGCGATATGAAAGTGTTTAGTAGCGATGGTGGTGCCGTGGTGCGGGCTGCGAATTTTTATTCAAAAATTGCTGGCGGCGAGTTGCAGTTTTCGGCACTGATTGGAAATGAACAGGGCTCACCTTTGCGAAATGGCCAGTTGCAAATCAAGAATTTTGAAGTGCGGAACGAAGCCGCATTGGCGGAATTAGACCAGCGAGGCAAACCAAAAAAATCTGGACCACGCAAAGGTGGCATCACCTTTACAAAATTATGGTTGCCCTTCGATATTGACAATAAATTCGTGCGCCTTGGTGACGTTATTTTGCGTGGACCCGATATGTGTGCAACAGCCGATGGTGTGGTTAGAAAAAAAGATGGCGCACTTGATGTAACGGGTTCGGTTATCCCTGCCTGTGGAATAACGGGTGCGTTTAATAATGTGCCGCTCTTGGGGGATATACTGAGTGGCGGAAACAATAATGAAGGTCTATTCGGTGTCACCTATGCCATGGGTGGCACGCTGGCTTCGCCAGATATTAAAGTGAACCCAATTTCAGCCCTTGCCCCCGGCATTTTCCGCAGACTGTTTGACTTCACCAAATCGGGGGCGCCTAAGAAATCGACGGGCGATGGTACCAATTAGCAGTTAAACCTGCCGCAACAACACATGCTTCTTCTTGCCCATGGAAAGTTTAGCTGCACCCTCAGAGTTCAAATCAGAGGCAGATATGTTGTGCCGCTCATCGCTTACAACCACATCATTCACCTTAATAGCGCCACCCTGTATGGAGCGCTTGGCTTCACCATTGGAACCAGCAAGACCCGCCAGAACCAACGCCGCCAAAATGCCAATTGGAAAATCGACAGTCACAGTAGGCAGGCCCGCAGCAGATGTACCTTCCTCAAATGTTTTACGCGCCGTATCAGCAGCAAGTTCAGAGGCGGCAGCGCCATGCAACAAAGCAGTTGCTGCATTGGCCAAAATCTTTTTAGCCTCGTTGATTTCAGAGCCGCCCAAGGTTTCTAACTTCGCAATCTCAACCATCGGCAAAGTGGTGAACAATTTCAAAAACCGCGCCACATCCGCATCTTCGGTGTTGCGCCAGAACTGCCAATACTCATAGGGCGAACGCATATCCGCGTTCAGCCACACTGCGCCATTTGCCGTCTTGCCCATCTTGGCACCCGAAGACAATGTGATGAGTGGCGAAGTCAAAGCATAGAGTTGATGCGTGCCCATGCGCCGACCAAGGTCAATGCCATTGACAATGTTGCCCCATTGATCGGAGCCGCCCATTTGCAAGTTGCAACCATAGCGCCGCGCCAGCTCGGAATAGTCATAGGCCTGGAGCACCATATAGTTGAACTCGATAAACGAAAATTCGCTCTCCCGTTCGAGGCGTTGTTTAACCGAGTCCATGGCCAACATACGGTTCACACTAAAATGCTTACCCACATCGCGCAACATGTCGAGGTAGTTGAGCGATGCAAGCCACTCGGCATTATCCACCATCATTGCATCAGTGTTGCCGGAACCAAATTTCAAAAACTTGTCAAACACCTGTTGAATGCCGCGCTTGTTATTCTCAATATCTTCAAGCGACAACAACTTGCGGCTTTCATCGCGCCCCGAAGGATCGCCCACCCGCGTGGTACCGCCGCCCATCAAAACAATCGGTTTATTGCCGGATGCCTGCAACCAATGCAGCAGCATAATTTGCACCAAGGAACCCACATGAAGGGAGGATGCTGTGCAATCAAACCCAATATAAGCCACCAGCTTTTTGGCGGCAGCCAAAGCGTCCAGCCCCTCATTGTCAGAGCATTGATGAATAAAGCCACGGGTGGCCAAAGTGTTAAGGAATTCTGATTTGTAATTTGTCATGGTAAAGGCCTCTTATCGTGAGGTGATTTGCATGTCAAAAATTTACACAAGCATCGGGTTAATGTCTGGCACCTCGCTGGATGGCATTGACGTGGCTTTAATCCGCACCGATGGCGAGAACTTTGTGGAGCGCGGGCCGAGTATGACTTACCCTTACTCTGCCGAACGACAAGCATTATTGCGGCAGGCGCTGAAGGATGCGGCTGTCATAACCGATCGCACGCAACGATCAGGATGTCTTGCCGAAGTGGAAGAGGAGCTCACGCATTGGCATGTTGGGGCACTCGAAAGGTTTTTTGAGGCCACAGACTATGATAACACTATGATTGATGTAATCGGCTTTCACGGCCAAACTGTAATTCATAAACCTGAATTAAAACTAACAGTGCAACTCGGCCTTGGCCAAATCATTGCTGATACCTTCCTCATCCCCGTTGTCTATGATATGCGAGCGGACGATGTCGCAGCGGGCGGGCAGGGCGCACCTCTGGTTCCAGCCTATCACCGGGCGCTTGCTAAAAATCCACCCATGGCTTTTGTAAATATCGGCGGCGTTGCCAATGTCACACATATTGGCGCTAATGGTGAGTTGCTGGCTTTTGACACAGGCCCCGGCAATGCCCTGATCAATGATTGGGTGCATAAGCGTAACGGCCAAACCCATGATGAAGGAGGCGCGCTGGCCTTGGCCGGAAACATTTCCGCTAAGCATTTGAAGGCCGCTCTAGAAAATCCCTATTTCCAAAAACGCCCACCAAAATCATTGGACCGCAACAGCTTCGAGAGTTTTTCAGTTGAAGGCCTATCATTGGAAAATGGTGCAGCAACTCTCACTGCCTTCACAGTGCATTCCATCGCCAGAGCCGCCCGCTGGTTCCACGAACCAGTGAAAACATGGGTGATCTGTGGCGGCGGAAGGCACAACGCCGCGATCATGCAGGGTTTAAGGGAAATTCTAGGAAACGTTCAAAGCGCCGAGGATGCAGGTTACAACGGCGATAGCATGGAGGCCGAGGCTTGGGCCTATCTAGCTGTGAGAAGCTTGCGTGGTTTGCCCATTACGTTTCCAGGAACAACTGGTGTAGCATCAGAGTTAACTGGTGGCATTTTAGTGGGCGAGAACAACAAGTGACCAAGCGAATAGTTTTCACAGGTGGATCAGGCAAAGCTGGGCGATATGCAGTTAAGCATCTTGTTGCCAAAGGCTATGCCATACTCAATTTAGATTTGAAGCCTCTTGACCAGGAAGGTGTAAACACCTTGATCACCGATCTTACTGACAGTGGCCAGGTTTTTAACGCGCTCACCACGCATTTTGGCTTTGATGGATTTGAAAAAGGTTCCCTGCCAAGCGCACCCGATGCAGTGGTGCATTTTGCAGCCATCCCCCGCGTGTTGCTGGAGCCTGATAATAAAACATTCTCAGCCAACGTGTTAAGCACCTATAATGTGATCGAAGCCGCTTCAAAATTAGGAGTACGCAAGATCATAATCGCATCAAGTGAAACCATTTATGGCGTTTGCTTTGCCGAAGGCGACCAAGAGTTCAAAAAATTTCCTTTGGAGGAAGATTATGACGTTGCACCCATGGATAGTTACGGCCTATCCAAGCTGGTGAATGAGCAAACGGCCAAAGCTTTCGCCGCGCGCTATAATGGTGATATTTATGCCTTGCGAATTGCCAATATAATTGAGCCTGTTGATTATGCCCAATTCCCCAATTTCATTAAAAATCCTCAATCCCGTAAACGCAACTCATGGAGCTATATTGATGCGCGTGACTTAGGTGAAATAGTCCATCTTTGTTTGCAAAAGGATGGCTTGGGCTTTCAAGTCTTCAACGCTGTGAATGATACAATCACCGCAGATACCCCTACGGCGCAATTTCTTGCTCAGCATTGCCCCAACACTCCAATAACGCGTGAGCTTGGTGAGTTTGAAGCCCCTCTGTCAAACCGCAAAATTCGCGAAATCTTAGGGTTTAAAGAACAACACAACTGGCGAAAATATATGAAGCGCGGTTATTCTTCCTGGGTCAAACGCTTGTCCAAATAATCAGCGCAAATCTTGGTCAAGTCCTCAATGCGGTCTTGGAAGAAGTGGTTGGCATCGGCAATCACCTTGTGTTCGATGGCAATGCCTTTTTGTGTCTTTAGTTTTGAAACCAAAGTATGAACGGCTTCAGGCGCTGTCACAGTGTCTTTACCACCATTGATAAACAGGCCGGAAGCCGGGCACGGGGCGAGGAACGAGAAATCATAATGTTTGGCCAAAGGCGCAATTGAAATAAAACCGCCAATTTCTGGCCGCCGCATCAAAAGCTGCATCGAAATCCATGCGCCGAATGAAACCCCAGCAATCCAACAAGTCTTAGATTCGCGGTTTAAGGCTTGCAGCCAATCCAGCGCCGAAGCTGCGTCGGCCAGCTCGCCAGCGCCATTGTCAAATAAGCCTTGGCTGCGGCCAACGCCGCGAAAGTTAAAACGCAACACGCTAAAGCCACGGCTTTGAAACAACTGATAAAGCGAATGCACAATCGGGTTATTCATGGTGCCGCCAAATGTAGGGTGCGGATGCAGCAAAATGGCAATGGGCGCAGCACTGGTTTTGCCTTGATGGTAACGCGCTTCAATGCGCCCCGCTGGTCCGTTAAAAATCACTTCTGGCATAATGCATCCCATTTTTGGCGTTGCAGGGTCAATCTCAGCGCGGGCGCAAGTAATTGACTCCGTTAGTCGGATTTAGTAGATGTGGCGCGAACGGCAAAACGTAAAAAACCGTTCAGCTTCAAAGCCTCCGCGCCTTTAGCACGGAGCAGGGGGCAAAAAGCAAGCATTTCGTTGATGGAACAGGCAAAAGCCCATGAAAATGAGCACCAAAGGACGCTACGCTGTGATGGCGATGATTGATATTGGCGAACATGGCCACGGAAAACCCGTGTCTTTAGCCGAAATCGCAGATCGCCAAGACATTAGTCAAGAATATCTGGAGCAACTCTTCGGAAAATTGCGCCGCGCCAATCTGGTTACCAGTTCGCGTGGGCCTGGCGGCGGTTATGAACTGGCGCGCGATGCTGCCGAGATCAATATGTCAGAAGTGATTCTCGCCGCTGATGAAACCTTGAACGCCACCCGCTGTGCTGGTGATGCTGTGCCCGGCTGCGTGAAAGGTGAGCGCTGCAATTCGCATGATCTGTGGTCATCGCTCGGCCGCCAGATGATGAACTTCCTCGACGCGATCACACTTGAAGATGTGGTGCAAAACCGTAACCTCGCACTCGCAGCCTCTATCCGCCAAGCTAAAGATCGGCATGTGAAAGCATTTTGAGAACTTATCTCGACCATAATGCCACCAGCCCGCTGCGCCCTGAGGTAAAGCAGGCAATGCAAGCGGCTATGGAAATTGATGGCAATGCTTCGTCCATCCATGCTGAAGGCCGCACTGCGCGAAAGCACATGGATGGCTCGCGAGACAAGCTGGCTTTCCATTTAGGCTGTCTGCCGCCCATGCTCACGTTTACATCAGGCGGCACTGAAGCCAATAACATGGCGCTGCGTGGCGTGGCTGTGGAACGCATACTCATATCAGCAGTGGAGCACCCCAGCGTGCGCGCCGCTGCTGCCGCAAGTGGCAAACCAGTTGAGATTATCCCCGTCGATCATTTTGGCCGCGTGGATTTGAATGCATTAGAAAAAATGTTGAGCGGCCCCAAGGCCCTTGTGTCTGTCATGTTCGCCAATAATGAAACCGGCGTCATTCAACCCATTCAAGATATTGTGGCTCAAGCCAGCAAGGCGGGCGCACTCACCCATGTGGATGCTGTGCAGGCCTTTGGCAAAACCAAAGTGAACTTCGGTTTGCTGGGCTGCGATATGATGACAGTTGGGGCGCATAAAGTGGGTGGACCCACGGGCATTGGCGCTTTGATCATTCGCGATGGTCTGGTGGTGGAGCCTTTGCTGCATGGCGGTGGCCAAGAATTACGCAGAAGACCAGGCACCGAAAATGTGATCGGCATGGCAGGCATTGCCGCCCTCACAAGTTGCGCCGAAATTAACATGCAAAAACTAACCAGCGAAATTGAACACGCCCTCGAAGGCAGCGTGATTTTTGGCCAAGGTGCCGAGCGCCTTAACAACACAATTTATTTCGGCCATGCCGGAATGCGCGCTGAAACCTTGCTGATGAGTTTTGATCTTGAAGGCATTGCGGTGTCTTCTGGTTCAGCCTGTTCCTCTGGCAAAGTGGCCCATTCAAGTGTGTTGCAGGCCATGGGTGTCGCACCTGAAATCTCCGCCGCCGCAATCCGCGTATCATTGGGGTGGAACACCACAACAGAAGACGCACAACATTTCATCGCCGCTTGGCGCAAACTCACCCAACGCTTCAAAGCGAAAGCTGCATAGACCTATGGCCGACCAAGATACCATTGATCTCGTGAAAACGATTGAAGTCGATAAATATAAATACGGCTTCGAAACCGATATCGAGTCCGACTATGCGCCCAAAGGCTTGAATGAAGATATCGTGCGCTTCATTTCGGCCAAGAAGAATGAACCCGCATGGATGCTGGAGTGGCGCCTTGAAGCTTACCGCGTTTGGCTGACCATGGAATATCCCACTTGGGCCAAAGTTGATTATCCGAAAATCGATTTTCAAGACTTGTATTATTATGCAGCTCCAAAATCCATGGCTGCCCCAAAAAGCTTGGATGAGATTGATCCCAAGCTTTTAGAAACCTATGCCAAGTTGGGCATTCCATTGAAGGAACAAGAAATTCTTGCGGGCATTCGCAAACAAGGCGAGCCCAGTCACTTGGATGATGAAGGCAATGAAGTGATCGCAGGCCGCGTGGCCATTGATGCGGTGTTTGATTCAGTCTCGGTCGTCACCACCTTCAAAGCTGAGCTTGCTAAGGCGGGCGTGATATTCTGCTCGATTTCGGAAGCTCTGCGCGAACACCCTGAGTTGGTGAAGCAATATCTGGGCTCCGTTGTTCCGCAGAATGATAACTATTATGCTGGCCTCAACAGCGCTGTGTTCTCCGATGGCTCATTCGTTTATGTTCCACCCGGTGTCCGCTGCCCGATGGAGCTTTCAACTTACTTCCGCATGAACGCCAAAAACACCGGCCAGTTTGAGCGCACGTTGATCATCGCCGACAAAGGCTCTTACGTGTCTTATCTCGAAGGCTGCACGGCACCAACGCGCGAAGAAAGCCAACTCCATGCCGCAGTGGTAGAACTCATCGCCCATGAAGATGCCGAGATTAAATATTCCACCGTGCAAAACTGGTATCCAGGTGATGCTGAAGGCAAGGGCGGCATCTATAACTTTGTGACCAAGCGCGGCGATTGCCGTGGCGCACGCTCCAAAATCTCGTGGACTCAAGTTGAAACCGGAAGTGCGATCACTTGGAAATATCCCAGCGTTATCTTGCGCGGGGAATCCTCACGCGGTGAATTTTATTCCATCGCCATTTCCAATGGCCGCCAGCAAGTTGACTCAGGCACCAAGATGATTCACTTGGGCAAGAACAGTTCCAGCCGCATCATCAGCAAAGGCATCGCCGCGGGCCGTTCGGATAACACCTATCGTGGCTTGGTCAGCGCCCACCGCAAAGCCACCAACGCCAGAAACTTCACACAATGTGACTCACTGTTGATCGGAGATCAATGCGGCGCTCACACTGTCCCCTATATCGAGTCAAAAACCTCAACCGCGCAGTTCGAACATGAAGCCACCACGAGCAAAATCAGTGATGATCAAATGTTTTATTGCATGTCGCGTGGGCTTAGCCAAGAAGAAGCAGTGGCGCTCATCGTCAATGGCTTCGTGCGCGATGTGCTTCAACAACTCCCCATGGAATTCATGGCCGAAACCCAGAAGCTGATCGGGATTAGCTTGGAGGGCAGTGTTGGCTAGCGCTCTTATATTTATTCAATCTTCCCCCCTCGCGGAGGAAGGTGGATCGCGCTTCTCAGCGCGAGACGGAAGAGGGGGCTGGTTCAACGCGCTCCTCTGCCCAAAACCCCTCTCCCGGCGCTTTTGCGCCTCCCTCTCCCGCAAGGGGAGAGGGTTAGTTAAGAAAGAAATTTGAAATGCTCGAAATCTCAAACCTCCACGTCAAACTTGAATACGAACCACGCGAAATTCTGAAAGGTCTTTCCCTCAATGTGAAGGCAGGCGAAGTTCATGCTATTATGGGGCCGAATGGTTCTGGAAAGTCCACATTGTCCTATGTGCTCTCAGGCCGCGATGGTTATGAAGTGACTGAAGGGTCCGTTACGTTCAAAGGCGAAGACCTGTTGGCTATGGACCCCAATGAACGTGCCGCGAAGGGTGTATTTCTGGCCTTTCAATACCCCATCGAAATCCCCGGTGTTGCAACCATGCAGTTCTTGAAAGTGGCGCTGAATGCCCAACGCAAAGCCCGTGGCGAAAAGGAATTATCGATTCCGGATTTCATGCGCTTTGTGAAGGAGCGGGCCGCGAAACTGAACATCAGTCAAGAAATGTTGAAGCGTCCAGTAAATGTGGGCTTCTCAGGCGGCGAAAAAAAGCGCGCCGAGATTTTGCAAATGGCCGTGCTGGAACCTTCACTCTGCGTGTTGGATGAAACTGATTCTGGCCTTGATATTGATGCGCTCAAAGTGGTTGCTGATGGTGTCAATGCGCTGCGCTCACCAGACCGCGCCATGATCGTGATCACCCACTACCAACGTTTGTTAGATTACATCGTGCCGGATTTTGTGCATGTGCTGTCAGCAGGAAAAATTGTGAAGTCCGGCGGCAAGGAATTGGCGCTGGAATTGGAAGCCAATGGCTATGCCGAGTTTGTGGAGAAGGTTGCGTGAATATGGCGCTCACCAAAACGCCAGCTGAAGAAGCCTTCGGCGTAGCACTGCCGCACCGCCGCATGGAAGAATGGCGCTGGACTGATTTGCGCGCCCGTATAGACAAGCCTTACCCTACGCAAGAAATTGCGGTTACCGACAAAGACGTGGCCCGTCTTATGGCCACCTCACCTTTCGCTAAACTCACCACCCACCGCATTGTGTTTGTGAATGGCAGTTTGGATCAAGCGCGGTCAAATTTCGCCGGTCTCACTTTTGAGTTGGGCGTGCCATCTTCATCCGAAGTTGATGATCCTGTCATTCATTTGAACAGCGCCATCGAACCCTCCGGCCTCACGTTGCGTTTTGATGCGACGATGGATGTGCCAGTGGAAATCATCCACATAGCCACATCGGGTGTCGTCCGCGCCATGGCGCTTCGCAACCGCATTGAAGTGGGCGAGGGCGCATCGGCCACCATCATCGAAACTTTCGTGGGTGAAGGCGATTATGTTTTGAATGCCGTCACCGAAATTCAAGTGGGCGCTGGTGCAAGATTGGACCGCGTGAAAGTGGAACTGGAATCGCATGATGCCACGCATCTCTCTTATATAGATTGCACCTTGGCCAAAGATGCAAAGCTCAATGAGTTCACCCTAACCTCAGGCTCTGCCCTCAATCGCCAAAACGGAAATTATCTCTTCGCGGGCGAAAATGCCAACGCGCTCATCGCTGGCGCTTACTTATTGAACGGCAAACAGCACGCCGACACTCGCCTTGTGATGGACCACAAAGTTCCGCATTGCACCAGCCGCGAAATGTTTAAATGCGTGATGGATGAAAACGCCCGTGGCATTTTCCAAGGCAAAGTGATTGTGCGTAAACACGCCCAAAAAACTGATGGCAAACAGTCGAGCCATGCTTTGTTGTTGTCGGAGAGCGCTGAATTCGACGCCAAACCCGAACTCGAAATCTATGCAGATGATGTAGTCTGCGGTCATGGTGCGACGGCTGGCGATATCAACCACGATCATCTGTTCTATCTGCAATCACGCGGCATTCCCGCAGCGGAAGCCAAGTCACTGTTGATTGGCGCGTTTGTAGGCGAAGCCTTTGATGGTATTGTGAATGACGCCATGCGCGAAGCTATGGTGGATTTTGCCGAGAATTGGTTGACCGCGAGGAAGGCGAAGTGACACTCAACGCCGAGAAAATCCGCGCGGACTTCCCCATTCTCTCACGAGAGGTTTATGGCAAGCCACTGGTTTATCTTGATAACGCGGCCTCCGCCCAAAAGCCCAAGGCCGTACTCGACGTGATGATGAAGTCGATGACGGAAGAATACGCGAACGTGCATCGCGGGCTTCACTTCCTTTCTAATGCCGCCACACAAAGCTTCGAAGATGCCCGCGAATCCGTACGCCGTTTCATCAATGCGCCATCTAAAGATCAAATCATCCTCACCCGTAACGCCACCGATGCCATTAACATTGTGGCACAAAGTTTCGGCGGCATGGTGATTGGCGAGGGCGATGAAATTATTCTCTCTATCCTCGAACATCACTCAAACATTGTGCCGTGGCATTTCCACCGCGAGCGCAAAGGTGCCATAATCAAGTGGGCACCCATCGATGATGAAGGCAATTTTCTGCTGGATGAGTTTGAAAAACTGATCAGCCCGCGCACCAAAATAATCGCCATCACTGCCATGTCCAATGCTTTGGGTACGGTGGTTCCGGTGGCTGAAATTATCAAAATCGCCCACGCCAAAGGCATTCCGGTTTTGGTTGATGCCAGCCAACAAGCCGTCCATGGCCATATAGATGTGCAAGCATTGGATGCTGATTTTCTGGTGTTCACAGGCCATAAAACTTACGGGCCAACGGGCATTGGCGTTCTTTATGCAAAGTCTGAGCATTTGCAAAAAATGCCGCCTTATCAAGGCGGTGGCGAGATGATTTTAGAAGTTACTGAAAGCGCTATCACCTATAATGATCCGCCACATCGCTTTGAAGCGGGCACTCCAGCCATCGTTGAAGCAATTGGTTTGGGTGCAGCGTTGGATTATATGACTGCTATTGGTCTCGATAAAATTGCTGCCCACGAAAAGGCGCTGCATGATTATGCCATGGGCCGATTGCGCGAAATCAACTCGCTTAAGATCTTCGGCCAAGCCCGCAACAAAGGCCCTATTATCTCGTTTATGATGAACGGCGCCCACGCCCATGACGTAGCCACAGTGATTGACCGCCAAGGTGTGGCCGTGCGGGCTGGCACCCATTGCACTCAGCCGTTACTGCAACGCTTCGGCGTAACCGCCACTTGCCGCGCCTCCTTCGCCATGTACAATACCATGGAGGAGGTTGATAAATTGGCAGAAGCGCTTATCTCTGCTCAGAGGATATTCTCGTGACCGACACTTTGACCACTAACGCACCCGATATGTCTGCCATTCCCGCTGATGAATTGGCGCGGATGACGGATGATATAGTGGCGGCCCTCAAGACGGTTTACGATCCTGAAATTCCCGTCGATATTTATGAACTGGGCCTCATTTACAAAGTCGATATTGATGATGATCGCAATGTGGCTATTGATATGACGCTCACTGCGCCAGGTTGCCCGGTGGCTGGCGATATGCCGGGCTGGGTGGAAAATGCTGTCTCCACTGTGGGCGGCGTTGCCAGTGTTAAAGCAAAAATTACCTTTGACCCGCCATGGGATCATAGTCGCATGTCGGAAGAAGCTCGCATGGCAATGAATATGTGGTAGGATGTGAACATGGCAACAGCTCAAGCACGACCAAGACCCCAAGTGATGAAAGTGACGGATGCCGCAGCAGCCCGCATTGCCGAGTTGATGGCGCGTGGCGAAGGTGTGGGCCTTCGCGTAGGCGTGAAGAATGGTGGTTGTGCGGGCATGGAATACACGATGGAATGGGCCGCAGAGCAGGGCAAGTTTGACGAAGTGGTTGAGGACAAAGGTGCCAAGATTCTGATCGACCCTAAAGCCATCATGTTCCTGCTTGGCACTGAGATGGATTTTCAAGCATCTGCTTTAAAATCTGGTTTTGTATTCAATAACCCAAATCAAATCTCGGCCTGTGGCTGCGGCGAAAGCGTGCAGATCGTTCCCGCATCAGCATGAGCGCAACAGTCGAACATGTTCTGGAACAAATAGCAGGCTTCGGTGCCGTGACCACCAGAAAGATGTTCGGTGCGGTTGCCCTTTATCACGCTGGCCTGATCTTCGGCATGGTTGATGATGACATGCTTTATCTCAAAGGCGACGACACCTTGAAGCCGGAGTTTGAGAAAGAAAATCTCAGCCAATTCACCTACGCATCAAAAGCAGGTGGCCACACGGCGATGAGCTATTGGCGCGCACCTGAACGCTGCTTGGATGACACGAGTGAAATGGAACTTTGGTGCAAAAAGGCTTTTGCAGCAGCGTTGCGCTCACAAAAACCGCTGAAGAAAAAAATCGTTAAATCGAAGTAGCAGCGCCCTCAAGAATCTGTTTGTAATTTGCGCGCTGGGGCTCTGGTTTTCTCGCTGGTAAATTCTATGCCCAGCAAGTCACCACGCCGCCACACAACCCTAGCATTGCGAATAGTGTTTTCACTAGGGATGAGAAATCGAAACTCATTGGCAACTGCGGCTTGGTCACCGCAAATTATTTTGGCACCAGTTTCAGATAAGTCACGCACGGTGCAATCAACCACGGACCATTGGTTCATGCTGACGATCTTAGCACCCTTCAGCACTCTCATGCGTTGGGCTATTCTTTTGTTCTCAATTGTCACTTTTGCCCGATCAATAGAGATTTTCCCTACCAACAGCATAACGGCTAAAGGTTAGAAGAGTATGACTACCGAAAAAACTTAACGCTTCATTAAAAAGCCAGGCATGTTGCCGTCATGGAAGCCATGATCATTTGGCGCATCAGCTAAAAATTCAGGCCGTGTGCGGGGTTTGCGGTTTTCTTCAACGCGCTCGGGCTTAGCAACGGGCGCTGAAATTGCCACCTCTTCAACACGCGGAGCCTTTGCAGGCTTAGCGCGGCGCGGGCCACGGGCAGGGCGCTCTGAACGTGGTGCTTCAACAGGTTCTGCAACGGCACCATTGTCAAAATAGGGTAGCTCTTTATTGATCAGCGTTTCGATAGCTTTGAGATATTTTGCTTCTTCTTTTGTCACCATGGTGAAGGCAGAACCTTCACGCCCTGCACGGCCAGTGCGGCCAATGCGGTGAACATAATCTTCAGCATGAATGGGCACATCGAAGTTGAACACATGGCTCACTTCAGGAATATCCAGCCCGCGTGCCGCCACATCAGAGGCTATCAAATATGTCACTTCATTGTTGCGGAAGGCATTGAGCATTTTAAGCCGCGCCGACTGGTCCATGTCGCCATGCAAAGCACCAGCGTTAAAGCCATGGCGCGTCAAAGATTTTTCTAACAGCGCCACTGTGGTTTTGCGATTTGAGAAAATGATTGCATTTTTTACATTGGTTTGCGTGCGGAGCAAATTGCGTAAAGCATCACGCTTGGCAGCAGCTTCATGCGGAGCCTTCACCAACATTTGCGTAATGGTCTCAACAGTTGAACCACGCGCAGCTGTTTCCACGCGAATGGGATTATGCAGGAATTGCGAAGTGACGCGCTGAATTTCAGGCGGCATGGTGGCGGAGAAAAACAAAGTTTGCCTAGTAAACGGCAGCAACTTACAGATTTTCTCGATATCCGGCATAAAGCCCATATCAAGCATCCGGTCTGCTTCATCGATAACCAGCATTTCAATGCCGTTCAGCATCAAACGCCCGCGCTCGAAATGATCCATCAAGCGCCCCGGTGTCGCAATAACGACATCTGCACCGCGATCAATCTTGGCAGCCTGCGGTTCAAATGATACGCCACCAATCAGCAATGCCACCGTGAGTTTGTGGTTCTTGCCAAGAGAGGCGAATGATTCTTCCACTTGTGCTGCAAGTTCGCGCGTCGGTTCCAAAATCAAGGTGCGCGGCATCCGTGCGCGAGCGCGGCCCTTTTCCAACATCGAAAGCATGGGCAACACAAAGGCTGCAGTTTTGCCAGAGCCAGTTTGCGCCAAGCCAAGCACATCCTTGCGCTGCAAGGCATGAGGAATTGCCTCAGCCTGAATGGCTGTTGGGGTGGTGTAACCAGCGGCGGTTACGGCTTCAAGCACTTTAGGGCTAAGGCCCAGGTCGGAGAAGTTCATGTAAATCAGAAAAACCAATCTGGCGAAAAAATTGTAAATTGGGAACCACAGGGGCATTCGCCATTGCCGGGGGTTATATAATTCTGCCTGTTACGTTTAATTCCAAACAAAGTCAAATTAACCCTCTATTAAGGGTTAAATTTGCCTCCAAAGAAAAAGGCGGATGTTTCCACCCGCCTTTTCCAATCACTCACTTCAAATCAAAGCGATCCAAGTTCATCACTTTGGTCCAGGCCGCCACAAAATCGCGCACGAACATTTCGGCGCTATCTTTGCAAGCGTAAACTTCCGCCAGCGCGCGCAGCTGCGAATTTGATCCAAACACCAGATCGGCTCTGGTGCCTGTCCACTTTACAGCACCTGATGTGCGGTCACTGCCCTCAAACACTTGGGCAGCATCCGAACTGGCTTTCCAAGTGGTGTTCATGTCGAGAAGATTGACGAAGAAATCATTGGTCAACTTGCCAGCGCGTTTGGTGAACACGCCATGTTGGGCACCACCAGCATTGGCATCGAGCACGCGAAGCCCACCAATCAGCACGGTCATTTCGGGTGCAGTCAGCGTGAGAAGTTGCGCGCGATCAATCAGCAGTTCTTCAGCTGAAACTGTATATTCCTTTTTCAGGTAATTGCGGAAACCATCGGCAATGGGTTCAAGCACCGCAAAGCTTTCCACATCTGTTTGGTCTTGTGTTGCATCAGTGCGGCCGGGTGTGAAAGGAACCTTCACAGCAAAGCCAGTGGCCTTTTCAACAGCAGCACAACCACCAAGCACAATGAGATCAGCAAGCGAAACCCGCTTCTTGCCAGTTTGTGCTGCATTGAAGGCCTTTTGAATGGCACCTAGTTTTTTGAGCACGAGTGCCAATTGTTCCGGCTGGTTAACCTGCCAATCTTTTTGCGGAGCAAGGGCAATCCGCGCTCCATTGGCACCTCCGCGCTTATCAGACCCACGGAATGTTGAAGCCGAAGCCCAAGCCGTAGAAACCAATTGCGACGTAGAAAGCTTTGCAGCCAAGATTTTAGTTTTGAGTGCTGCAATATCTTTAGCGTTAATCAGCGGATGGGTGACAGCAGGAACTGGGTCTTGCCAAATCAAAACCTCAGCCGGAACTAGCCCACCGAGATAAAGTGCGCGTGGCCCCATGTCGCGGTGCGTAAGTTTATACCACGCGCGTGCAAAGGCATCGGCAAATTGATCAGGGTTAGCATGGAAGCGCCGCGAGATTTTTTCGTAAATAGGATCAAACTTCAGGGCGAGATCAGAGGTTAGCATAGCAGGCGCATGGCGCTTGGATGGATCATGGGCATCGGGCACAGCGCCTGCCCCTTTGCCATTCTTGGGTTGCCATTGATGAGCACCCGCCGGGCTCTTGGTCAGCTCCCACTCATTTCCAAGCAGAATGGAGAAATAATCATTGCTCCATTGCGTCGGCTTGGTGGTCCAAGTCACTTCGAGGCCACTTGTGATAGCATCGCCACCCTTGCCGCTGCCATAGCTGGAAAGCCAGCCCAAGCCTTGCGCTTCAATTGCAGCGCCTTCGGGTTCAGGGCCAACATGCGAAGTTGGGCCTGCACCATGGGTTTTGCCAAAGGTGTGGCCACCAGCAATCAGCGCCACAGTCTCCTCATCATCCATCGCCATCCGTGCAAAAGTCTCGCGAATGTCGCGCGCTGAAGCCATGGGATCAGGGTTTCCATTGGGGCCTTCAGGGTTCACATAAATCAAACCCATTTGCACAGCGGCCAACGGATTTTCCAATTCACGATCGCCAGAATAGCGCTTGTCGTCCAGCCATGTGCCTTCAAGACCCCAGTAAATATCTTCAGATGGTTCCCACACATCAGCGCGACCTCCGCCGAAGCCGAAGGTTTTGAAGCCCATAGAATCAAGAGCGCAGTTGCCAGCAAAAATCATCAAGTCGGCCCATGAAAGTTTGGTACCATATTTTTGCTTAATCGGCCACAGCAAGCGCCGCGCCTTGTCTAAGTTGCCGTTATCAGGCCAGCTATTCAAAGGTGCAAAACGCTGCGTGCCAAAGCCCGCACCACCACGACCATCAGCCGTGCGATAGGTGCCAGCACTGTGCCAAGCCATGCGAATGAAGAACGGTCCGTAGTGACCAAAATCAGCCGGCCACCAGTCTTGCGAATTGGTCATCAAAGCAAAGATGTCTTTCTTCACGGCCTGTAAATCAAGTGTCTTGAATGCTTCGGCATAATTGAAAGATGTGCCCATCGGATTCGAGAGAGCGGAGTTCTGATGTAAAATTCTGAGATTCAATTGGTTTGGCCACCAATCGCGATTAGAGCGCGCAGCAGCCGTAGCTTGCTTGGCAACGCCGTGCATTACGGGGCACTTTCCTGCGGGTTCAGAAGTCTTATTGTCCATGTTGTTCTCCGATTAAATCTGTGTTGCCGCCAAGACTACCAGCGCAATTGAATTAGTTTAAGCTATATTATTGCAATGCGGCACTTCGGCCGGAACATGCGTTAATCTTGTCAACAAGTTGGGAGTTTCGTTTCTGCTAAACAAAAGCTAGATTGACGCCATGCTCACCCATTCGATTCTGAACGCTGTGGAAACCCCAAACATAATCTTGCGCGAAATCAATGCACAAGACAGTTTAGACTTGACTGGGTTTATGACACAAAGCCGCTATCAAAAATACATCGCCCACAAATTTAAAAACCAAGATGAAGTGGCAGAATTTGTGCGCCGCCAAGTGGCCGTGCAGGGCGATGCCAAGCGCCGCGTGTTTCATCTGGCGGCCGAGGAGCGGCTTTCGGCCGAGGTAGTGGGCGATGGTTTTTTGATCAACCATCAAGATCATGCGATGGAAATGGGTTGGGGCCTGCATCCGGCTTTATGGTCTGTGGGTTTTGGCACCGAAATTGGCCGCGCTCTTTTGGGCCTCGGTTTTGAAAAGCTCATGGCCAAAACCATGTGGTGCAAAATTATGAAAGACAACAAGCGCTCGGCACGGCTTGCATCGCGCATCGGATTGGGCCATGTGAGCACGGATCCAGCCTATCCTGTTGGTCATGGCCGTTTTGAGCCAATCGATATTTACCGCATCACGGCCGAGCAATATTTTGATCTGCCTTATTAGGGCATAAAAAAGTGCAAAAATCTGAAGTGACAATTGTAGGCGCAGGCCCTGCCGGTTTAATGGCCGCCGAAGTGTTGGCCAGTGGCGGCATGAAGGTGACCATTATAGATCACATGGCAAAGCCGGCGCGCAAGTTTTTGTTGGCGGGCAGGGGTGGCTTAAATCTTACGCATTCTGAACCAATGGAAGCCCTGCTGGAACGTTATGGCGATGCCAAGGAATTTCTAACCCCCGCCATCCGCGCATTCCCCCCTTCAGCTTTGGTTGAATGGGTGAATGGTCTGGGCATTGAAACATTCGTGGGCTCCTCAGGCCGCGTGTTTCCCAAACAAATGAAAGCCTCGCCCTTGCTTCGCGCATGGTTGAAGCGCCTCGAAGGTTTGGGCGTCACCTTAAAATCTGGTACCCGTTGGCAAGGCTTTGATGGCAACACAACCATCCTCGCCATGGGTGGCGCCAGCTGGCCCCAGCTTGGTTCGGATGCCGAATGGATTCCAATTTTGCGCGGCGAAAATATCCGCGTGAATGCCTTCCGCCCGTCTAACAGCCGTTTTCTGGTAGATTGGAGCCGCGTATTTAGAGATCGTTTTTCAGGCACGCCCGTTAAAAATGTGGGCCTGAATTATGCCGGCACTAAAGTGCGTGGCGAGTTGATGATCTCTAGCGAGGGCATTGAAGGTGGCGCGATCTACGCCATCTCGCGCCATATGCGCGATGCACCCGGTCAAATTCTCTACGTCGATTTGCGTCCAGATCTGACAGCGGAAGTTTTAGACCAGCGCTTGAGCGCCAAGCCACGCGGCAAAGACACACAATCAAATTGGTTGCGTAAAGTGGCAGGGCTTTCGCCTGTTGGTATTTCATTGATGAGAGAAACCAATGCACCAATTACGGGTGCCGGCATGAAAGCTGTCGAAATTAAAATCATGCGACCCGCAAGCTTGGTGCGCGCCATATCCTCCGCTGGTGGTGTGGCTCTCACCGAACTCGATGAACATTTCAAAATAAAATCCTTGGGCAATGCCTATGCCATTGGCGAAATGGTAGATTGGGAAGCCCCGACAGGTGGCTATCTGCTGCAAGCCTGCTTTTCATCAGCTGTGGCTGCCGCCAAAGATATCCTCGCACATCAAGCCTAATCCTCGCCTTAATTCAGCGCTTAATGAAAGCTGGACGGCAGCGACGGAGATGAGATTTATGAGAAAAGCCCGCATGATAGCGGGGCTGTTCTGCTGCATAATGGCAGCACCAGCCAACGCCACCAAAGCCGATTACTGCGCCGCCTATGCAAGGGATTTCGCCGATGCGAGAGCCACAGATAAGGCGCTGTGGCAACACAAATTTGATATTGCCCAAGCCTCCTGCATGGCTCCGCCAAAGCCAGTGCCTGTGGTTAAAATCGTAGCTCCTAAAGCAAAACCAAAAATTCAAGAAGTGATGGAAATTCCGCCCGAACCAACACCTGATCCGGTTCCAGTTATAGAAAAGCCCACCATAAAACTCCGCCTCGTGTTAGAACCTGGTTCAGCCGCATGGAATGTCTATTGCGGCAAGAAATACACCTCATTCAATCCAGTAACCGGAACCTATAAATCCCGCACTGGCGTGGAGCGCAAATGTTTGGTGACTGGTTAACCCGCATCCGCCAAAATCATCTCTGCCGCCCGCCATGCCAGCATCATCGTCGGCGCGTTGATGTTGCCCGATGTAATGGCGGGGAAGGCTGAGGCATCAACCACGCTCAGGCCTTGCACACCATGAACGCGGAGACGCGCATCCACCACGGAAGTTCTCGCATCAGGCCCCATGCGGCAAGTGCATGAAGGATGATACACTGTGCCGCTGCGCTTGCGAAAATCAGCAATCAACTCATCATCACTTTGTAAAGAAGGGCCAGGTCGCAACTCTTCGGCAATCAAATCCGCCATTGGTTTTTGCGCCGCAAGCACCCGTAAAAACTTCACGGCTTCCAGCATTTCCTCGGTGTCATGCGCGGTTGAAAGTGCGTTAGGTGTTATACGCGGATGCTTGAACGGGTCAGTCGAAGCAATCATAATTTCACCACGGCTGGTGGGCAGGCAATTGGATAAGCCCAATGACAATCCAGAAAACGGGTCAGGCGATAGAATGGGCCGCTCACCAGGCTTTGGCAGCAGCGTTGAAAAAGCCTGCATATAAAGCTGCATATTTGGGCGCAGGTGTTTGGCGCTGGTGCGGAAAAAACCGCCGCCATGATTGATGCTCAAGCTTAAAGGTCCAGACCTCGTGAGCAGATATTTGAGCCCCACGCGAAGCTTGCCCCACCATGGCCGAAGCTCATCATTCAGCGTTGGAACATTCATGCGGAACGTATAATTGATGCCCACATGATCTTGCAGGTGCGCGCCCACATTGGCGTTGGCTTTGACAACATCAATTCCAAGTGGCTTCAAAAGCGGGGCAGGGCCAATGCCAGAAAGTTGCAAAAGCTGTGGTGAATTTACGGCACCCCCCGAAAGAATAACCTCGCGCGTGGCCTTCGCAATTTTGACCACTCCATTCTGCTGGTATTCAACACCGGTAGCCAGCGTGCCATCGAACAAAACCCGAATAACATGAGCGTCAGTCTCAACGCGCAAATTGTTGCGCTTCATCGCGGGTCGCAAAAATGCTCGCGCCGCAGAATTGCGCCGACCGTTTTTGATTGTCATCTGATAGTGGCCCACACCTTCTTGAGTGGCACCGTTAAAGTCTGCATTGTACGCAAGCCCTGCCGCATTTGCCGCCGCGATAAATGGCGCACATAACGCGTGGCGATCATTGGTGTTATTGCTGATATATAAAGGCCCACCAGCACCACGATATTCATCCGCACCCGCTTCATTGTCTTCCAATGCTTTGTAAGCAGTCAGCACATCATCCCAGCCCCAGCCTTGGTTTCCAGCTCGCTTCCAGCCAACAAAATCTTCGGCGCTCCCACGAATATAAACCATGGCGTTGATAGAACTTGAGCCACCTAAAACTTTACCACGCGGCCATAGGTCTTGCTGGTCAGCCAATCCAATATCAGGCTCAGTTTTGTAAAGCCAATTTACGGATGGATCGTAGAACAATTTGCCATAGCCAAGTGGCATGGAAATATAAAAGCGGCGGTCACTGCCACCAGCTTCCAAAAGCAAAACTTTGTGGCGGCCATTCGCAGTCAAACGCTCGGCTAACACGCAGCCAGCCGAACCTGCACCCACAATGATGTAATCATAATTATCGCTCATGGCCTCTGTGTGGACCAGCCCACGCTGCTTTGGCAAGATGGGTTAGTGGTGAAAAAAATTGCTGAGGCGTTTAATTCATAACCGTATCGAAGCAGGCAAAACTCTGCAATAAATCGCCATCGCAACGAAAGCCTCGCCCATGAAAATCAAAGATCTCAAAGTCTTCATCGTCGGCAACCCACCTCCCGGCTGGGGCGGGCGCTATTTCACATTCGTAAAACTCACCACTGACAATGGCATTGTGGGCTATGGCGAATGTTATTGCGCCACCTTTGGCCCCACTGCCATGACCGCAATGATTGAAGATACATTTGGGCGTTATGTTGAAGGCATGGACCCATTCCACATCGAGGCCCTTTGGCGCAAAGTTTATGGCTCCGGCTTCACCCAGCGCCCTGATGTGAGCTTGATGGGTGTGCTTTCTGGTTTAGAAATTGCGCTGTGGGATATCATCGGCAAATCTTTGAACAAGCCGATTTATGAATTGCTAGGTGGCCGCGTTCACGAAAAGCTGCGCTCATACACTTACATCTATCCCGATATTGCCAAGGGCCAAGATGATTCAATTTATTGGAATGCTGAAGCTTCAGCCGAACGCGCAGCGCATTATGCCAAGTTGGGCTTCACGGGAATTAAGTTTGATCCAGCAGCCCCATACTCATCCTTCGATCCACGCCAACCTTCGCTGGAATCGATGGAGCTTTGCGCCAAGTTCTGCAAACTCATCCGTGAAGCTGTGGGCAATAAAGCTGATCTGTTGTTTGGCACCCATGGCCAATTCACAGCATCAGGTGCCATTCGCTTTGCCAAGCAAATCGAAGCCTATAACCCTTTGTGGTTTGAGGAGCCCACTCCACCAGACAGACCAGAGGAAATGGCTTTGGTGGCACGCGGCACATCCATCCCCATTGCCACAGGCGAACGACTGACCACGAAATATGAATTTGGCCGCGTTTTAGAATTGCGCGCTGCATCCATATTGCAAATGGCGTTGGGTCGCGTGGGTGGCTTGTGGGAAGCCAAGAAAATTGCTGGCATGGCCGAAGTGAATTACGCGCAGATCGCGCCACATCTCTATGCTGGCCCTATCGAAGCTGCCGCCAACATTCAGTATGGCGCATCGCTGCCGAACTTCCTCATTCTCGAAAGCATCGAAACTTTCGGCGGCTTTTATTCCAAGCTTTTGAAAAAGCCAATTCGTTGGGAGCAGGGCTATGTGATCCCACCGACGGAACCTGGCCTTGGTGTGGAGTTGAATGAGGAAGTTGCACTGGCGCATCCTTACACAGGAACCAAACTGCATTTGGAAATGACCAATCATCCGATCAATGTGTAACCTTAATAATTTGTCATCCCGACGAAAGTCGGGACCCAGACTTTTAACAGACTCGCTCTTGGACAGTCTGGTTCCCGACTTTCGTCGGGATGACAGATGGATGTTATGAATGGAAAATTAAAAAAATGAAATACGGTTATATCGGCCTCGGCAATCTTGGTGGCCACATTGCAATGAGTTTGATCAACGCCGGATATAATCTGACGGTCTATGATCTCAACCCGGCCTTGGGCGAACGCCACATCAAGGCCGGAGCCAAATGGGCCGCCACTCCTAAGCGCCTCGCCGAGCAAGTGGACCATGTTTTCACTTGTTTGCCTTCACCAACAGTTTCTGAAAAAGTCCTCAGTGAACTTCTCCAAGGCTTGAAGCCCGGCTCAACCTGGATTGAAAACTCCACCAATGGTCGCGATGAAATAATCCGCTTGGCGGCCATGGCCACCGCCAAAGGCGTTCGCACTTTGGAAGCCCCTGTCACTGGCGGGGTGCATCTCGCAGCGCGTGGCGAAATCACCGTTTTAGCTGCCGGAGACAAAGACTTATACGAGATGCATCACAAAGCACTTGAAGCCATTGGCAATAAAATGTTCCACATGGGGCCCATTGGTTCCGCAGCCGTAATCAAAGTGATCACCAATATGCTAGCCTTCATTCATCTGGTGGCGGATGCCGAAGCCTTGATGCTGGCCAAACGTGGCGGGCTTGATTTGGGCCAAGCATGGAAGGCAATAGCAGCCTCCAGCGGCACCAGTTTTGTGCATGTAACTGAGGGGCAACTCATTTTAAATGGCAGTTACGACATCGCCTTCACCATGGACCTCGCTTTGAAAGACTTAGGCTTTGCCATGAATTTCGGCAAAGAATTCGGCGTGCCGTTGGATTTGGCCAGCCTTACCAACCAAACCTTCATCAAAGGCAAAGCGGCCTATGGCGGGCAAGCGCAATCCACCCAGATCGCCAAATTGCTGGAAGATGTGCTACAAACTGATTTGCGGGCAGAAGGATTTCCTGCCCGCCTCGAATAATTCATATTCAGTTCATATACTGTGATTTAAGGTTGCAACATCGAAACTGGAGAACTTAAAAATGAAACGCACATTATCCGTAATTCTCGGATTAGCCATTGCTTCTGCCTCAATGGTTGCAACTGCTGATGTTAGCTTTGCTAAATCCAAAAAACAAATTTGCCGCGCCTATGCGAAAAAAGAAGCTGATCATTATGCCAATAAAAGCGTTGGCACTGGTTTAGTGGCTGGCGCAACCGGTGGCGCACTTCTCGGTGGCCTTCTCAATGGCAAAAAAGGTGTTGTTCCAGGTTTGGCATTTGGCGCAGTTGGTGGCACCATGGTTGGCGCAATCAATGGCGCAGAAAAGAAAAAGAAGATTTATTATCTGGCTTACGAAGATTGCATGGATAACTACTAGAGCGATTTGACTTTTCATGGAAAAGTCAAAATCGTCCTAAGTCTTTCAGCTTAACTCAGCGTTAAGCACACAACCGCTTTAATTGCCTAAAATGTGCGAAGCAAATCAGCTTCGCACACAAGGGTTTTTAATGGATTATCTCGCGAGTTTTTTGCATTATTTATCGTTTCCGCTCTACGTTATCTCGCAAGCGGATTCGCAGTATTATTGGCCCACTTATATTGGGGCCGGCCTCACAGCAATTGCACTTTATGTGGTGTTAAACCGCCGCCGCAAACTCTCGTTGCGCGGGGCAACGCAAATTGTTTTGCCGCGCCGCACTGTGATGCACGCTTCAAGCTGGCTTGATCTCAAATTATTTTTCTTCGGCTCCTATTATATTCTGCTGCAAATTTTGTTGGTGGGCAGCCTAACCATTTTTACCGTGCCCGGAACAATTTCTGTTTTAAACAAAATCTTTGGTGAACCTGCCGCAGGATTTAGCCCAAGCTATGTGATCACCGCCATAACCATGGGTTTGGTTTTCATGGCGGTTGAGTTTGGCTATTGGCTTTCACATTTTATGATGCACAAAATTCCTGCCTTGTGGGAATTTCATAAAGTTCATCATTCAGCAGAAGTGCTGACCCCGCTCACCGAATGGCGCCAGCACCCCTTAGAGCAAGCGCTGTTTCCTATTCTTATGGGCGGTGCTTCTTGCCTCGTGCAAGGCCCAATGATTTGGTATTTCGGTGAGCAAGCGCAAGTTGTTAATCCTATGACGGCGAATTATATTTCGATGGCCTTCTGGTTTACAATTCTACATCTGCGCCATTCTGAATTGCCGTTTTATGCCACAGGCCTTCTTGGCCACATCATTCAAGCGCCAGCCCACCACCAAGTGCATCACTCCACCAACCCAAAACATTTCGATAAAAATTTGGGTTATTGCTTGTCATTTTTTGATTGGCTGTTCGGAACACTTTATGTGCCGAAGAAGGGCGAGAAATTTTCTTATGGCTTAGGCCATAAAGACAGTGCTTTAGAAACCGCCATCGGCAGTATGATAGCGCCAATCGGCCGCGCATTGCACTTGCTCGCTGCTCCGCTGCGAAAATAACGAGCAACTCGGTAATTATTTCATGTTTGCACCATTCAGTGCGGACACTCAAAGCGGTTTGGCTTGACCAGAGCGAAATTTTCGGCTCTGCTCTTCTCAAGCTGCACCAGAACAGCGAACAATCGATACAATGGGATTTAAGCGTTTAGGGAGAATGACTATGAAATTATTTAAAGCACTGGTACTGGCATCCGCATTCAGCGGTTTAGCCGTAGCTGCCAACGCCACCACACTTGATGATGTGAAAGCCAAAGGCTTTGTTCAATGCGGCGTGAGCCAAGGACTCATTGGCTTTTCGCAACCAGATGACCAAAACAACTGGACTGGTCTTGACGTTGATTTCTGCAAAGCTGTTGCTGCAGCCGTTTTGGGTGATGCAACTAAAGTTAAGTATTCGCCATTATCTGCCAAAGAGCGTTTCACTGCGCTTCAATCTGGCGCTATTGACATGCTGTCGCGCAACTCGACTTGGACCATGAGCCGCGATACATCGCTTGGCTTGTTGTTTGCTGGTGTAACTTACTATGACGGTCAAGGCTTCATGGTTCCAACCAAGCTTGGCGTTAAATCTGCGCTGGAATTGAATGGCGCTTCAGTTTGCACCCAAACCGGCACCACAACTGAGTTGAACCTTGCTGACTATTTCAAGACCAACAAAATGGAATATAAAATTGTTGCGTTTGAAAAGAACGAAGAAGTTTTGAAAGCCTATCAAGAAGGCCGTTGCGATGTGTTCACCACTGACCAATCGGGCCTTTATGCTGAAATTCTGAAGTTCCCAACTCCAGCTGATCATGTGGTTTTGCCTGAAATTATTTCAAAGGAACCCTTGGGCCCAGTTGTTCGCCAAGGCGATGACCAATGGTTGAGCATTGTGAAATGGACCTATTACGCAACTTTAACCGCTGAAGAACTTGGCGTAACTTCAGCAAATGTTGATGCGATGAAAACTTCAGAAAATCCTGAAATTCAACGTTTGCTCTCCACCAAAGTAAAGGGTGCTGATGGCGTTGAAGCTGACAATGATTTCGGCAAAGGCTTAGGCCTTGGTCCAGATTGGGCTTACAATATCGTCAAGCAAGTGGGCAATTATGCTGAAATTTTTGACCGCAACTTAGCGCAATTGAAAATCGCCCGTGGCAAAAATGCCCTGTGGAATGCTGGTGGCCTGCAATACGCTCCGCCAATCCGCTAACATCAGAAACTGAGAGCTCGTGCCCCCGCACGGGCTCTTTTTTAGCAGGTCATTTACATGACAGCCAAACCGTCACATCCAAAATCTGCGCCGCCCATAGCATCAGCTAATAGGGTCTCGTGGTTTTATAATCCGAAAATCAGAGGTTATGCCTCACAGATTATTGTGGTGCTTTTGCTGTTGTGGGGGCTCTATGAAATAATTGGCAACACCCAAGCCAACTTAAAAAAACTCAATCAGAATTTCGGTTTTGATTTTCTAACGCAAGCCTCAGGCTTTGACTTGAGTTCATCACTGATCGAATACTCTTCAACGTCAACTTATGGCCGCGCCATTGTTGCTGGCTTGTTGAACACGATTATTGTGGCCGTGCTTGGCATATTTTTCGCCACCATCATTGGCTTTGTTGTGGGCGTTATGCGTCTCTCAAAAAATCGCGTGGTTGCCGGAGCAGCAACACTTTACATTGAACTAATTCGAAACATCCCATTATTGCTGCAAATTTTCATGTGGTACGCGCTGGTTCTGAAACCTTTGCCAGGAGTCAAACAGGCCTATAGTTTTTTTGGCAGCGTCTTCATCAGCAAAAAAGGCATCCTTATGCCGCATCCGAATTTTGGTTCGGGTGCTTGGCTCGCAGTGGTGTTTCTGGCTCTCGCGATTATTGGCACGTGGGCGTACCGCAAACAGGCGCGAAAAAAGCAAGACCAGACCGGAAAAATTGCACCAGTCTGGTTGATTTCTATCCCCATTATGGTGCTATCGCCCTTTGTTGGTTTGCTTTTCGCAGGCTGGCCTCTGAGCTTTGACTATCCAGAATTGAAAGGCTTCAACTTTGCCGGCGGCATGACCATGGTGCCTGAAATGGTTGCCTTGCTGATTGCGCTCATCGTTTACAGTGCCACGTTTATCGCTGAAACTGTGCGCGGCGGCATTCAAGCCGTAAGCCACGGCCAGTCAGAGGCCTCCAGCGCCCTGGGTTTAAGTCGCGGCAAAGCGTTGCGGCTGGTGATCATTCCGCAAGCCATGCGCGTCATCATTCCACCACTGGCGAGCCAGTATTTGAATCTCACCAAGAACTCATCATTGGCCATTGCCATCGGATTTCCGGATTTGATGTATTCTGGCGGCACGGTGAACAACCAGTCGGGCAAGGCCATTGAAGTGGTATTCATTCTCATGGTGGTTTACCTCAGCCTCAGTCTGCTCACGGCGGCCTTTATGAACTGGTTCAATAGTCGCATGAAAATGGTGGAGCGCTAAGACCATGACACTCGCTTATGTCAGAACTGAAGACGCTCCCAAACTTCCAGCACCTGCCAGCGCTGCTGGTCTGTGGCCCAGATTGCGCGACCGCTTTGCACCTACACCGTTAAGCGGCATCGGCACAATCATTATTGCTTTGTTTTTGGCGTGGGCCATTTGGTCGATTTTTCAATGGGCTGTTGTGTCAGCTATATGGACAGCTGTAGACCGCGAACCCTGCAACACTGTAACCGCAGGTGCCTGCTGGCCCTTCGTTCAAGCCAAGGCGATGCAATGGATTTATGGCTTCTACCCAATCGAGCAACGCTGGCGCCCCAATCTTGTGTTTCTGATTGGAGCCGTATCGCTGGCCGGATTGTTGATCCCAAAAATCCCTTACAAAGGCTGGAATGCACTCTTCTTCTTCATTGCCTTCCCCATTTTCACCTATGTGGTGCTATCAGGTGGCTTTTTTGGTCTTGAACAAGTTGATACCGAGCAATGGGGTGGGCTTCTGATCACCTTGATAGCCTCGATCACAGGTATTGTTGCGTCATTGCCGCTTGGAATTTTGCTGGCTCTCGGTCGCAGGTCAGATATGCCAGTGGTTCGCACGCTCTGCACCATGTTCATTGAAATTGTGCGTGGTGTGCCATTGGTTCTGGTGCTGTTTATGGCAGCGAATATGTTTCCGTTGTTCATGCCACCAGGCATCAATCCAGGCAAGCTGCTGCTTGCCCTGATCGGTATTGGCTTATTCTCTGCAGCTTATATGGCTGAAGTGGTGCGCGGTGGTTTGCAGGCCATTCCCAAAGGCCAATATGAAGCTTCAATGGCTGTGGGCTTGTCCTATTGGCGCATGATGTTGCTGGTGGTCATGCCGCAGGCCTTGAAGGTGGTCATCCCCGGCATTGTCAACAACTTCATCAGCCTGTTCAAGGACACAAGCCTTATATCGATCATCGGAATTTTTGATCTGTTCAACATTGTTCAATCAGGTTTCAATGACGCTAAGTGGGCCTCGGCGCAAACCGGCAACACCGGATATTTTGCACTGGCGCTGATTTATTGGGCCTTCTGCTTTTCCATGTCGCGCTATTCGCAATTTATTGAGCGCAAGCTCAACACCAGTTACACGAGGTAAATATGGACCAATCCGCCGTTGTTATGAAGAGTGTGAATAAATGGTATGGCCAGTTTCATGTGCTGCGCGATATCAACCTTGATGTGAAAAAGGGTGAACGCATTGTGATCTGCGGGCCATCCGGTTCGGGCAAATCCACCATGATCCGCTGCATCAACCGGCTGGAAGAACACCAGCAGGGTGACATTGTGGTGGACGGGATTCCGCTCACCACGAACTTGAAAAACATTGACGATGTGCGCCGTGAAGTGGGCATGGTGTTCCAGCATTTCAATTTGTTTCCGCATTTATCAGTGCTGGAAAATTGCACGCTGGCCCCCATGTGGGTGCGGAAAGAACCAAAAGCCAAGGCCGAAGAAACGGCGATGAAGTTTTTGACGCGTGTAAAAATTCCAGAGCAAGCGCTTAAATATCCTGGCCAGCTTTCCGGCGGTCAACAACAACGTGTGGCAATTGCCCGCGCGCTGTGCATGAACCCAAAGATCATGCTGTTTGACGAACCCACATCAGCGCTTGATCCTGAAATGATCAAAGAGGTTCTCGACGTGATGGTGGATCTCGCCCAAGGCGGCATGACCATGCTCTGCGTGACCCATGAAATGGCTTTCGCAAGACAAGTGGCCAACCGCGTAATCTTCATGGATCAAGGGCAAATTGTGGAAGAGAACGAACCGAACGAGTTCTTCTTGAGGCCAAAAAGTACACGCACGAAATTGTTCCTCGAACAAATCTTGCATTAACTTGGATGGCAATCGACTGATGACAGATGCTGACAATTGGGCATGCTAGATTTGTTTTCGTAAGGAGACAATCTAATGCCCAATCACTCAATTCTACTCTACGTCGAAGACCCGCTGAAGTCAGCTGAGTTCTATGAAAAACTTCTGCGCGCCAAACCCATCGATGCCTCACCAGGCTTTGCCATGTTCGCGCTAAACCATGCCACCATGCTAGGCCTATGGAAACGTAGCGACGTGCTGCCAAAAGCGACTGCCCCGACTGGCAGCAATGAAGTGGCCTTCCACGTGGAAAGCAACACCATCGTGGGAGAATTTTTCGAAGCCGCGAAAATGATTGGCGCAACAGTTTTGCAAGCACCAACCCAAATGGATTTCGGCTACACTTTCACAGTAGCCGACCCTGACGGCAACCGCCTGCGAGCATTCGCAACACCTTAAATAAATCCACTTTTCATCGGCAGGCGCAGACGTTTAACACCCGTCAGCGCCGCCACCGAACCCGCTCTTTTTGAAATAATAGCCAAAGTCGCAATAGTAGTCGCTGGCGGTTTTCCCTTTAATGCAGTGCATGCCGCTCTCATTGAACTTCTCCACATTGCCAGTGCATTCTTGAAAAGCTCCCTTTTCGGTCATTCCGTCATAGATAACCTTGGCGGCCTTGCCAGTAATCTCGAAGCTGAGGCTGCAGTCAGGGTCAGCAGTTCCCTTGGTGCAATAGTCCTCATTCAAATTGACTGAACCCTCTAGCTTAATTGCATTACCCGCAATTGCTGGCGTGCTTGTGACGAGCGGTAATCCAATCATTGCAATCATAAAATAAACAGTCCTAATTCTTTTCATTCGTTCCTCCTAATCATAAGTACAAAAACTAGATGACTATCTTTCATCAAGTCAACAAAAAACCCCGGTGTTCCCACCGGGGTTTAAAACTCATCCGTGGACGGACGATTAACAGCTGTAATACATATCAAACTCAACCGGATGCGGGGTCATGCGGTAGCGATCTTGTTCTTCTTGCTTCAGCTCGATGTAGCTTTCGATTTGGTCTTTGCTGAACACGCCGCCTTTGGTGAGGAATTCGTGATCGGCTGAAAGTGAGTCCAAAGCTTATTGCAATGAGCCGCACACGGTTGGAACTTTTGCAAGTTCGGCGGGTGGCAGGTCATACAAGTTTTTGTCCATCGCTGGGCCGGGGTGGATCTTGTTCAGCACGCCATCAAGGCCCGCCATGATGATGGCTGAGAAGCACAAGTATGGGTTCGCTGTTGGATCAGGGAAGCGCACTTCAACGCGCTTGGCTTTTGGGTTGCTCGTGAACGGAATGCGGCATGATGCTGAACGGTTGCGCGAAGAATAAGCCAGCAACACCGGCGCTTCATAACCCGGCACCAAACGCTTGTATGAGTTTGTTGAAGGGTTGGTGAAAGCATTCAAAACCTTGGCATGTTTGATTACGCCGCCGATGAAGAACAGGCAGAGTTCCGAGAGATCTGCATATTGGTTGCCCGCCATCTTGGCGTTACAAACTTTTCTCAGTCATTTGCACTCCACCTTGATAAAAAGGCCGAAGCCTCGCGCCCTCGACAAGCGCATAGATTGCCGGGATAACAATCAAGGTCAGCAGCGTTGATGACACCATGCCGCCGATCATCGGCACGGCGATGCGTTGCATGACTTCAGAGCCTGTTCCGGTGCTCCATAAGATAGGGAGCAACCCAGCCATGATGGCAGCGACTGTCATCATTTTGGGGCGTACGCGGTCTACGGCACCTTCCATGATGGCACCATAGAGATCGGCCTTGCCGAACGTTCGACCTTCTTTGTGGGCGCGGTGCCGCCATTCTCTCAGGGAGTTTTCCAGATAGATCAACATCACCACTCCAGTTTCAGCAGCAACACCCGCAAGGGCTATAAATCCTACAGCCACGGCCACGGAGAAATTGAAATGCATGTACCACATCAGCCACAATCCACCGACCAAAGAGAAAGGCAGTGAAAGCATGACGATAAGAGTTTCGGTCAACTTCCTGAAATTGAGGAACAGCAGAAAAAAGATGATCAGCAGTGTCACAGGGACAACGATAATTAAGCGGGCTTTGGCGCGTTCGAGATATTCAAATTGCCCGCTCCATGTGACGTAATAGCCCGGCGGAAATTTCACCTGCTCCGCCACCACACGCTGGGCTTCAGCTACGTAGCCGCCAATGTCGCTGTCGCGCGTATCGACAAATATATAGGCGGCAAGCTGGGCATTTTCAGTGCGTATTGTTGAAGGCCCAGTTGTCAGTTTGATACTGGCAATATCGCCAAGTGGCACCGACACCCCTTCCGAATTGGTGACGCGCACATTGCGCTTGATTGCTTCGGGATCACTTCTGAAATCCCGGGGCAGGCGCAAGTTTACCGCATAACGTTCGCGACCTTCCACTGCTATGGTGATGGGTTCTGCCCCAAGTGCCATGGCAATGGTGTCTTGCACGTCAGAAATCATCAGACCATAACGCGCCAATTGTTCGCGGTCTGGCGTGATCTCTAAGTAGTAACCACCGATCACACGTTCTGCGAAGGCGCTCGATGTAGTGGGAATAGTACGCAAGGCCCGCTCAATTTCACGACCAAGACCTTCAATCACCTTCAGATCATTTCCAAAAACTTTCACGCCAACGGGTGTGCGAATACCTGTCGAAAGCATGTCGATGCGAGCCTTGATCGGCATGGTCCAGGCATTTGACACGCCAGGAAACTGCAAGGATTTGTCCAACTCGGCAATCAAGGCGTCGACGGTCAATCCAGTTCGCCATTTGTCCTTGGGCTTGAGGTTGATGACGGTTTCAATCATTTCGGTGGGTGCCGGGTCTGTGGCACTCGAAGCCCGACCTGCCTTGCCAAAAACAGTTTCCACTTCTGGAAACGATTTGATGATCTTGTTTTGCGATTGCAGCAGTTCCGCGGCCTTGGTGACCGAAAGCCCGGGCAAAGTGGTGGGCATGTAAAACAGCACGCCTTCGTTTAAGGTTGGCATGAATTCAGACCCCAGTTGCTTTGCTGGCCAGTAGGTGATGCCTAACACGGCAATGGCAATCGCGACAGTTAAAATTTTCGCCCGCAACACGCCCGCAATCACCGGACGATAAATCCAAATCAAAAAACGGTTCAATGGATTGCGGCGTTCGGCAATGATGCGCCCGCGCACAAAGATCAACATGAGCGCGGGCACCAGCGTAATCGAGAGCAGTGCCGCCGCGGCCATAGAGAACGTTTTGGTATAGGCCAAGGGTTTGAACAAACGACCTTCTTGCGCTTCAAGTGTAAAGATTGGCAGGAACGAAACTGTGATAACCAGTAGACCAAAGAACAGAGCAGGGCCCACTTCTTTTGACGACTCGATCAAGACGTCCAATCGCGACTTGCCGGGCTCGGCCCGTTCCAAATGTTTGTGGGCATTTTCGATCATAACGATGGCCGCATCCACCATGGCACCAATAGCAATGGCAATGCCGCCGAGGCTCATGATGTTGGAAGATAGGCCGAGCAAGCGCATCAACAGGAACGCAATCAAAATGCCAACGGGCAGCATAAGAATGGCCACGAGGGCACTGCGAATGTGGAGCAGAAATACGAAGCATACGATAGCGACGATGATGCTTTCTTCGAGCAGCGTACCTTTTAAAGTTTCAATGGCGCGATGGATAAGTGTGGACCGATCATAGACAGTGACCACTTCAGTTCCTGCGGGGAGGCTGGACTTTACATCTTCGATGCTTTTTTTAACGCCTTCGATGACAGACAAGGCATTTTCACCGTAGCGCTGGATAGCAATGCCGCCAACCGCTTCACCTTCGCCGTTCAATTCCGTGATGCCGCGCCGTTCATCCGGCACGAATTCCACGCGTGAAACGTCTTTCATCAGAACCGGTGTGCCGCCACTGGCCTTAAGCACAATCTGTTCAATGTCACCAACGTTGCGGAACAGCCCGCGCCCACGCACGGCATATTCGGTTTCGGCAATTTCAATGGAACGCCCGCCCACATCCATGTTACTGTCGCGGATTGCGTCACGCACAGTTTCAAGGGAAATACCAAAGCTTTGCAAACGGCGCGGATCAACCACTATGCTGTATTGTTTGACAAAGCCGCCTACGCTTGCAACTTCTGCAATGCCGTCGGCCTTGGCGAGGGAATAACGCAATTGCCAATCTTGTGTGGAACGCAAATCGGCAAGGTCAAGGCCTTTACCTGTGAGGGCGTATTGGTACACCCAGCCCACGCCCGTGGCGTCTGGTCCCAATGTTGGAGTGACCCCCTGTGGCAAACGCCGTCCTGCCGCATTCAGATATTCAAGTACGCGGGAACGTGCCCAATAGGGGTCGGTGCCATCGTCAAAAATGATATAGATAAACGACACACCAAAAAACGAAAAGCCGCGCACCACTTTTGATTTGGGGACGCTGAGCAGCGAGGTCGTCAATGGATAGGTAACCTGATCCTCGACCACCTGCGGCGCTTGGCCGGAAAATTCGGTGTAAACGATGACTTGTGTATCGGACAAATCGGGAATGGCATCCAGTGGTGTAGTCCACACCGCATAAAGCCCAGCAAAAGCCAGAAGAGCTGTTCCAATCAAAACGAAAACGACATTTCGCGCTGACCATTCTATAATTTTACCAATCATTGCGCCGCACCTTTATTAGCAACAAGTGCGGTGAATGCGGCTTGCAAATTGCTTTCGGCATCAATAAGAAAATTAGCACGGGTGACAATCTTTTCACCCACGGCAAGGCCTTCAAGTACTTCTACTTGGCCCCCACCACGACGTCCAAGTTTCACAGACTGAGGTTTGAAACGACCTTCACTTACCTCAATGATGGCAACCTGTTTGTTGCCACTGTCGATGACGGCAGACTCAGGTATTGCGATAACTGCGGCAGTGCTACCTGTATCAATTGTCACATCGGCATACATGCTGTGCAAGAGTCGGTGATTTGGATTTGGCAACTCAATGCGAACCTGAGCGGTGCGGGTTTCCTTTTTCAACTCCGGCAGCACGAACGCCACTTTACCAAGGAAAATTTCACCCGGAAATGCGCGCACTGAAATGCTGACTGGATTTCCAATTTCGACCCGGCCCACATCCTGCTCCGGCACATCGGCGATGACCCAGACATTGCTCACATCAGCCAGTCTATAGAGCTCGTCGCCCGGCATAACGCGGGCACCCACTAGAATGTTTTTGCTCATCAACACGCCATCAATCGGTGATGGCCAATCGAGTGACAAAGGCACATCCCCAGTCAACGGAATGCTCTTAATATAAGACTCCGGCACCCCGTAGTTGCGGAGTTTCTTGGCACCGATGGTTTTCTGACCGCCTGCCGCTGCAAGTCGATATTCAACGGCTGCCTGAACAATTTGCGGGCTGTATATGCGAAACAGCGGCTCTCCCGCCTTCACATGTTGGCCGGTGGCTCCGGCATAGACTTTCTCAATGAAACCTTCTGTACGGATGGTCAGAGAACGTTCCAGCCGTTCATCCAGCGCCACTGTTCCGGGAACGCGCAAGGGTTCTGACAACACGCGCATTTCGACAACTTCGGTGCGTACGCCTGCGCGTTGCACCTTCTCAACATTGATCCTGACGATGGATGGATCAGCCGGGCCGCTGTCCTGTTCTTCGTAGACAGCGATGTAATCCATGCCCATCGAGTCGAGTTTGGGCACAGGCGATGTATCTGGCAGCCCCATGGGGTTGCGGTAGTAGAGAATTTTTTTCCCTCCTTCTGCCCGCATGGTTTTTTCTGGTTCTGGTTCTAGTGCCCCGTATTTCCCGGGGATTTCATCCTCGTAAACCGGGATGTAATCCATATCCATCGAGTCCTTCTTGGGCATCGGAGAAATATCCGGCTCGCCCATCGGGTTGCGATAATAGATGATCTTGCGACCATCCGGACCGACAGCGCCGCCCGCAGGTATCTCGTCGGAATAGACCGGGATATAGTCCATTTTCATGGAGTCTTGCTTGGGCGTGGCAGAAATGTCCGGCTCACCCATCGGGTTGCGATAGTAAAGTATTTTGCGTTCAGGTGTTTCGTTGGCGGCAATATCAATGACTTGCGACGCCATCGCTTCCAATTGTGAACGATACTTTGTGGCGGCAAAAAAACCACCCACACTGCCAAAAGCAATGAGAAATAGACTCAAAATGAGTTTGAAGAAAATACGCATGATAGTTCCTCTGAATAAATGCAAGAAAAACGGCCAACGCAAAGCGCTGCCCGATTGGTCAGATTCAGGCTATTATGCGCGTGGAGGTCTTCGGAGGGGAACTGTGGCGATTTCCCCAAGAATGATTTCTTTCGCAAAGAACACATTTTTTGAAATAACAGCTACCGCTATATCCGAATGTTTAGACGGCATCACGAAGGACACACTTGTGCCGATACATGAATCTGACTGAATGCAATTCGATTTCATATTCTTGCAGCAGTCTGGTGTTTTGCAATCGTCATGCATCGCAGCGACTTTGGTCATCTGCGCCATGCCAGCATAAGCTGTTTCCAATGGCAGAAAAATCAAGCCAATGGCTATACAGAAATGCAAAACTGTTTTGATGGCCAATGCACGAAACATTATCACAACTTAAAACCTGCGTTCAACTGGGTCAAATGAAATCTATGTTACAAAAAACCCCGGCCTCTCGACCGGGGTTTGCATTCGTCGATCTGAGCCGCTCTTAACAGCTGTAATACATATCAAACTCCACCGGATGCGGGGTCATGCGGTAGCGGTCTTGTTCTTCTTGTTTCAGCTCGATGTAGCTTTCGATTTGGTCTTTGCTGAAAACGCCGCCCTTGGTCAGGAATTCGTGATCGGCAGCCAAGCTATCCAAAGCTTCTTGCAGTGAGCCGCACACGGTTGGAACTTTTGCAAGTTCGGCGGGTGGCAGATCATACAAGTTCTTATCCATCGCTGGGCCGGGGTGGATCTTATTCAACACACCATCAAGGCCCGCCATGATGATGGCTGAGAAGCACAAGTATGGGTTTGCTGTTGGATCAGGGAAGCGCACTTCAACACGCTTGGCTTTCGGGTTGGATGTGAACGGAATGCGGCACGAAGCTGAACGGTTGCGTGACGAATAAGCCAACAACACTGGCGCTTCATAGCCCGGCACCAAACGCTTGTAAGAGTTTGTTGAAGGGTTGGTGAAGGCATTCAATGCCTTGGCATGTTTGATTACGCCGCCGATGAAGAACAGGCAGAGTTCTGACAAATCAGCATATTGATTGCCAGCCATTTGTGGCTTGCCATCTTTCCAGATCGAGAAGTGGCAATGCATTCCTGACCCATTGTCGCCCATCACAGGCTTTGGCATGAATGTAGCAGTTTTGCCGTAAGCATGGGCCACGTTGTGGATGACATATTTATAAATCTGCATGTGGTCAGCAGCAATCGTCAGTGGCTGATACTTGGTGCCAAGTTCATGCTGTGATGATGCAACTTCATGGTGATGCTTTTCCACTGAAAGACCCATCTCGCCCATCACCAAAAGCATTTCGCCACGCATATCTTGGGCGCTGTCCATCGGGTTCATCGGGAAGTAACCGCCCTTGGTGCGCATGCGGTGGCCCATATTGCCTTGCTCATAATCACGGTCTGAGTTGGTTGGCAGTTCAATGCCATCTAGCTTGAATCCCGTGTTATAAGGAGATGTGGCAAACTTCACATCGTCGAAAATGAAGAATTCAGCTTCTGGGCCAACGAACACAGTGTCGCCAAGCTTGGTTGATTTGAGATAAGCTTCAGTGCGCTTGGCAATCATGCGCGGGTCGCGGCCATAACCTTCGCCCGTGCCTGGATCAATAATGTCGCAGAACACAGCCATGGTGGTTTGTGCATAGAACGGGTCCATGTGAACCGATGCTGCATCGGGCATCAAAATCATGTCGGATTCATTGATGGCCTTCCAGCCAGCAATGGATGAGCCGTCA
>JANNBH010000017.1:0-35277 GCA_031385245.1 Hyphomicrobiales bacterium | reverse complement strand
AATCTTAAAAATTGAAGGATCGAATCAACCGAGTGCTGGAACTGCATTCACTTCCGCTGGATTTGGTGGAGTTGAAGCCAAAGGTGAAGTAGGGGGCCTGTCATTCGAATCTCAGTCATTTCCGATCAAGCTTCAGATTGAACAGCAAGAGAAAGAAGTAAGAGCACAAGAAATTGAAAATGCTCGGCTGATGCCAAATGAATTTGAAGTCCCGTCCGAAACCGATCTACAGCAGCCTTATCAAGTTACTTCACGTTTTGTTACTTTGAGTAGTGGGCAAATCACCCTAGATGCCGATCCGCTCAATGCTATGGCGGGACGCAAGCGCGATGATATGCAAGAGCTGTACGAGGATGCACTTGTGAGCGTAGCTGTATTGCATGGATTAGGGAGTAACAAGCTTGGCAAATGCTCGGAACCTGTTGAGAACTTAATCAAATATATGCCTGAACAGTTTGCCGGTGTTTCGATCAATCGTTTGTGGTCTCGTGCCAACGTGCTGCGGGATATTGCGGCTCAACATGGTGACGAGCTTGGGAAACTCGCGATAGACCGTGACTTGAATT
Source organism: Hyphomicrobiales bacterium (assembly GCA_031385245.1). Classification (GTDB taxonomy): domain Bacteria; phylum Pseudomonadota; class Alphaproteobacteria; order Rhizobiales; family Aestuariivirgaceae; genus Aestuariivirga. Next base: position 34,711 of record JANNBH010000017.1, on the reverse strand, counting down.
TGATTTTGGATAGCGACACTTTTGTTAAACTCGAAACTTGCGTTAGACAACTGAATGTGTTGATCGCTTTTGATGAAAGAGGCCGAGAACTTGACCGACTAAGCTTTGGCCCAGAAGTGCGCAAGCGCGATGAAGTGCAAATTGCTGCTGCCACACCAATCATCCAAAATATTTTTCATGTGGCAGATCAGGCAACTGTAAATGTTCTGCAGGGCGATCACAATTCCGTGGCGCAAGCCGGTCACAATATTCATGGTGACCAAGCGTTAGAGCGGGTCGCAGGGCAAGAGCTAAATCTTGTTGCAACAATTCTACTGGCGAGCCGCCGCATTGCTGTGCAGCTTTCTGATACGCCACTCTCGGCCGAAACAGTTACGCAAGTTGCCGTTTCAGCGGGTGGGCAGTTTGGCCCACAGATTTTGAAATTCGTTGCTGAACATCAAGACAGTTTCAGTACAATGATCCAGTATATGGGTAACGTTGTGACGATTAACGAGTTTCTGGCATTTGTCGTCATGCTGGGGAGTTATCTTGTAAGTAAGAAGACTATCAATTAACTATATTTTCCACACATTGACATGTTGTATCAATGCAGATACACAAACTTGCATGAAATCAATAACTTTCCTTGGCGATACTCTGAAGCGGCTACGGGATTTTCCGCAGTCTGCCAAACTTGACACTGGCCGGGAATTGGAGCGGGTTCAGCGTGGGGTTGATCCGGTTGATTGGAAGCCCATGCCGACTGTGGGCAAAGGGGTGCGTGAAATTCGGGTTTCTGAAAAGGAAGGCGCGTTTCGGGTTATCTATGTGGCTTCGATTGGAGATGACATTTATGTGTTGCATGCGTTTCAAAAGAAAACCCAGAAGACAGCAAAACGGGAACTTGATTTGGTAACGCTGCGTTACAAATTGATTGGAGGAATTTCAAAATGACGATACAAAAATTTGCAAGTGTTTGGGATGCTTTGGCTGATACGCCGGAGGAAGCGCATACACTGAGTTTGCGTTCGGAATTGATGACTTCAATTGAAAAGAACGTTGCCAAGTGGGGTTTAGCTCAAGGTGAAGCGGCCAAACGTCTTGGCATTACACGGCCTCGTTTGAACGACCTGCTACGCGGCAAGATTAGCAAGTTTAGTCTTGATGCTCTGGCCACACTAGCAACGCGGGCAGGGCTTCAAGTTAAGATGAATGTGCGCAAAGCATCGTTAAAGAAAGTGGCGTGATCTCACTCTGCCGCCTCGGTCTTAATATCCTCCGGCACCAAGAATCCACCTGACTGCCGCTTCCACAGGCTGGCATAGAGGCCGCCTTTTTTCGCCAGTAACTGCTTATGGCTGCCTTCTTCGACCACTTTGCCTTTGTCCATCACCACCAATCTATCCATGGCGGCGATGGTGCTTAATCTATGCGCTACGGCGATTACGGTTTTGCCTTCCATCAGCGTGTAGAGGTTTTCTTGGATGGCGGCTTCGACCTCGCTATCTAGCGCGCTGGTGGCTTCGTCCAAAATTAGGATGGGCGCGTTTTTCAGCAGCACGCGGGCAATGGCGATGCGTTGGCGTTGGCCCCCGCTGAGTTTCACGCCGCGTTCGCCCACATGGGCCTCATAAGCTTTTCTGCCATTGGGATCGACCAAGTTGGCGATGAACTCTTCGGCGTGGGCTTTCGCGGCTGCGGCTTTGATTTCGTCGAAGCTGGCATCGGGCATTCCGTAACGAATGTTGTCGGTTACAGACCGATGCAACAAAGATGTGTCTTGCGTGACCACGCCGATCTTTCCGCGCAGGGATTCTTGGGTTACGTCTGCAATGTTCTGGCCATCGATTAAAATGCTGCCGGAGCCCACATCATAAAAACGCAAAATCAAATTTGCTATCGTGGATTTGCCAGCGCCTGATCTGCCCACCAGCCCCACTTTTTCGCCGGGCTTGATGACCAAGTTAAAATCATCAATCACATTATGGCCGCGCGCACCTTGGGCTTGACCGTAATTGAAATTGAGATTTTCGAAGGTGATTTTTCCGGCACTCACTGTCAGCGATTTTGCCTCGGGCTTATCAACCACGGAATGAACCCGCGCGATGGTTTCAACGCCATCGCGCACCACACCAAAATCTTCAAACAATCCAGCAATTTCCCACAGCATCCAATGCGCCATGCCTTGCATACGGTACACAAGTCCAACCGAAAACGCGATGGCACCCACGGTGATGGCACTTTGCGACCACAGATAAATGGCCATCGCTGCCGTGGCGGTGAGCACGGCGCCATTCAAGGCATTCAAAGCGAAATTCATTTTGGTGGAGACGCGCATCGAATCCCAAACGCTTTGCAACATCCACACAAAGCCTTCCTTGGCGTGCTCATCTTCCTTTGCCGTGTGGGCGAAAAGTTTCACGGTGGGCATGTTGGTGTAAGTATCGACAATGCGGCCTGTCACCAGTGAGCGCATATCGGCTTGGCGCTGCGAAAGCTTGCCAAGGCGCGGCACGAAATGGCGCATGGTGATAGCATAACCCACCAGCCAGCCGAGCAGTGGCAAAGTGAGCCGCCAGTCATTCGAAGCAAAACTTGCGAGCGCTGAGAGGAAGAACACGGCCACCCAAGAGATCACTTGCGTGAGCTTCATCACCACGTCACGCACGCCTAAAGCGGCTTGCATCACCTTGGTTGAGACGCGGCCAGCAAATTCATTGTGGAAAAATTCCATTGATTGCCGCAACATATAACGATGCGCCAACCAGCGAATCCGCATGGCAAAGTTTCCACGCAGACCCTGATTTTCAATCGAGTCGGCAATGAAGCTGAGCGATGGCAGCACCAACAACGAAAGTGCCCCGAACAGCAGCAGTTTATTTTTATTGTCTGGCCAGAAAGTTTCGGGCTTAGCTGAACTTAACGTATCGACAATGGTGCCGAGGAACGAGAACACGCGCACTTCTATTATGGCGATCACCACCGAAAGCATGAAGCCCACAATCAGCAGCGGATAAAATGGCCGCGCATAAAAACGGATAAAGCCCCAGGTGGTTTTGGCAGGCATTTGCGGGGTGATCTGTGGAAATGAATCCACACGGCGTTCTAGCCAATTGAAAAACATATTCATGGTAGTGCTCCGGTCGCGGGCAACAGCGCATTCAACCGGCGCAAGATTCGGCACCATCCGCAGCGAAGCAGGATAGCCCTCCAGTATAGAGCTGGTTTCTGTTCAGGTCAAAGGTGGTGAATTAATTTTGAAGTTTGCGCTGCATACCAGCGACTAGCTTATCTATGGTGCCCCGATCAATGAAACCATGACCAAGCCATTTGCGGCGAACCCTTGCTGTTTCACATAAGTTCACCAAAGAGGATTTAAAGCCAGCAGTGCTTATTCCGCCAAGTTGCATATCAGTTTGAATTTCATCAATGCGGGTGAACGGAATTTTTTCAATTTCAAAAACTCGTAGCAACCAATCATAGTCGCCAGCGATTTTATAAGATGTATCGAATTTACCGACGCGTTCAAACACACTCCGCCTTGCATAAACGGTTGGATGGGGTGGCATCCACCCGCGGTTCATTGCACCCGATTCAAACAGGGGTGGTAACCAGCTGCGCTTAAGCGTTCCACCTTGGTGCGCTGTTACGTAATTTATAGCGCCATAGGCAACGGGTGTTTTTCCCAATGCACTAGCAATGCGGCTGATAGAAAATTGATCATGGTAAATATCATCAGCATTCAGGAAGCCTGCTGCATCGCCGGTGAAAAGCTCAATGCCTTTATTCATGGCATCGTAAATGCCAGCGTCTTTTCCGCTGAATATTTTGATGAGTGGTGAGTTATAGGAACGTGCAATAGCGACGGTTTCATCACTCGATAGTCCGTCGATAATCAGCAATTCTTTCGCTTGGTAAGCTTGGGATAGAAATGAATTCAGAGTAAAGCGTATTGTTTGTGCAGCATTACGACAAACACAAATTGTGGAAACTTTCATTGAACTCGACCTATCATCTATTTTCAGCGTATAGCTTAAAATTCAATCGATTTATTGAATTAGATTAAAGTAGTTAATAGCTTTATGATCTCTCCCAGCCGCATATTGCCTTTGGTCATTGCCTCTGCCTTGTTCATGGAAAATATGGATGGCACGGTGATTGCCACTTCACTTCCAGCCATTGCCGCTGATTTGGGCACCAATCCGGTTTCGCTGAAATTGGCATTCACGACGTATCTTCTCAGCCTCACAGTGTTTCTGCCGATCTCGGGCTGGATGGCGGATCGTTACGGCGCAAAGTTGATTTTTCGGCTGGCTATTGTGGTGTTCACGCTGGCTTCATTTGGCTGTGGCTTCACGCCCAACTTGGCATGGCTGGTGGCGCTTCGCGCATTACAAGGCATTGGCGGAGCGATGATGGTTCCGGTGGGCCGCATTATTATGATCCGCTCGATTCCAAAATCTGAATTGGTGAACGCGATGGCTTGGCTCACCGTGCCAGCGTTAATTGGGCCGCTTTTGGGGCCGCCGATTGGAGGCTTCATCACTACCTATTTTCATTGGCGCTGGATATTCTGGATGAATGTTCCGATTGGAATTTTGGGATTGATTTTGGCCACGCGCTTTATGCCAGATACGCGTGAAGCCAATGTGCCGCCGCTGGATACACGTGGTTTTCTTCTTTCAGGATTTGGCTTGGCGCTCACGGTGTTTGGCTTCACAGTTTTGGGCCATGGATTTTTTTCGGAAAAATTTGTGCTGGCGATGATTGCGCTTGGCATAATTATGATCGCACTTTATTTGCACCATGCACGCGTTGTGGCCAATCCCATTCTTGACCTTTCATTGCTGCGAATTGATACCTTACGCGTTAGCATTATGGGGGGATTATTTTACCGCATTGCCGCTGGGGCCATTCCATTTCTGTTGCCGTTGATGTTGCAACTTGGCTTTGGTCTTACGGCATTTCAAACCGGCCTCATCACTTGTGCGGCGGCCCTTGGCGCCCTCACCATGAAATTTGGGGCCGGGCAAATCTTGCGGCGCTTCGGTTATCGCCGCCTTCTTATTGCCAATGGCATCTTAAGCTGTGGCTTTATGGCTTGTATGGGCCTGTTCACACCCACGCTGCCTTATATTGTGATGATGTTGATTTTGCTGGTGGGCGGGGTTTCGCGCTCCATGCAATTTACGGCGCTCAATTCAATTGCCTATGCTGATGTGTCCACCGCGCAAGTGAGCAAAGCGAACGGTCTTTACACGGTGGTGCAGCAACTTTCATTGGCGCTGGGTGTAGCGGTGGCTGCAACAGTGCTTGATATTTCGCAATGGATGCGCGGTGCCAATGAATTGGCCACGGCAGATTTTGCGGCGGCGTTTTTTCTGGTTTCTGCTGGTGGGCTGGTATCGATAATACTGTTTATGCGCCTTCCAGAAAATGCGGGGGCGAGTCTGTCGGGGCATAGGGTTGAGAGGTGAGTTACATATTGACCTAAACACCCCTTTGGGGTATTTAATATAAATGGAATTGGTTAGCGTCGTTCAAGCAATAACCTACCAGCGTGATGCTGACCGACTTCTTTCGGAAGTCGAACGTGACGAGCTTATTTATTCATTGGCGCTTAATCCGTTGCAAGGTGTTGTGATTAAAGGCACTGGCGGGTTGCGTAAAATGCGACTTGGTTTTTCGGGACGTGGCAAGCGCGGTGGTGGCCGGGTGATCTATTGGTTTCATTCGGAACATTATCCAATTGTTTTGCTGGCGCTGTTTGCCAAGAATGAAGCCAGTGATTTGAGCCATGATGAACGACAAGCTTTGGCAAAAATGGCTGAATTGTTTATGAAAGAATATGGAGGCTGAGCATGAAATCTGCCGCGTTTAAAAAACTGATGCAAGGTATGGAAGAAGCTCGCAGCTTTGCGCGTGGTGAGCCTGTGCCGGGATTGAAGGTTCACAAAGTAAAAGTTGAGCGCAATGACATTGCTACATTGCGGATGCGTGAGAATTTAACGCAATCACAATTTGCGGAACTACTCGGCACATCTTTAGGCACGTTACGAAAATGGGAAAGCGGTGAACGCGCGCCATCAGGTGCCGCAGCAAGATTGGTGCAGTTGTTTGAAGCAAAGCCGAAACTGGTGACGCAGACGCTGGGGATTAAGCCGACAACGGCGAAGCGGCAGCCGCGGAGTTCGCTGGTGGCTGCGGGGTAGAGGAAAGCTAGTATCAAAGATCAGCTTAGGTTTTTGCTTGTTGCTTCGAGAAAGCTCGCATCATTAGTAGTTTCATATTTCGATTACTTTTATGAACGCACTTTTCACAATCCAGCCAATGCAGTGGGTTATGCGTTCGTAGAGCTTCAATGTACCATTTGTGAAATGAAGTAACCATAGTTGAATAAGATTTCAAAATTGCCAAGAGATCAAGTTCATTTTGCCTTTGCTTGTCCAAATAGGTTTGAATTTTTAAAAATTTTTCTCTGCCAATTCTATTCTGTTGGTTTTGCAAAATAGACCTCATAATTTTCTTATCAATGGTGAAACCATATTTGTTTTCGCCAGTAAGAAAATCGCGTGTCCAAAACCAATTTGGTAAGATCGGCTTGCCGTGTAAAAATATATTTCTTATTTCCACCACAAGCTCGTGAAGTCCGATATCGATAAAAAATAAGTTGAATTTATCTTGGTAGTCTTGAATTTGAGAACCCCGATGAACAATTCTGCTGTAGTCAACCAAACTTTGCGCCACTGCCGTGAACGCGAAAAATTCTTTCCTTACGGTGTTTGTATAAAACTCAAGCTGATTCCGATTTGGGATTACACTTTGTTGATTGATGCCATGAGTTTCAATCGCAGCTATCAGATCGGCTTTTGAGACTTCAAAAATATTCCGAATAACTTTGTATGATGAAATCGATTTCCACAATTCGTAACCAGGATGGCCTTTAAGTATTATGTCGAGTTCATGTGCTGGAAAATTTGCCAGAAACTTAAAAGCTTCTTTATCAAACGGTTTTGGGTAACCTTCAACACCTACGCGGGCCGCTTCAACTTCTCTTTTTCGCTGGTCATTTACTAGTCCAATCGCGTAGGCGAAGGGATCTGCGCTGTCTTTGATCCTTTGCTTCAATTCACGATATGCTTCATTTTCCATCACCCCCGCTCCACAAAACTATCGATCACCCGCTTCTCACCTGCCTTATCAAAATCCACCGTCAGCTTATTGCCATCCACACTGGTCACATTTCCGTAGCCGAATTTTTGGTGGAAGACGCGTTCGCCCTCCACATAAGTTGGCGTGTTGGCGAAGCTGGCTGCCATTTCGCCTTCGATGAATTTGGGGCTCACGCCCAGCTTGTCACCAGATGATTTTCGTTGTTGAGCGCGCTGCCAGCCTGGGGTGTCATAGCTGCCTTTGCCGAAACTGGTGTTGCTGTCGAAGCGGCTGCTGGCGAAACTTTGGCCGCCATAGGCGCTGGTCATGGCTGCCACTTCCACATGTTTTTCGGGCAGTTCATCAATGAATCTTGATGGCATGGCCGATTGCCACAGCGCGTGAATTCTTCGGTTCTGTGCGAAAGAAATCGTGGCACGAAGTTTGGCGCGCGTGATGCCCACATAGGCAAGCCTTCGTTCTTCTTCCAAACCGCTGCGGCCTTTTTCATCGAGGGCGCGTTGATGCGGGAACAGGCCTTCTTCCCAGCCTGGCAAAAACACAGTGCCAAATTCCAAGCCCTTGGCGGAATGCAGTGTCATAATGTTCACGCGGTCGTCCGTCTCCGCGCCAGTGTCGCGGTCCATCACCAATGAAACATGTTCGAGGAAGCCGGACAAGTTTTCAAACTCACCCATGGAACGCACGAGTTCTTTGAGGTTTTCTAAGCGGCCTTCGGCTTCGGGGCTTTTATCGTGCTGCCACATTTCAGTGTAGCCGGATTCATCCAAAACGATTTCAGCGAGTTCCGTGTGGGGTAGGGCGTCTATTTGTTTGCGCCAGCGACCGAAACTTTCGATAAGCAAACGTAACGCGGTGCGGGCTTTGGCGGGCAACTCATCGGTGCCCAACATTTTTTCGGCGGCTACATAAAGCGAGGTTCCGCTGCTTCGCGCCACGCTATACATTTTCTGCACCGAAGCATCGCCAATGCCACGCTTGGGTGTGTTGATGATGCGCTCAAACGCCAAATCATTATCGGGCGAGGCCACGATTTTGAAATAACTCATCGCATCGCGAATTTCGGCGCGTTCATAAAAGCGTGGGCCACCAATCACCCGGTAGGGCAGGCCCAGTGTGATGAAGCGATCTTCAAAGGCGCGCATTTGCGCGGAGGCCCGCACCAGAATGGCCATATCATTCAGGCGTTCCTTCTGGCGCTGGAGGCTTTCTATATCATCGCCAATGGCCCTCGCCTCTTCCTCACCGTCCCAATGGCCGCGCACTGATACTGGAGTGGATTCGATTTTATCGGTGCGGAGGGTTTTGCCAAGGCGCGATTCATTTTTGGAAATGAGGCCCGACGCTGCCCCCAAAATATCTGGCGTGGAGCGATAATTGCGTTCCAACTTGATGATTTTTGCGCCGGGAAAATCTTTTTCAAAGCGCAGAATATTATCCACCTCAGCGCCGCGCCAACCATAAATTGATTGGTCATCATCGCCCACGCAGCAAATGTTTTTATGGCCTTGGGCCAGCAGGCGCAGCCACAGATATTGCACCACGTTGGTGTCTTGATACTCATCCACCAGCATATATTTGAATTTTTGCTGATAGGATTTTAGAACATCCGGATGCTCCTGAAATATGCGCACGGTTTCCAGCAGCAAATCGCCAAAGTCGCAAGCATTGACGGTTTTCAATCGCGCCTGATAATCTGCGTAAAGCTTTTTGCCCAGACCATTGGCAAAACTATAGGCTTCCGCCTCTGATACTTTATCGGGGGTGAGGCCTTTGTTCTTCCAGCCATCAATAGCATTGGCCAGCTGACGCGCGGGCCAACGCTTTTCATCAATGCCTTCGGCTTTCAAAAGTTGCTTGAGCAGGCGCACCTGATCATCATCATCCAAAATGGAAAAGCCAGAGCGCAGGCCAGCGAGCTCATAATGATTGCGCAGAATTTTTACGCCGATGGAATGGAACGTGCCAAGCCATGTCATGCCTTCGACCACATCACCAATCAAATGGCCGATGCGCTCCTTCATCTCGCGCGCCGCCTTATTGGTGAACGTGACGGCGAGCATTTGGTTAGGCCACGCTTTTTGCGTGGTGAGAATGTGGGCAAGACGCGTGGTGAGCACGCGGGTTTTGCCGGTGCCAGCGCCCGCCAATACCAGCAATGGGCCATCGGTTGAAAGCACAGCGTCGCGCTGCTCTGGGTTCAGGCCCTTGAGATAAGCCGGTTCGGTGGATTGCAGAGCGCGGGCGGAGATGCTGTTTGGATTATGTTCGGTCATTGGGGATCATGATTCTCTGATCCCCTCTATAGCAAAGATTCCGCTTTTGTTCAGGCGCAACGGCATATTTCCGTCCTGATGGCTAAAGATGAAGTTGCAAGGTCTTCGACTCATCCTTTACTTAATGCCAACAATTGCAGCGCCAGTTCAATCTGGCCATTATAAATGGAGTCTTTACGTAATTGGTTCACGCTGGTGGTTCGGACTAGAATAACGAAACTGCAAGGGAGTTGAATTTGGGTAATCGTGTTTTTGTGACGGGGTTAGCTGCCGTTTGCGGAGAAGCCAATAGTATTGAAGATATTTGGCATTCTATTTGTACAGAACGACAGCTTTCTGCGACAACTTCTTCAAATGAGTTCCTGGTCGAAAAAGCAGCTCTTGGAAAGTCAGATGCAAAAATTCTTGCCCGTCATCAAATCATGGCACTTGCTGTCGTTGAGCAGGCTTGGACCAAAGCGGGTTTAGGCAAAGCGCGAAATAGCCTTCGTGGGGAAGGCAAGACATTCCGTGATGAACGTATTGGTTGCTTTGGGGGCAGCGCCTTGGGTGGACTAACTGTTTTGCTAGTAGAGTCAGCAAGCTCTAAGGGAGTGTCGCCCTACGGCTTAAGCCGTTGGCGAGGAAATGCCATTGGCGCAGTTACTGGCATTAGGTTTGGATTAGGTGGAGCCAATTTTTCATTAAATGCGGCCTCAGCAACCGGCAGTCAACTGCTCTGTTTGGCGGGCATGTGCATACAATCTGGCTTTATGGATGCTGCGGTTGTTGTTGCTGCAGATATTCTTCCTGCGGATTATATAAGTCGGGCAATGGGTGCCAATGGCAGTTTAACAACTGATCGCAAGGCTTTGCCTTTAAGTGAAGGGCGTAAAGGTATGGCGCCATCGGAAGGTGCTGCCTGCATTATCTTAGAATCTGAAAAGCGCGTGCGTTTACGAGAGGCGCATCCTATCATGGAGTGGTGCGGTGGCGGAATGGCAAATGAAGCTTTTCACTTACTGGCACCACTTCCTAATGGCGACGTTTTGTGCAAACTGCTACACGATGCCAAAAAGCTAGCTAAGGATAAAATTGATTGGCTATCATTGCATGCAACAGGCACCTCGAAGTTTGATTTGATTGAAACGGCGGCAGTTGCTGCTGTTTTTGGGAATGAGAGACCTTGGCTTTCGGCGTTTAAACGAACGACGGGGCACACTCTTGCCGCTGCTGGAATTATTGAAGCGGCTTTGCTTAGCACAGGTTTTGTTACTGCTACAGTTCCACCTTGGCCACAGAATACTGATCCTGCGTTGCAACTCAATTTTTACCGACCAACGCAATTTAGTGCTCCCAAAACGGCACTCCAGATCGGTCAAGGCATGGGTGGAAACGTTGTGGTAAATCTCTTTCGCGCGGTTTAAGTCTTGACGATGAAAGAAACTGGTCCTTGGTTCATGGAAAACGGCAGTCCAATGCACCCTAATTGGAAGGTGCTTTGGCAGGATGTAGTTAGCAGGTATTCGAAAATGCCTGCCTATGTTTCTCAAAATGAAATCGTATCTTTTGAATTGCTGTACGATTCTGCAGAATATATTGCGCGCCAATTGAAAGAGAATGCCAACTGGCAGCCCGGTATTTGTGTATTGGTTCCGGTGGAAGAAGCAAGTTTTCTGCAGTTGATGATTGCTGTTTGGAATGTTGGCGGTGTTTGTGTGCCAGTTACTGAATCTGCAGCACTTGCAGAACCTGGGTGGGCTGCAATGGTGGCTTGCCACTCCAAAGCAAAGTTACCGGGCCTTTCGCATATTCCTGCATTTGCCAGCGTTCCGGAGCTTGCGCTCACTCGTATCGGCAAAACCATTTCGAACAATTTTCAACATCCGTGGCACGCTATCTATTCAACTTCCGGCTCAACGGGAAAGCCCCGCGCCGTTGTTAGAGGATGGCGCCAGTCAATTTTTGAAGCGGGTAGTTATGCGGAAGTGTTGGGCTTGCAACCTCAGCAGTCAGCAGTGATGCTGGTTGATCCGGTATTTGGTGCCTCAACCAAACACATGATGGGCTGTTTATTATCGGGTATTTGCCAGTATTTTCCAAATCGTGCTGGAGGCGCGATGCCAGAAAGTGCCGATATTTTGCACGCAGCGCCTTCGCAGCTACTGTCGCTTGCCCTCAAACAGAAAACTCACCACAGCTTTAAGACGGTTAGTTTAACTGGGGAAGCGCCGTCACGTGAGTCATGGGACGCACTTCGTCGATTTGTGCCCTCTAACGGCCGCGTCCTAAATGCATTGGGCGGATCAGAATTTGGGGTAGCCGCAAACATGCTAACCACGTTAACACCCTCTCCAACTCCATTTTTGGGGGTAGCATCAAGAGGGAAAAAAATAACAGTACAAAGCGATGATGGCAATTCGCTCCCTTATGGAGAGTCAGGCCGATTATGCGTAAGTTCTGACTTTATCGCTGAGGGTTATTTAGATTATGAAAACGGAAAATCAATTCTGATACCTTTTGTGGAGCGCAGTGTTTTAACTGGCGACATTGCCACTATTTTACCCGACGGCCATATTGCATTGTTAGGACGATCTGGTTCTATGTTGAAGCAAAAGGGAAAATGGCTAAATGTGCAACCATTAAAGTTTGTTATAGAAGGTCATCCGCAAGTTAAGTCCTGTGCAATTGTTGCCGCGCCAGAAAAAGGAACGCTTATCGCTTGGATTGCCGTAAATGATTTATCGCAAGAACTGCTTGCAACTATTTTAGCGCATATTAGCCTAGATCCTGAGATTGCCAGCCTCGGGCCAATCGAATGCCGATTAGTTGAAGAGTTCGTTCTAAATCGGCACAATAAACTAGATATCAATGCAACTGAACAAGCAATTATCAATGGCAGAAAAAAATGCCTGAGTGGTAACTTGCAAAACAAGATTGCCGAACTCGTGGAGATATTGACAACTATTGATGTACTCGCGTCAGACATCTCAAATGAGATTCCGTTGACACATTTTAACCTCGATAGCCTTGAGTTAAATGAATTGGCGATGGCATTGGAGAGCGCTACTGGAAATTTCATTCCAGTATCACTTTTGCATGATGATGGTACGCTTGGTGACATAAGAGTAAAGTTGCATACCAGAGATAAAAATTGTTTTTATGCCTTTGGTAATCTCGCTGCAGAGAAAGCTATTCTTTGGTTTGGCGATGGTGTTGGCATAATTAAGGAAGAGTTTGGTAAAGATACACAAATCTGGCATTGGGATCATACCCGTCATCCACTGAAAGCATCTTCGATTGCCGCTTTCGTAGCGGATATGTTGGACTTAGCGCCCTTGGAACGATTACCCAATCAAATTTTAATTGGGGGATTTTCATTTGGCGCGCTGCTTGCCACCGAGGCGGCCAGAGAGTTGGTTTTACTAGGGAAATTTCCCTCCCATGTTTTTCTCATTGACCCGCCTACACGAACGGATCGTCGGCGGATGGCTCAATTCATATACGTCATTTCCTGCTTTCCTATTGTCGACAAATTTGTCGTTGCCCAAAAACCCTCCAAGATGCGGCGTTACTTTTGGAATCGACTTCGATCTCGTTTAATTTACCAATATAACTGGCAATCATTGCCTATTCCTTCATCAGTATTTTCGTCAGACCAATTCTATGATCAAATGGCAGTATATTTGAAAGCGCTGCCTATTTGGCAAGTAACCCATATCCCGTTGGGTCCCACACATATTATGTCAATCAACTCAATTGAACAGATTGACAAATGGGCTAACGCTATGCGCGCCAAGTTATGTTAAAAAAACATCTTGCCAGCATCAAGCACTCACGGTTGCTATTACAGTACAGATAAGTTTTCTTTGTTCCCTCTTTATAAACGATTCCGCTTTTGTTAAGGCGCAAGTGTTTTGTAATTTGGTGACGTAACGGCCGTTTAAAGCGTAGCAAGTAGAGCCAATGACCTAACTTCAAGTGGAAAATTGAAAATGAGCTTAGATTGGTGGCGCTGGAAAATTGGTAAGTGGATTCTTAGGTTATATTTTTATTCGCTACGAAATCAACCAGCCGCTAAGATGTACCGCACTGGTTGGAGGTTTATCAATCATTTTTCTTTTCTGTTTCAGGAAAGCCAGCTGGGTGAAAACCCCTTGCAAATGCGAAAGCAAGAGCAGCTTTTTGGTCGGGTATTGAAATGTTACAAGCGCTACTATCCTTGCTTTGTTGTGCCAATTGCTATGGTGGGTGAGGCTGATGTTCTGCAAGAGTTGCGTGAATGCAATGGTGGCTTAATTATCTCAATACACACTGGATTGACTGCAGTTCACGAGCTTCTTTTTGAAGATATTGGTGGTCACTTAAAAACGATAACGATTTCCCCTGGGCATTTTGCAGTTTGGGGTAAAATTCTTGGCATGAAAGGCGTGCCGCAAACTATTGCTAAAAATGAGTATGCTCTGTTGAAGGCTCGTAGGTGCTGTGCGAACGGATATTTTGTGGTAAACGGTGTGGACTATCCATGGGGTGCTGACGCCATGAGCAAGAGCAACCTTTTTGTTTCACCCTCATTTTTTAAATTCGCAAAACTAATTCAACAACCAGTCTATTATTCAGTGGCATTTGTTGATGACAATGGCGGTTTAAATGTTGCCTTTGCGAGAGCGCCACTTGTTAACATTGATGATATGTTTGAGGATTTTACAAAATTTATCAAACGCTATACTGGGGTAGAAAAGCGCTGGTCGTTGCAAGTTGAACCTAAAGCTTAAGCTTTAAGCGCAGCGGCGCAATTGGGAAAAATCTACAGTGGCCACTTGTGCCTGAATTTTCCGCCAAGTGTCAGCCGTTTCCGTATCGCCGGAACGTTCGCAGAGCTGGGCGTGGCGGGCTGCTTCGCAAGCAGCGCGTGTGCCATGGGCGAATACCAAAGCTTCAGCAAAATGCGTGTATCCGGTGTTTTCCATATTTGATTCTCCCGTGATGGTTTCTTGTTTGAACCACCATGAAGACCAACTGCGCCTGAAATTTTACGGGAGTGTGACGATTTTAAGATTGGACTTTGCGTGGGATCCCAATTTTGTGGCCAGCTTGCTTGGGTATGTTCAACGCCCTGTGATTTGCCAACATCGCATCAATGCGCGTCTGAATATCCACCGGAAATGGTACCGTTTTCTTGGCGGCCAAATCCACATGAGCGACCATCACTTCCAGCACACAGCTTAAAAAATTCTCTTCAGCGTGGAACATTTGCTGCACATAATGCACGCGTTTCATGTCGGCATCGATGATTTGGTTTTCGATACGCACTTGGTGGCCTGCATGGAGTTCGCGGGCGTAAGTGGTGTGGGTTTCTAAGGTAAAGAAACTGCAATTGGTTTCACGCACATAATCTGGCCCCAAGCCAAAAGTTTGAAACATTTCCTCGGCGGATTTATCGAAGAGAACGGCGTAATATGCCATGTTCAGGTGGCCGTTATAATCGGTCCATTGGTCTTCGACTGTGAGCAGTTGTCCAATCCAAGGTGAGGGCATGGTAAATCCTATCGCATGTGTTAGCTTTAGAATCATGGATACACCAGTTTTGAAAAACAGCACAGCGCAGGCAATTGCCGAGCTTCGCGCATTATTGGGCGACCGACTTTCGACCGCCATGATTGTGCGTGAACAACATGGCAAAGATCAAACGTGGAATCCTGCGGCTGCACCTGATGCTGTGGCTTTTGTGCAGTCCACTTTGGAAGTTCAGGCCGTTGTGAAGATTTGTGGCCATCACGCGGTGCCGATCATTCCCTTCGGGGCGGGCTCATCTTTGGAGGGGCATTTCACCGCGCCTTATGGCGGCATTTGCATTGATCTTTCGCAGATGAATCAGATTCTCGAAGTGAACGCCGAGGATATGGATGTGCGCGTGCAAGCAGGTGTAACGCGCAAGCAGCTTAATGTTGCGCTGCGCGATAAAGGCTTATTCTTTCCCATTGACCCTGGTGCGGACGCCACACTCGCTGGCATGGCCGCCACGCGGGCTTCTGGCACCAATGCCGTGCGCTATGGCACGATGAAAGATAATGTGATGAGCATCACAGTGGTGATGGCCAATGGTGAGATTGTGCGAACTGGAACGCGAGCGCGAAAATCATCCGCAGGTTATGATCTCACACGGTTGATGGTGGGCAGTGAGGGCACGTTGGGGGTGATCACTGAAGTGGGCCTGAAAGTGCATGGCATTCCTGAAGCTGTGAAAGCTGGGGTGGTTTCATTTCCATCCATTGAAGCCTGTTGCAACACGGCCATTCAAACCATTCAAATGGGCATTCCCATTGCGCGCATTGAGCTGGTGGATGTGGAACATATTAGAGCGATCAACGCCTATTCAAAATTAACGCTAGCCGAAGCGCCCACCCTGTTTGTGGAATTTCATGGAACTGAGGCGGGCGTTGCAGAGCAGGCCCAAACATTTGCCGAGATTGCCGCCGAATTTGGTGCGAATGAATTTGATTGGGCAACAGTGGAAGAGGATCGCGCAAAACTTTGGCAGGCGCGACATGATGCGTTTTGGGCCACAAAATCAATCATGCCCAGCAAGCAGGAATCGATTGCAACTGATGTGTGCGTGCCCATTTCACGTCTGGCTGAATGTGTTGTGGAAACGCAAAAGGATTTAGACGCCAATAAAATTTACGGTCCGATCATCGGCCACGTAGGCGATGGTAATTTTCATGTAGTGCTATTTTGCGACAGGGATGATGCTGATGAAGTGGCGCGTGTGAAGGCGGTTTATTCCAGAATGATTGAGCGCGCACTCGCTATGGGTGGCACCTGCACGGGTGAACATGGCATTGGGTCTGGAAAGCGCGAATATCTCGCACTTGAACATGGCAATGGTGTTGATGTGATGCGTGCCATAAAATTGGCACTTGATCCCTCTAACATTATGAACCCTGGTAAAAACGCGAGCCCATAATGAGCATTTGGAAATCTCCCATATTTTATTTTGGTGTGGTGTTGGTGCTGATTATATCAGCAGCGCTAGCCGCACCCTTTGTGGTGAATTGGAATTCATACCGCGACAATCTTGAGCTATATGGCCGCAACATTACCGGCCGCGATGTTGCAATCAATGGCGACATTTCAGCACGATTATTTCCGTGGCCACGCTTAGTGTTAAATGATGTGACTGTGGCTAACCCGAAAGAATTTGTCGGAATGCCCATGGTGGATGCCAAAGCAATTACCATGCAACTCAATCTTGCAGGATTGATGGCAGGTGAAATTCGCGTTGAAACAATCACCATTGATCATCCGATTGTCAATTTGCGGCGTCAATCTGCTGGAAAATTCAATTGGATTTTTAAGGCAGAACAAGCCTTGCAAGATTCTAAACTGCTTGACCAGGTGAAATTGGAACAGATTTTTGTGCGTGAAGGCGAACTCTATTTGCAAGATGAAAGCCGTGCATTTGAGTTGGGTTTCAGCCAAGTAAATGCCACGCTCTCTGCCAGCGTGGTTGAGGGACCATGGCGGATTATTGGAACTGCCCGGCAGGGCGAAGTTCCGCTAGCAATTTCATTTACAAGCCGTGCTTATAAGCAAACTGAGCCTTTTAGTTTTGGGTTGCGTCTTGAACCGCAAGACGGAACTTTGCCGGCCTTGATTTTTGATGGTGACTTAGAAGAGACCGGACTGAAAGGGAAACTGCACTTGGAACCGGTGGTCACGGTGGATGGGCGCGAAAGTTTAGAAGGCGCGTTTAAGCCGCTGCAGATGCAATCTGATTTTGAGGCTAGTTTTGATCAAATTTCTTTGGCCGATATTCAAATTACGCCAGCCGATAAAAAAGATAATGGAACGCTCATTCAAGGTTCAGCATTGGCATCTTTGACAAATGGTATAAAGGCGACAGTGATACTCGACTCACCGCGGCTAGATCTTGACGCATTGGCCGGGTCACAATCATTGCGGGTCTGGCGCGCAGGTGGAGTGATGGCCGTACTCAACACATTTATGAAAGACTTTCCTGATACGCTAGAACTTGCGGCAACACTAAAAGTGGCTTCACTTTCTGCGGCCGACGAAACCATTGAAAATTTGAAATTTGATTTTGCCGCAGAACAAAATGCGATACGCGTGCGAGAACTTTCAGCAAACCTTCCTGGGCGCAGCCGGATGAAATTTAGTGGCGTTGCATTTCCTGGTGACATTGCAGCGCAGATGGGTGGCACATTGGCATTTGAAAGCAATGATGCCCGCCAATTTGTGAACTGGATATGGCCGGAAGGAAAAGCCAACATTGCAAAATACTGGACTGGCAATAGGGGGCGTTTCAAATCGCAGTCTAGCGTCGATTGGTCGGGGCAGCATTTTCTATTGCAAGATTTGCAATATGAGTTGGATGGCGCTGGTGGGGATGCAAAGCTTGCTGTTCAACTGGGTGCTTTGGCAGCGGTTGATTTGAAGATGAGCGCCAAGCTTTTAGATTTGGACAATTATATGCAAGGTGGCTTGACCAATTTTGCAGAAGGCGCTGGCCTCGTTTCTGTTTTGCAAGGTGATGGTGGTTTGGAAAAACGACTTTCATTGCGAACTGACGTGCTGCGCGTGAATGGTGTTGAAGCGCAAAATGTTGTGCTGGAATTTGATTCAAGCTTGAGTGGTTTCAATATCAAGACCTTTGAAATTGGGTCGGTGGAGGGTGCTTCTTTGCGTGGAGCAGGCTTGGTCTTGCTAGGCACGGATGGGCCCTCGGGTGATTTGAAGGCCAAACTTACTGCCAAGGATCCGCGCGGATTTCTTCATCTCATTGGTGCCACAGCAAGAGGTGTTGAGCCCACATGGACAGAAGTTGTGGGCGCGACAGATATGAATGCAGTTTTTTCTTTTAAGCCTGGCACAGCCGAGCCTAAAATGAGTTATGACATCATTGGAACTTCTGGTCCTTTGCAGGTTGCGTTTTCTGGTGATGTTTTGGAGTTGACCAAGGGTGCTAATGCGGCACTGACACTTAATTCTGAAATTAAAGTTGAAGACAGTGCCACGTTAACAAAACTGTTAGGCTGGCGGCTGGAACCATCGCCAGTGGGTGCTGGAAAGATTATTGTCACTGCAGCAGGTTCACAATCTCAGGGATTTAAATCCAATATCACCGTGGAAGCATTAGCTGCAAAATTTGGATTTGATGGTCTCATTGGGTTTGGAAAATCGCTTCCAGTCTTGAACGGTAAACTTAGTGTAGATGCCGCAGATGGTTCAAATCTCATTCAAGCAATTGGTGTTCCTGTTAATGACGCAGGTGCCTCTCCAATTCAATTGAAAGCCAATGTTGCGCCATTGGATGACGGGTTGAATTTCACGAATGTTGAGGGTGTGGTGCTCGCGCAAAATGTTGTTGGTAACTTGCAGATTGGCCAAGATTTCAAATTTAATGCTGACTTTAATTTAGATCACGCAAATTTGGGCACCGTGTTGTCTGCTGCGTTTATGCCGTGGAACAGTAAGGGGAGTGAAATTGGTGATGCATTTTCCAACGCATTTGGACCTGCATCAGGCGAAGTGTGGCTGCATCCCACAAATTTGCAAATTGAATTTGGCCTCGATCTAAAAGAGGCTGTGGTGGGCGTGTCGTTTGATCAAAATGGGCGTCAAGTAACTGTGGCAGCACGTGATGCACAGGCGGAACCTTTTAATCTCGACATTGCAATTGCACCGCAAGATGGCACATATGCAGTTTCTGGTTCGGCTCACATGTCACTTGATATTGCGCGCATTGTTAATGAGAAGAATGGTGTAGCTTTTGCTGAGGGTGCGGCGATTATTGATGCAAAAGTTAAGGGCATAGGCCGTAGTCCTATGGCCGCATTCTCAGGTTTTTCTGGTGCCGCAAGTTATGTTTTGCGCGATGCTAAACTCACTCAGATTTCGCCCCAAAATTTTTTCCCATTGCTGAAAAATGTTAATAACGCGAATGAATTGAAAGCAGCATTTTCTGCATTAGAGGATGGACCGGGAGTAAGTCTTCCGGCACAACAATTGGCAATAACTGTTAAAAATGGGGCATTGATTTTTAATCCTTTGTCGCTGTCTGCACAGGAAGCAGACATAAAAATAACGCCGGCCTATGACGTTTCTACCAATGAATTTGAAACACGTGTTGATATCATAGCAAAGGATCAGGTTAATTTTCCTGCACTGCAAATCACCTATTCAGGAGTTCCCGGAGGGCTTACGGCCCGCAGCGATACTACTGCAATTTCAACAAAGTTTGGTTACGGGTTTATTGCACGCGATATGGCTGAACTCGAACTTATGCAACAACAGCAAGCAAAAATTGCCGCTGATGAATTGGCCCAACAGAAAGATGATGAGATTAAGTTTGTAGCCTTTCAAGCGCAACGCAATGAACTGCGCTTGCGCCAGCGTGAGCAAAAGGTGTTTGCGGCACAGCGGATTATTGATGCCGAACGTGTGAAAGCCAGATGGGTGAAGTTGTTTTCTAATGGAGCCGCTATTAACAAGTTTGAAGTTAGGAAATTTTTGCGGTTTCTTCGGATGCCAAAGGCGTTAGCTTTGGATCCGATTCAGAATCCAAACGCGAATAGCACTCGATAGATTGCGCTCCCCGCGCGCGGCATCAATTTCACTCACAAGTGTTGCAATGGTTTTGCGCTCAGATGCAGCGAATTTTTTCAGTTCATCCCAAAATTCTTGCTCAAGCGAAAGTGATGTGCGGTGGCCAGCGATGGTGAGCGAGCGCTTGAGGTCTTTAGCCATCAGTCTTCACGCTTTTTGCCGTCAAGTGTTTTAATGGCGCGATTGTTTTCAATTGCAGTAACCGATTTCTCAATCTTGGTACGACCGAATTTTACGCGATTGGCCTCAGCCTGCTTTTCAGATTCTGCGTGGGCCAGATTTTTTTTGGCGCGTCGCAGATTTATGATTTCAGCATTCACGATGGGCCCAACATATTTTCGGGCCGCACAATGGCATCAAAATCAGCGGCATCAATGCCATCAGCCACCGCTTCTTCGCGCAAGGTTGTGCCATTTTTGTGGGCGGTCTTAGCGATCTTGGCGGCGCGGTCATAACCATACTTTGGCGCAAGGGCTGTGACCAGCATCAGTGAACGGTTCAAAGCGGCCTTGATATTGTCTTCACGGGCTTCAATGCCTTGTACACAATTTTCGGTGAAGCTGGTGGCGGCATCGGCCATCAATTGCACAGATTGCAAAAAATTATAGGCCATCACTGGATTATAAACATTGAGTTCAAAATGGCCGGATGCGCCCGCAAACGTGATTGCGGCATGGTTGCCAAAAATTTGCACACACACTTGCGTGAGCGCTTCGCATTGCGTGGGGTTCACTTTGCCCGGCATGATTGATGAGCCTGGTTCATTTTCCGGCAAGTTCAATTCGCCCAAGCCAGAGCGCGGGCCGGAACCTAAAAAGCGAATGTCATTGGCGATTTTGAACAGCGATGAAGCAACAGTGTTAATGGCGCCATGGGTCATCACCATCGCGTCATGTGCGGCCAAGGCTTCAAATTTATTGGGGGCGGTGGTGAAGGGCAGGCGGGTGATGTTGGCGATATTTTCCGCCACCATTTCTGCAAAGCCTTTAGGCGCGTTGAGGCCGGTGCCCACAGCGGTGCCACCTTGGGCGAGTTGCATGAGCATGGGCAAAGTTTGTTCAACGCGGGCTATGCCGTTTTGTACCTGTTGGGTGTAACCCGAAAATTCTTGGCCTAATGTTACGGGCGTTGCATCTTGCGTGTGGGTGCGGCCGATTTTAATAATCTTGGCAAAGGCTCCAGCTTTATCATTCAGCGCATTGCGTAAATGTTGCAGGGCTGGCAGCAAGCGGTGGTGAATTTCCTCCACACAAGCAATGTGCATGGCGGTGGGATAAGTGTCGTTTGAACTTTGGCTCATGTTCACATGGTCATTGGGGTGAACCGGTTTCTTCGTACCCATCTCGCCGCCCAGCATTTCAATGGCGCGGTTTGAAATCACTTCATTGGCGTTCATGTTTGATTGCGTGCCAGAACCCGTTTGCCACACGGCCAGCGGGAAGTGGTCATTCAGTTTGCCTTCGATCACCTCTTGGGCGGCATTGATAATGGCCGCAGCAATTTTGGGATCAAGGCCACTGAGCTTCACATTGGTTTCAGCAGCGGCGCGCTTGATGATGCCTAAAGCGCGGATGATGGAGGTCGGTTGTTTTTCCCAGCCAATCTTAAAGTTCTGTAAACTGCGCTGTGCTTGGGCACCCCAATAGCGCGTGGCATCCACTTCAATTTTGCCAAATGTGTCAGTTTCGGTGCGGGTGGTTTTGGGCATGAGTCACGATTCCTGAAATGCTGCGCTGCAATAGCATAGTCATGGCGCTGACGCTATTCCCCTCTCCCGTCATTCCCGCGAAGGCGGGAATCCCGCTTTCTAAGTTTGAATCAGTTGCGGAACAGTTGACGTTGTGTATTGTCATAAACTAACGCCGTTAGAAATTTGGGGGATTCCGTTTTGAAAGTTTTCATCAGTTGGAGCGGCACACGGAGCAAAGCACTTGCGGGTGCGCTTCGAGAGTGGCTGCCAATGGTTCTGCAATATGTTGAGCCGTTTGTATCCGACAAGGATATTGCTGCTGGTGAGAGATGGGCTCAAACTATTGCTGGCGAACTTGAGGCGTCCAACTTTGGCATTATTTGCATTACGCCAGAAAATCTAAACTCTGAATGGGTGCTTTTTGAGTCAGGCGCGCTGTCCAAGTCGATGCTGGACGGCAAAGTAATTCCTCTACTTTTGGGGTTGGAACTTAGTGACTTAAGCGGCCCGCTTTCTCAATTTCAAGCCCAGAAGGTTTCAGAGGCAGGATTTGTGGAGGTTGTAAAGGCGATCAACAAGGTTGCTGAGAAGCCAGCTTCACAACAAATTGTTGATCAATTGGTGCCTCGTCTTTGGCCAACGTTAAATGAAACTCTGACGAAAATTCCAGAAAAGGCTCCAACGGAAAAGCACAAAAGACAGACTCACGAAGTGTTGGAGGAACTGGTAACTGGGGTGCGGGGATTGAGCGTGAGGATGAGTGATCTAGATTTGGAGTCGCCTGACAGAGAAAGATTCAGCAAGCGTAGGAGGATGCGTTTTCATCCACGCATGTTTCAGGAAATGGCATTTATGTCCGACGACCTTGACAAACAGGCACCAGTTGGACTGTTGTTGATTTCGGGCTTTATCAGAGAAGATTTTCCTTGGCTCGCAGAATTGCTTACGGAGGCATATCGCGAAATTCGTGATAGCAAGAGGGATGAACGTATTCACGTCATTAATCGCATTAAGCGTACTATCAGGGACATGACGCATCATCCGATGTTAAGGGAATTCTCCGGTGGTTCTAAGGAAGCATTTATGATGGCCGAAGAAATGCCGATGATGCTTGATATGGTCTTGAGCCGTTATGCTGAAAACGTTTCGCCAATAAAAGCAAAATTGCTCGAAGAAAAACACAAGTAATTTGCTTGGTTAGATAAGCCGTAAACAGTTGCCACTCACTCGAGGGAACTCCACTCAGAACACTGATTGGTAATTCAGCGGGATCCCCGCCTGCGCGGGGATGACGGCTAGGGGGTGGAGTACAGCAAATCTAATAACAATACCAACAGGCCAACAGAATCATCTCACTCTTTTCAACTTTGTAAACTAGCCGGTGTTCTTGATCGATTCGCCTTGACCAGCAGCCGGCAAGTCCAAATTTCAAAGCTTCAGGCTTGCCCACACCACTAAACGGGTCTCGCTGCGTTGCTTCAATCAGGTCTAAAATTTTAAGGGCCTTGCGCCTGTCGGTTTCAACCCAGAAGCGAAAATCCTCCGTCGCTTCTGGTTCAAAGACCAAACGCAATTTTAAGTTCTTCCACCGAGGCAAAAGTTTTCCGTTTCTTACTGGTCCGCTTAGCGGCTGTAAGCAGGCGTTTAGCGTTGGTGGGTGAGCGCAATAAATATGCAGTTTCAACTAGCGAATTGTAATCGTCTTTGGATAAAAGAACGGCATCGCCACCACGGGACCGTTTCACCGTGATTGGCTCGTGATCGTTTACTGCACGATCAATCGCGTCCTTCAAGTTTGCACGCAATTCTGTATAGGAAAGTGTGTCCATATACAGACCTGTACAACTATATTGTACGTTTAGCAAGATTTTGAGTTGATGGGTTCTGGGGTTGTGCTTACACAATACAACAGACCATAATTAGTAAGTTTGGAATCGCAAAGTTGATCATATGAAAATTCCGCGTGGCGTTTGGATGTTGGGGTTTGTTTCTATGTTCATGGATATCTCATCGGAGATGATCCATGGCATTTTGCCGTTGTTTGTGGTGGGCACTTTGGGGGCATCGGCGGCGATGTTGGGTTTGATTGAAGGTGTGGCCGAGGGCACGGCGCAGATTTCAAAATTATTTTCCGGCGTGTTGAGCGACCGCTGGCGCAACCGCAAGAACTTAGCGTTGTTTGGCTATGGTTTGGCTGCTGTGGTGAAGCCGTTATTTCCGCTGGCCACATCATTGGGTGCGGTGTTCTTTGCGCGTTTTGCTGATCGTATTGGCAAAGGCATACGCGGTGCGCCGCGCGATGCGATGGTGGCGGATTTTACGCCGATTGCTCAGCGCGGTGCGGCCTTTGGTTTACGGCAATCGCTGGATACGATTGGTGCCTTCGTGGGGCCGCTGATTGCAGTGGCATTGATTGGCTTTTGGGCCTTTGATTTGCGCGACGTGCTTTGGGTGGCTTGTGTGCCAGCATTGATTGCAGTGCTCATATTGGTCTTCGGCGTGCAAGAGCCAGCGCAACTTGCCAATGACAATCATCGCAAGGCTGGGTTTAATTTATCTACGGCGAAGAATTTGGGGCAGAGCTTTTGGTTGGTGGCGCTGCTTGGTGCGGCTGTAATGTTGGCTCGTTTTTCAGAAGCGTTTTTGGTGTTGCGCGCATCTGATGCGAAAATGGCAATAGCTTATGTGCCATTGGTTTTGGTGGTGATGAGCCTAGTTTATTCGATGTCATCATATCCTGCAGGTGTGTTGTCTGATCGCTGGGGTCGCAAGGGATTATTTGCTGCTGGGTTGATTGCGTTGATCGCAGCTGATGTGGTTTTGGCTTGGGCACCATCGCCTTATTATGTGATGGTTGGTGTTGCCATTTGGGGCCTGCATATGGGGCTGACGCAAGGCATTCTTTCAACGCTGGTGGCGGATGCAGCGCCTGTTGATTTGCGCGGCTCGGCATATGGCGTGTTTGCACTGGTCAGTGGTGTGGCTGCTTTGCTGGCAAGTGTTGTGGCAGGCATTGTGTGGGATAAGTTTGGGCAAGCGCCAGTGTTTTATATAGGGGCCGGGTTTGCGGTGCTGGCCTTGCTAATAATGGGCATCCAAAAACCAGTTTCTATTGCAAATAATCCACATCGTGCTGTGTGACGGTATAGGTGGCGGTGAAACTTACAACGTCGCCCACGCCAATTGTATCCCATGTTCCATTGGATGCTGCATCGGTTGAATCTCCGGTGGGTGCGGTGTCGGTGAAAAGAATCTCACTTGCTGGGCCCGATAATACGCCCGCGCCATTGTGAGTGTCAGCAACGTTAATGTCTGTCATGGCTACGTTTCCAACATTGGTGATTTTGTAGGTGTAGGTGATCACTGCCCCCACATTAACCGGGCCTGCAGTGCTTGATGTTTTGGCGATTGAAAGTTGCGGCACTGCTTTGGTGTTGGTGAACACGCAAGTAAAAACAGCACCAGCCACAACGTTGCCCAGCGGAATGGTGAGGGTTGTTCCGACAAGTGTTCCAAAGCTTCCGGTATTTGTGGTGATAGCGCTATTGGCATCAGTGCAAGAGCCACCGGAAATAAAGTAACCGGAGGCGACAGTTTCGGTGAGGGTTACGGCAGTGCCAATGGTTGAAACATTGATGGCTATTGGCGTTGTGGGCGTGGTGGTGCTGGCTGCTGTGGTGGTAATGCTTGCAGGTGTTGAGGCCAGATTGGTTTGGCTAAACGTGAAGGGGCCACCAAAGCCGCCACTGGTGGTTTTTTGCAGTTTAAGAGTAGGCGTTTTTGAAGTTGTGGCCGTGCAGCTATAGTTTGCGCCATAAACGACCATGGTTGCGGGGAGCGTGAAAGTTCCGGCGGGGAAATTGGTGCTGATTGAACCGGTTCCCCAAGGTCCGTTGACGTCGGTATCTGTGCATGAGACGCCCGTCAATGTGTAACCCGAAATTGGCGTGACGGTGATGGTGCCAGAAACACCCATGCTAGTGAAATAGCCAGCCGTGCCAGCCACCGCCACGTTCGGCGTGACTGTTGTGAGGTTTTGGCTGGGCAGGTTGATAGGCAGTGCAAAGCCCGTGGTTCCAACGCCGCCCAAGGTTGTTGAGTTGATGACCAGCCGCGTGATGCGTTTGACCGTGAGCACGCACGTGAAGTTTGCGCCTGCCACCACATTTGCAGCGGGTATTGTTACAGTTTCAAAGCCGAGTGGCCCCGTCAGTGAGCTGAACGTGCCAGTATTGCCGGTAATGGCACTGTTGGAGTCAGTGCAACTTGCCGCCACAACGTCGTAACGAAAGTCGATGACTTGAGAGAGTGTGACGGCCGTGCCGATCGTACTTATATCAATCGCCGTGGGTGACGAAGGCTCAAGGATGTTCAGCGCTGTTGGGATAATGTTTGCTGGCGTTGCGGCAAGGTTAGTTTGCCCAAAACGCACCGGACCGCCAGTTCCGGCTTGCGATGTGACCTGCACTTTGAAGGTTGGTATTTTGGTGTTGGTAAATGTACAGGCAATGGCTGATCCGGCGGCTGTGGCTGCTGCATCAAGCGTGAGCACATTGCTTGCCAAGGTGGCAGTGCCGCCGGAACCTAGGCCAGTACAGGTCGCACTCGCCAGCGCATAACCAGCGGGGATGGCTTCGGTGATGGTGGTGGAAGTTGCGGCGGCGGTTAAAGTTTGGGTGGCACCTGCAACGGCAGTTCCGCTGGTCACCGTGGAGATCGTCTGACTTGACCAGCCATTGCCGCCAGTAAACGTGAACCCGCCCACTGCGCCATTGCTGATCTTGGTCAAAGTCACCGTCGGCAATTTGGTGTTGGTTATGGTGCAGGCAATGTTTGCTCCTTCAGCCGCTGCCGCAGCGTTAAGCGATATCACGTTGCCAGTGAGTGTGGCTGTGCCGCTGGAACCTAAGCCAGTGCAGCTGAGGGCCGTTGCCACAAAACCAGCAGCGGGGGTTTCGGTGATGGTAGTTGCGGTTGATATGGCGGCCAAAGCTTGCATGGCACCGACAACCCCGGTGCCTGCCGTCACCGTGGTGATGGTTTGGCTTGACCAGCCATTGGTTCCTGTAAACGTAAAGCCACCCACGCCGCCATTGCTAATTTTGGTGAGGGTGATGGTTGGCATGGCATACTGAACGGTGACTAAGCCATTGCCGCCCGTGCCATAACATGAGCCAACGCCAATGCCTGAAGTGTAAAGTGAGTCCGCAGCACCACCCGATGTGCTGCTGCCTGAGCAGGCTCCCGCATAGATCCAGTTGCTGCCAGATGATGTTGAGCTAGCTGATACACCGGTTCCACCTGTAAACGATGATCCGCCGCCGCCGCCGCCATTTTGGGTGGCACCGCTTTGGCACAGGCCGCCGCCGCCGCCAAAATAACCACCACCACCGCCGCCGCCGCCTTCATGGCTGCCAGCCGAGGTTGAGGTGCCACCACTACCGCCGTTGAATTGCGTTCCAGCCGTTTGCGCTGTTGAGCATGTGCTGGTTCCTGTTGCGGCAGCGCCACCTGCCGAAGCTGTACCACCACGCCCGGATGAAACAGGAACAGCATCTTGACCGCCGGTTGCGCCGCCACCGCCGCCAGCTCCACTGCTCGCAAAATCTGCACCGGGGGATGCGCCGCCGCCGCCGCCGCCGATAATAAATGCGCTGGCCGCAGTTTTAGTTGCTAATGAGAAAACACCTGAATAACCACCACCACTGCCACCGATTGTATTGGTTTGACTAGAACCGCCGCCGGGGCCACCGCCGCCGTAAGCTGAAGTTGTTGAATTTGGTGCGCCACCTTGGCCAACAACAATTGTGAGGGTGGGCGCACCGCTTACGGCAACGGTTCCTTTCGTAAAACCGCCGCCGGCACCACCGCCTTGTCCACTATACCATGATAAATTTGCGCCACCACCTGCAGCGCCGAACACACGCACATCAACACTGGTAATACCGTTAGGAATTGTAATGGTTTGGTCGGCACCGCTATAGGTGTATTGGAAGCAAATCGAAAACCCAGACGTGGGGGTGCAGGCGATTTGAGCTGCGTGAGAAGGTTCGTCTAACAGCCACACTAAAATCGGTAGCAGGAGCGCAAATTCGAGCGCATTATGTGCTGACCTTTGAAGGGATAAGGCAGCATAGAAGCGGCTTGACCGCCAAATTTTTGAAAGTGTCAGGTGGGAGTTCAAAGCACACCAATAAATAGAGTTAATTTATTGTTTACTATTTAAGGGTGTGATGGTTACCAAGTAGTTAACGCGCTATATCATCCCACCAGAAGGGATTGCTCCAGGCGCGCTTTCCAGCGTGGTCAATCACGGTCACGCGGAACCATGGGCTTAGCCTTTTCAGCAGCCAGCCTTTTTCCAAGTTCGCCAAATCAAATGTTGCTGAGGTGATGGCCTTGCCGATTTTTACACATGTTCTCGAATGACCGCAGACAACAGTGATAGTGTCCACTGGAGAACAGGTAATGCTCAGTTCTTTTTTATCGAGCGTGATATTGTGAAGCTGCGGGCCTTGGCTTGCATAATAGTGGCCATCTTTCAGGGCTTGTAGAAGCACATCAGGGTCAAGGCTTTGCGCTTTCACATTCACCCAGCCGCCAAAATAATCTGGGCCTTTGAAATGCGCGTCATCAGTTGCGAAAGCTGAGAGGCGCTTGCCTTCGTTTAAAAGTTGATCATGGAGATACCAGCCTTCACCGCGATCATTTTCAACGGCGCAACCATGGTTGTAAATTTCAACAGCGTGTGCAGAATCAATTGCAAGGCCATCTTGCAGGGTAAGTTGGCTCCATGCAGGGTGAGCAATGCCGATGAAGGCTCCGGCAGCGCGCGCGCGGCGGGCTAATTCTTCGCCGGATTCGTTTGGCCCGCAAGGTGGAAAATCCAACGGCAAGCCTGCCGCCACAATATGCCACAGCTCCCCGGCGGAAGTTTCTGGTGCGTGCAGTTCAACACCAATCAGTGTGGTAAAATCATTGGAGCGGAATTTGCGCGTGTCGTTGATGGGCCAATTATAGTGGTGGATGAAATGCTCCGATAGCATCAAGAAGTCATAGCCCGCGTTTTTATAGGCATTCACCACATCTTCGGTTGGCAACGCACCATCAGATTGATTGGAGTGGGTGTGGATATTGCCACGCCAGAAACGGCCAGGGAGCGAGAAGGGGAGAAGTGTACGCATTTCAATTACCATCCGTCTTTGGAATGTTCGGCAAACTATCTATCCAAGGCAGCGCTGACACCATCCAGTATTGATGTTGCGGGACCAATTGATCGCGCTGGCGAATAGTTCCGGCACGAATGCCATAGACTTTAACCACTGCATTGGCCGCACTGCCATAAATTGGTGTGCCACATTCAGGGCAGAAAGCTTGATTGCGTGGCGTGCCGTTGGCTGCGGTTTTCATATACGTTTTAGGTTGGCCACCCAGCAACTTGAAGGTTTCAGCAGGGGCAGGAACCACGACGCGAAAAGCACTGCCGCTCAGAACCTGACAATCTTTGCAGTGGCACACTTCAACATCTTGCGGATTGATCTCAGCTTCATATCGAATGAAACCACAATGACATTGACCGTCAATTTTCATCGTTTGCCTCGCGAGATGTTAAACACTCATTTGCATACCAAGTTCCACAACACGATCCGCCGGAATGCGGAAAAATTCAATGGCTCGTGCAGATTGGTTGGCCAGCATAATGAATATGCGTTGTTGCCAGAAGGGCATGGATGATCTTGCTGACATTCTAATTACGCGGCGGCCTAAGAAATAGGAGGCTTGGCGCGGATCAATTTCTAGGCCCTTATCAGCGCAGGCGCGCAAGGCGGCGGGAACATCGGGTTGTTCCATATAGCCAAATTTAGCCTCCACAATCCAAGCACCAAGCGGGCCTTGTGAAACTTCAACACGTTCACCTTCCCAGCGCGGTTGCTTCACGGTTTCGATTGATATGAACACCAGCTTATCATGCAGCACGCGGTTGTGTTTCAAGTTATGCATCAAAGCTGATGGCGCAAATTTATGTTGGGTCTGCATAAACACGGCAGCTCCTGCCACGCGGGCAGGCTGGCGGCGCTCTAAACTTTCGAGAAGGCCAATAAGTTCGATTGATTCCTTGTTCAATTTGGCTGCGAGAAGTTTGCGGCCTTTCATCCAAGTGAGCATGAGCAGGATGATGGTGGCGCCAATTAACACTGGCATATAGCCGCCATGCAGCAGCTTCAAGCCATTGGCCATGTAGAATGTGAATTCGACCACGAAGATGAAAATAAGCGCGGGGATGGCAAGCCAGCGTGGCAAGTTTTTCGATTGCCAGAAGAACACCACGGCTAAGATTGTATCAACGAGCATGGAAGTGTTCACAGCAATGCCATAGGCTGAGGCAAGATTGGATGAAGTTTTGAACACCAACACCAGAATGATCACACCAATCAAAATCATCCAGTTGATTTGTCCCACATAAATCTGGCCTTCTTCAGTTTCCGAAGTGTGAACGATATTCATGCGCGGAAGCAAGCCCAGCGCCATGGCTTGTTGAGCGATGGAGAAGGCTCCAGTGATAACAGCTTGGCTGGCAATCACGGTCACCATGGTGGCTAATAACACCAGCGGCACCAAGCCCCAAGATGGCAGCATGAGGAAGAATGGATTATCGACGGCTTCAGGGTGAGCGATTACAAACGCTCCTTGGCCCAAATAATTCAGCACCAGTGCCGGAATAACGACAATTGACCATGCCGTGCGAATTGGGTTTTTGCCGAAATGGCCCATATCGGCATACAGAGCTTCTCCACCCGTCACCGCTAAAAACACGCCGCCGCACACGAGCAGTGCGAGGCCCGGATGATCGATCAACATCATCAAACCATAGGCAGGATTGAGTGCGTTAAAAATTTCAAAATCGTCAGCAATATGCATAGCACCAATAATAGCAAGCACCACAAACCACACAAAGGTAATTGGCGCAAACAACGCGGCTACACCACTTGTGCCTTTATATTGAAACGTGAAGAGCGTTAATAAAACGGCCAAGGTTATGGGCACAACATAGGGTTCAAACCCTTTGTTGATAACCGTAAGCCCCTCAACGGCGGAGAGAACCGACATGGCTGGCGTTATCATCGCATCGCCGAAAAAGAACGCAGCGCCGATGATGCCAAGCCCAAGCACTATGCCGCCTTTTTTCTTTGTCAAATTCTCAACCAAAACGACGAGCGAGAGAATGCCGCCTTCGCCTTGATTATCGGCACGCATGAGCATGACCACATATTTGAGTGTCACGATGATAAACAGCGCCCAGAGCAAAAGCGACACAACACCAAGCACTGCCAGCCGCAAATCTCCGCCTGCTTGCACAACCGGGTGCAAGGCTTCGCGCATGGCATAAAGCGGGCTTGTGCCAATGTCGCCAAAGACGACACCGATAGATGCAAATGCCAGTTTAGCTTTAGCCTTATCAAAAGTGCCTGCAGCTGTCGCTGTTGCGGTCATATTCGCCCCCTGGCCGTTACATGTTTTGGCTGCATTTTATGGTGCAGTTACAACGGCGCGGCATTCAGCAGGTAGGCCCTTCAGAGTCAAGGGGGGTGGCGGCACATAAGGTTTGGTGGGTTTTGGGCCGGGCTTTGGTTTTGCCCATGGCGCTTCGCTCATCCAATAAGCCAATTCATCGCCACAGCCGGTTCCATCCTTTGGCGCAGGCTTCCATTGGTTCTTACAGCCCTTCATGCCTTCAGGGCAATTGAGTCTGATGTGGAAGTGATAGTTATGGCCATAAAGCGGGCGCACTTTGGCAAGCCACGAACGATCGCCTGTGGCCCATTTACATAGCTCGGCTTTGATTGGTGGGTGGACGAATATGCGCGCAACTTCGGGATAAGATGCGGCACGCTTGACCAAGCGGGCGCGAGACTCGGTCCACACCTTTGGGTTTATGCGCTTGCGGTCCAATACCATAATTGTAGCTGAAATGTTTTCGCGTTCTTTAGGAGTTAAAGTGCGGTCTGGCATGGGGGTGAACCACACATCGCCATCCAAACCAATTTGGTGGCTGGCATGTCCAGTGAGCATGGGTCCGCCGCGTGGCTGAGACATATCGCCAACTAAAAGCCCGTTCCAACCATCATATTGTTTTGCTTCTGAAGCAAGACGCTCCAACACATCCACCATTTGCGGCAAGGCCCAATTGCGGTTGCGTGACAGGCGCATCACTTGCCAAGCTGGCCCATTAACAGGCAGGGCTTTGCCACCAGCCATACATCCCCGCGCATAATCGCCAATGGCCCGGGATTTTAGATTGGCTGGGGTTCTCTCACTGCCGAAAAGTTTTTTTGCTGGAACTTTATCGATATTGCCAATCGGTTGCGGTGTTGCCGCAAGGGCGGCCAAGGTTTTTTGATCGGTTACGGTTTGGGCATGAACTTGCACAAGCACAATGGCCGCAAATCCTAGTGCAGCAATAGTTTTCAAAACCAAATTATTTTTTGCGAAATGCATCGAGTGAAACCACCTTGGGTGCTGTGTCCGCTGCGGGTGCTTCGGCATCCACAGCATTTTCATCGGCAGGTTCTTTGACTGCCAATTTAGGCGCAATTGCGGGTTTCTTTTCTTCTGCTTCTATTGCCACTTCAAATTGCAAACCAAACTGAACCGCAGGATCAAGGAAGCCTTTGACTGCTGCAAATGGCACGATTAGTTTTTCTGGAATGTTGTCGAATGTCAGCTCAACTTGGAAGCGATCTTCAGTTACTGCGAGATTGTAAAATTGATGTTGCAGAACCACAGTCATCTCGCGGGGATAACGTTCCAACATGCGCTCGCCGATATTAACGCCGGGGTAGCGCGTGTTGAAGGCGATGTAAAAATGATGGTCGCCGGGCAGACCCGATTTTTCAACTTTACGCAAAGCCTCGCGCACCACGCCTTTTAACGCGTTTTGGGCCAATTGATCATAACGCATCAGGTCTTCAGGCATTTACTTCTCACAAAGATGTTCGACTCAAGGCCGCAACATAGCTGGAGAGATGGGGGCTTGTCACGCTTTGGTCGATTTGGTTTTGCGCGGCTTGGTTTTCACTGGCGCAGCGGTTGGCGGTTTATAATTGGCAACTGTTTCTGCTTGCTTGAGCAGAACCTGATCCATAAAGGCAACGAACTCCGGATTGAAGCGGTTCTTTACCATAGGCCAGACCGCATGAGTCCCCGGCGTTGAAAAGAATGAGTGCAGGTCTGAGGTAGCGGCTCTCCAGTCATTTTCGAGCAATGTTCCGATTTTGTTTTGAAACCAAGCGTTTTCAAAACCCTTGACGTAGGACATGACAACAAATCTGAAGCGGGCTTTTTCAACCCGATTGAGCGAGGAAAAATCATCCATCCCGTGCAACATGATGCTTGTCGTTTCGCCATTATGCGCCATGGCCAACCAACCCTGCATCGATATGACACTGACCTGTTGGTAAGTTGAGGCTCTCAGAGCGCGGGCATTGTTGCGGATTTGAATGCCGACATAAATCATCGACGCGATCACACCGATGCCGCCGAGGATTTGGGCTAGTTCTTGGAGGGCCATGATAACTCACTCACAATTAAATCTGTAATCCCGACGAAAGTCGGGACCCAGAGACTAAACTCAGCTTTTCCAATGTTTAGCACCTCGCAGGTGCTTCTGGGTCCTGACTTTCGTCGGGATGACAGGAAGAGGGGAGCTAGATATTGGTTGTTCATTTTTGCACCTTGCGCTTTGGTGGCTTTGCAGGCGGTGCAGACGGAGCAAGTGCTGCTTGGCGTTTGGAAACCGCATCGACATAAACGCGAAATTCTACACTGGAGCGGTTCTTGATTCCCTCCCACGCAAACCTTGTGCCGGGATAGGCAAAAAGCGAATCCATATCGTAAGCGATGGCTTGCCAGTCGGTTTCTTTCAGCACGCCAACTTTGTATTGAAACCAGGCATTTTCAAACCGGCGCATGCTCGCCATCGAATTTAAATAGTAACGCGACTTCTCAACTTTATCGTCAAGGCTGGCAAAGTCATATGCACCGCGCAACATCACAGACAAGGTTTCGGCATCGCCGGCCAATCCAGCCCAATGGCTGATAAATGTGTTGGACACCTGATGATAAGTCGAAGCCCGCACCGCACGGGCGTTGTTGCGAATTTGAATGGCGACATAAATCAGCGAGGCGATTACGCCAACGCCGCCGAGGATTTGGGCTGTCTCTTGCAGGGTCATGGCGCCGAACGCTTTGCCACTTGCGCTGCTGCTTTGCGCAACGCCGCATTGATGCGGCCCTGCCAGCCTGCGCCTGATGCACGAAAAGTTTCCAACACATCTTGATCAAGCCGCAATGTGACCTGCTGCTTAACGGGGGCGATCTGCGGGCCGCGTTCGCCAATTTTGCGATTTTTAATTATCTCAACAAGTTCGGGTGGGAGGACTTCAAACGTAAGGCGCATTCTCTTAAAGTCTGACGCGAGCAATTCGCGAACTTCGCCTTCTTCATCGGTTAGTGGTTTTTTTGACATATTGATCTATCTCTCTGCTATTGGCCTTTCTAAAACTAATTACTCGGATGCCCTCATTGACAGGAGTGTAACAAACTACATGCAAACGATTTTCAACAAATCCGGTCGATACAAATCTTGCTTCTGGATATTCGTAACGCGTATCGGGAATTGTTGTTGCAGTTTCCCATAAAAAATTACCGACAAGATCAAAAGGTAAGTCTCGCTCAATAGCGTTCTTGCGGCTCTTGTTTGGGTCGAATTCGATTTTCACATATTGACAGTATAGCAACTGCGGCAAATGTCAATTTAATTGTAACTACAATAAAATGTTGTTGAAAGTGCTGGCTTCTGTTGCCAGGTGCCAGCGAACCCCGCCTTAGGTCGCTAAACCGAAGGACTTCAAGTTTTGGTCTTTCGCGCTACATTAAGCAGCGAGAGCAACCGGAGCAAAGTTATCGTTTGCAACTAGAAATT
>JANNBH010000097.1:0-21890 GCA_031385245.1 Hyphomicrobiales bacterium | reverse complement strand
CCAGCGCGTGTCGACGTGCATTAAAGGGAAGGGCGGCTTGGCTGGATAAAAAGCCTTCATTGCAAGATGCAACATAACAGCTGAATCTTTGCCCACAGAATAAAGCATCACGGGCTTTTCGCATTCCGCCGCCACTTCACGGATAATGTGGATGGATTCGGCTTCAAGCTTTTCCAAATGGGTCATGCGGTGTGGAGCGATCATGATTTTTGCTGCCTGCTTTGTTTGAGTGCTGCGGATGAAGCTGCGGAGTTTTTCGATGGTGCGGGTGGACGGCGAACGGCCTTTGCGGAGATCGAAGACAAAGGAGGGGTCACCAAGGGCAAGCTTGCCCAGTGCCGTGGCATCGGTTGCAGAATTGGCCAAAAAGGCTTCAATTTCGGCCAGAAAGACCTGAGCGATAGTATCCATAATAGGATAATACCTATTTCTGACGGAAAGTACAGTTTAAAAAGGTAAAACCCTATTTTTGGGTTGGATTATTTAGCGGCGAAGGACATTTTTTAGTATATAAGGCCGGAATTGTCGTTTCTAAGGGGGTTATCTTGCGTGGATTTTTGAGTTTTGCAGTTTTGGCTGCCTTGGTTTTACCAGTTTCGGCGCAAGTGAAAATGCAGGGGCAATTTGTGGCCACCACAGCTTGTCCGGCACTTCTCTCGATTAAAAAAGGGTCGAACCCGGGAAATATCGCTGTTCAGGCGGCAAAGTCTTATCAGCTACTTGGCAAGAACAAAGATCAAGCCTCGCATTATTGGATTGAAGTTCCGGGCGCTAATCCAGCCCAACGCTGGGTGGCCATAACTTGCGGAACAGTTGATAGGGCGCAGGCCAACACTGCGGCTTCAGGCGGTGGTGCTGCCGTGAATACGCCGGATGGCACGGTGAAGCCCAAGCCAAAACCACAACCTCCCAAAGGTGGCATTCCATTCTATGTCCTAGCTTTGAGTTGGGAGCCTGCATTCTGTTCCGCGATGAAAGGCAAGGCTGAATGTAGAAATGAAACTTCTGCTAGCTATGAAGCCACACATTTTTCACTGCACGGGCTTTGGCCACAACCTAAACGCAATGTTTTTTGCGGTGTGGACAGCGCAACAGCTGCTTTGGATGACCAGCACAAGTGGGAGCAACTGCCAGTGCCGCAAATGAGTGTTGAGACAAAAGCAGCCTTGGATAAAGTGATGCCCGGCACGCAATCCATTTTAGAGCGCCATGAATGGATCAAGCATGGCACCTGTAATGCCGCTGGCAATGCGGATGCCTTTTTTAAGGATCAAGTGCGCTTGATCAATGATGTGAATAGTTCTGTGGTGCAGGCTTTCATGGCCGCCAACATTGGCAAGACAATTCAAACGTCTGATCTTCGCGCCAAGTTTGATGTAGCTTATGGCAAGGGTGCAGGCGAGCGTGTGCGGGTTTCGTGCAGCAAGGACGGATTGTTCAGTGAGCTGACGATTGGTTTGAAGGGCGATATTTCATCTGGCACTGCGCTCAGCGATTTGATTGCGGCATCTGAAACCACAGATGCAGGGTGCCCAGCTGGCCTTTTAGCTGTGGTTCACTAAAGAGTCTGCCAATGCAACAATACGTTTTGCTGCTTCAGCAATTTGGCTCGCTTCTACCGTAAGAGCCACGCGCAAATGGCCTTTGCCACAGACGCCAAAACTTTCGCCGGGCATGGTGACTACATTGTGCTCAGACAATAATTTTCGCGCAAAGTCTTCACCTGAAATTCCGAGTTTCCGCACATCAACCATCACAAACATGCCGCCCTCGGGCATACGCGCACTGACTGATTTCGATGCTTTCAAACCATCCACCAAAATTTTAGCGCGGGCTTGATAACTCGCACGCATATTATCTATTTCAGGAAAATGCGTGTTCAATGCGAAGGCTGTGGCATCTTCTAAAAAAGCTTGGCTGCCGAACAGCATGGACTCGCTGATTGATAAAGCCCGCGCGCAGAAATCTTCTGAAGCAGCAATCCAGCCGCAGCGAAATCCAGGTAGCGCGTGAGATTTTGAAATCGACGACGTGACAATGGTGCGCTCTTCCAAATCTTTATCAAAGAATGGCGAAGTGAATACATGATTGCCATAAATCAAGGTGGCATAAACTTCGTCTGACACAATCCACAGATCATGTTTTTTGCAAAGCATGCCGATGGCTGTAATCTCATCACGTGTGAACACCGCACCTGTGGGATTGCTCGGCGAGTTTAGCAACAGCGCTTTAGTGCGTGGTGTGATGGCCGCTTCAAGGGCAGCCAAATTGGGGTGGAAACCATTGTCAGGATCAAGTGGCACTGGCACCGGCACACCGCCAGGGGATGCAATCACTCCTTCGTAAGTTGCGTAATAGGGGTCAAGCAATAACACCTCATCACCTTCATTAAGGATTGAAGTGAAGGCGATGAACAAGGCTGTTTGGGTGCCGGGTAAAAATAAAAACTGTTCAGCACTGATAGGGCGGCCGGTTTGTTTGGTGTAATGGCGAGATAATGCTTCGCGCACTGAAAGCTCGCCATTGCCAGCGGAATAATGCACGCGACCGGCGCGCATTTGGTTGCGGGCTTCCTGCAGAATGGCTTCAGGCGGGGCTGCATCAGGCTCACCAATCGAAAGAAAAATCAACGGTTCGCCAGCGGCAGCGCGGCGCTTTCCTTCAATGTGGATGGCCCATTTTTCTGAACCTAAGCCTGAAAGTCTATCAGCAATTTTTGCAAGTTTCATTCGGGCACTTTCTCTTTGGCTAAGCGAGCAATATAAACATAATCAGTTTTTCCTGAACCGAGCATTGGCAGGGTGTCTAGCTCAAATACAGACTTGGGTATCATCAAATCCGCGACCCCTAAAGTCTTGAGAGCGTCAGCAATTTTTTTGCGATCAGGCTTTTCAAGCGTTGTGAACATCACCAATTGCTCGCCCTTCTTTTTGTCAGGCACAGCGACAACGGCATGGCCCAAGTCAGGGTAAAGTTGCTGGAGCTTGGCTTCAATCATGGTGAGCGACACCATCTCTCCAGCAATTTTGGCAAAGCGTTTGGCGCGGCCCAGAATTGTAACGTATCGTTGCTCATCCACACTCACAATATCGCCCGTATCATACCAGCCACCGGGAGGGGATTCGATGACGCCGGGATTATCAGCGCGCAGATAGCCCAGCATAATGTTCGGGCCCTTCACGAATAATCTTCCACCCACCTCAATGCCGGGCACTGGTTCAAGCTTATATTGAATAGCATCGAGCAATCGACCCACTGAGCCTGAGCGATAATGCATCGGCGTGTTGACAGCGAGCACAGGAGAGCATTCCGTGGCGCCATAACCTTCTAAAATACGAAGGCCAAATTTTTCCATCCAAATTTCGCGGGTTTCAGGCTTCACACGTTCGGCCCCTGCAACAATGAAACGCAAATTGAAAAAATCATAGGTGTGGGCGTTGCGGGCATAGCCCGTGAGAAAAGTATCGGTGCCAAAGAGCACAGTGGAGTTTGTATCGTAAACCATTTCGGGCACAATTTTGTAATGCAAGGGCGAAGGGTATAAAAATGAATTTACGCCGCCGAGCAGTGGCAACAACAATCCACCCGTTAGTCCAAATGAATGAAACACAGGCATGGCATTGAACACTTTGTCCTGTGGTGTGAAGGCAATGCGGGCCGCCACTTGCAGCCAATTAGAATTTAAATTGCGATGCGACAGCACAACACCCTTGGGCACACCTTCAGAACCTGATGTAAACAGAATGACAGCTGACTTATCAGGATCGCTGATAGCACCCAAAGATTTAGCGGCAATGCCTGGTGCAAATTTAGTCCATAGACCAAAGAGCTTGTCACTTAGATTGATAGATTCACGCACATCCTCAAGATAAATAATTTTGCAAGACTTTGCCAGAAGGTTCAAATCTTCCTGCATCTCGGCTGCCTCTATAAATCTGCGGCTGGTAACGATGCTGCGAACTTCAGCAGCGGTGCAGGCTGCCGACATATTGATGGCACCCGTGGAAAAATTAAGCAAAGCAGGAACGCGCCCAGACGCAAGCAAGCCGAATATGGCAAGTGCGCCACCAATAGCATTGGGCATCAACACGGCCACGATTTTTTCACCCTTGGTGAGTGCCACCAATTTGCGACCCAGAACCAAACTGCCAGTCACAATGCGGTCATAGCTCATGGGCTTGCGCTGAATGTCTTCAATAATTTCGCGGCCGCCGCCATGCGTGGCTTGAGCATCGAGCAGGGCTTGCCACAATGTGCGGTTGGTTTTTGAGGTGCGGAACATCATATCGGCCATCACGTCATAAAGTTTTTCGGCTTGATATTCGCGCAGTTCTCCACCTTTGAGTTCTGTTGGTGGATCGAAATTTACCGGTGGTAAAAATGTGATGGTAATTTTTGGAAACCAATGCAGCCGCAATTTGCCACGCAGTTTTGAGAAGGGCGAAAACTGCGCGCCATCAATACGAACTGGCAGCACTTTTGCTCCAGCCATTTGAGCAATTGCTGCTGGGCCTTCATAGACTTTCATCAAAGCGCCAGTTACCGTGATGCGCCCTTCAGGAAAGATCACCACTTTTTGATTGCGCTTCAAGCGCCCAACCAATGTGCGGAGGGCCAATGGGTTGCCGGGATCAATGGGGCACATGTCATAGAGAATGAAGGCAGGCTTCACCCACCACGCTTTGGCCATATAAGTGTTGATGGCGAAGGCTGCACGCTCGGGCAGAAATGTGGAGAGCAATGGGCCATCAAGATAAGATGTGTGGTTTGGAACAATCAATGCCTTCTTGCCCGCAGCCCGATAATTTTCCATGCCTTTTACCTCAACGCGGTAAAGCAAACGGAACAGCCCACGCGCTGCTGCTGCAAAAAGTGTTTGTGGCAACAAGGCAATAATATAAAGCGCCACACCAGCATTGATGATGCCAAGCAACAAATAAATCATCCGCACCGACATGCCGTTGCTTAAAAGAATGCCGGAGAGCAAAGTTGCTACGATCATAAATATCGCATTCATAATGTTATTGGCGCCGATCACCCGGGCGCGGCGATAAAATGGTGTTCGCACTTGGGTCAGCGCATAAAGTGGCACCACAAACAGGCCGGAGAAAAATGCGATAGCGCCCAAATCAAATAAAGCCCGCAGCCCGGCAAAACTGCTGAGCAGTGCTGCGGGTGTTGCCGTTTCTGTGGCAAAGCGCGCAGATGTTTGGCCTGCAGCAAAATAGAGATCAAAAATAAACAGGCTCATTAGCAAACATGAAAGCGGCAGATATTTCATCGTCACTTTGCCGCCGAGCAGCCTGTTGCAATAAATTGAGCCCAAGCCTGTGGCCACGCTGAAGACTGCCATGATTAAAGTGGCCGATTGCGGATCTGCGTGAAGATCATCTTGCGTGAAGGGAATTATTTGCGTGAGAAACACCACACCCAAAAACCAAAACCAAGAAATGCCCAGAATAGCCAGAAGCACTTCGCGCTTTTCTGCTGCTTGTTTGAAGATCGTCCAGGTTTCGGAAATGACATTATAATTGATTTTCAAATCGGGCTGGGCGGACGGTGCTGATGGAATGAACCATGCTGCAATATAAGCAATGATGGAAAGACTGATCATCGCGGTGGCCACAAACATTTCTCCGCCATCCATGCGGATTAAAACGCCGCCCAAAATGGTGCCGAGCAAAACAGAAATGAAAGTACCCATTTCCACCATGCCATTGCCACCCAGCAATTCGTCTTTGTTTAAATGTTGCGGCAGGATTGAGTATTTAATAGGTCCAAAAAACGCAGACTGCGTGCCCGCTAAAAACATGCAGAATAATTGCAATGTGATGTTGCCGCTGAACAATGAATAACTGCCCAAAGCCACAATGCCAATTTCCAAAAGTTTCACACGCCGCGCAATGGTGGACTTATCAAATTTGTCAGCCAGCTGCCCAGCAAAGGCTGAGAAAAGAAAGAACGGTAGTATGAGGCAGGCGGCAGAAAGCGTGTTCAGCTGATTTGCAGTATCCTTGCCAATGTTTTTGCTTACGATGGTGATGAACAACATCGAGAGGGCGCTGCGATATACGTTATCATTAAATGCGCCAATGGATTGGGCGACGAAGAGCGGCAGGAATCGCTTGGTTTTTAGCAGTGCGAATTGGCTATGGCCGCTCATGTGTAATCCTAACTTAGAAAAGTGTGAATCAGTTTTAAGGTGGACAAGTGATTTGAACTTAGTGTTTTTGCTCCAGCCTGTCTAAGCTGTTCTAGGCGGGCAGGGTTTTGGTTAAATCCAATAAAATGCACACGGTGGGTTAAGCCCGCAATCACATCATTCACATTGTCGCCTATATAGATTATGCGAGATTTTGGAAGATTGAACGAGGCCAAAGCCCGCCCTAAAATCTCGTGCTTGTGGCCACCTCCATCTGCGCCAAAAGCATGGGCAGAAACGTGATGCCAGAGGTTTGTTTGTTCTAACCGCAATTTTGCGGCCTCGCGCAAATTCGCAGTAGCAATGCCGAGAGCAGCAAATTCGGCGCAGCTCTTTAACAGGTGCGCTGCACCTTCAATTTCTTGTGAGATGATTTGGCGGGTGCTGAGCTGTTGTTCTAAAAGTTTTAGATACTCAGCAATAATGACGGGTTGTTCGGATTTGTGGAGGCCATGGCGTTCGACGAGTTCTGCAACAATGTCTTCATCATTGCGGATCAGGTAAGAATTCCAATCGCGCGAAAGTTTGCTCACATCACAACGCGAAGCGAAAGGTTCAAAGAACAATTCCTCTTCGGCTCGTGTGAGGTCGAGCAATACGCCGTCAACGTCAAAAATAATGGCAGCGTTAACCATGCACCATCCGAGGCGTCATTTCGATCAGCGTTGGTCCATCGGCTTTGAGGGCGGCTGTGATCGCCAGCCCCAGCGCTTTAAGCGATTCTGGTTTTT
Source organism: Hyphomicrobiales bacterium (assembly GCA_031385245.1). GTDB lineage: Bacteria > Pseudomonadota > Alphaproteobacteria > Rhizobiales > Aestuariivirgaceae > Aestuariivirga. The sequence continues at coordinate 14,957 of JANNBH010000097.1, read as the reverse complement.
CAGACCGGCAGCCATAGGCTCTCGCCAACATTTGAAAATCAGGATTTTGTAAGGTAACGGCATTGGGTTGAATGCCAAAGGCCACCATATTGTCGTGAATGGCGCCTAGGCTTTCATTGTTCCAAACAAGAATGATGAGAGGCAATTTGTGTTCGGCAGCAGTGCCTAATTCATTGAGTGTGTATTGTAGGCCATAGTCGCCGACCAACACGGCGACTGGCGTTTGTGGTTTGCCAAACTTGGCTCCGATGCTGGCAGGCAGTGCAAAACCTAATGTGCCGAAGCCAACGGGATGGATCCACGTGTGGGGTTCGTAAACCGGGAAGGCCTCGTTGGCCACATAGGCGATCTGAGTCATGTCAGAGCACACGATTGACTCGCGTGGCAGAGAGGCGCGGATTACGTCTAATACTTTAAGAATGTCCTTCTGTTTGGCATTGCTAACTACATCACGCAAATAGTCTCTCTCACTCTCCGCAATTTCGTTCTTCGCCACGCTCGCATGTTGTCCAAGGCCTACGGCTATTGCTTCAAGGGTTGCCTTTGCATCGGCCTGAATGGCAATTTCAGCGGTGTGTGGTTGGGCCAGTGAGTCTGCATCGATATCGATACGGATCAAGTTCTTGTCGATCACAACATTATCTTGCCAGAAGTCAGTTTCTGAAAGCTGGGAACCAGCGCAAAGAATGGCATCGGAAGACTTAATGAAATCGACCGAAGGCAAACGCCCCATCCTATACCCCATGCTAAGAGGATGATCCTCAGGTATTGCACCTTTGCCAGCGGTGGTCGTGAGCACAGGTGCACCTAGTTTTTCAGCAATAGAAAGTGCTGCTTTGCCGCAATCAAGTGCGCCGCCGCCCAGAATGATGATCGGGCGCTTAGCAGAATTTAACCGCGCTACCACCGCCGCGATCTGATCAGCCTGTGGCAAAGCGCGGCGCGGCAGTGGCCTTGCGTGCCAGCCGTCACCTGCCGCAACTTTCAACATATCGAGTGGAATTTCGAGATAGGCAGGTCTTGGCCTTTGGCTGGAAAAATTGGCAAAGGCGCGGGCCAATCCATCACGCACGTCCTTGGGTGTATAGGCCCGCATGTGGAGGTTGGTGACTGAAGCGGCAGCCGCGCGTTGATCGATCATCTCGTGCAACCGCCCTCGACCTTGCGCACTGTCGGCCATATCAAGGGCCGAGGCGATCACCAACATATTGCTCGAGTCAGACCATGCTTGGCCCATGGGGGTTAGAATGTTGAGAAGGCCGGGCCCCGTGATGGTGAAGCACACGCCTGGTTTGCCAGTCGCCCGTGCATAACCATCGGCCATGAAGCCTGCGCCTTGTTCGTGGCGGGTGAGAATGTGCTTGATATTTGAACGCGGCAGGGCGCGGTACATTTCCACATTATGCACACCGGGGATACCAAAAATGGTGTCCACGCCATAGGTTTCGAGCAGGCCAACAAGGGCCTCACCAACAGAAAGTTCGGGGCGGTTTGCCATGATTACCTCAAGCGCTCGGGGTGAATGTCGGTGATGTTTAAGCCAGCTTCCAACACATCTTCGGGAACAGGCTTGTGTTGTGCCAAAGCGGCGGCGAGGCGCGATAAGGCGGGGGCCGATTGAATGCCATATCCCCCTTGGCCCACCAACCAGAAAAATCCATCCGTATACGGATCAAATCCCACCACCACATTGCCGTCAGGCACAAAGGTGCGAAGGCCGCCCCAGCTATGGTCCAAGTGCGTGACTTCAAATGTAGTTGCTGTCATTAGACGCTCAATGCCTTCGGCAATCGCCATATCATCTGCATAGGCATCATGTGGTTCAACTGGCGTTGCATCAGCCGATGAGACGATCATCTTGCCGCTTTGCGGTTTAGCATACCACGTGTCGGCCACATCCATCATCATTGGCCATTTTTCAAATCCGGGATGGTCGTTGACAGGCACCACCCCAATAGAGCGGCGTTTGGGCACAAGGCCCACGGGTGCAACACCCGCCAATTTTGCGACTACATCACCCCAAGCACCTGCGGCATTGATGACAACGGGAGCTGAAAATTTTCCGAGCTTGGATTCGACCACCCATAAACCAGTATGATAAGCGAGTGCTATGACTTCAGCGTTGCTGTAGAGAACGCCTCCTGCCATTTTGAGTTGGCGTAAATAGCCTCGGTGCAATAGGTCAACGTCAAGGTCGCCGGTGGCTTTATCGAGAAAGGCACGTTTGGCATATCCGGGCCTCAGAATGGGTAAAAGTTCTATTGCTTCTTGCTCGGAAATTTCTTCGAGGCCCTCGCTTTTTGACAGCAGATATTCCGTTGCAGCTTCTTCTCCATCTGCTGCCAAATAGAGCGAACCGCGAGGGCTAAAGAGTGGCGCATCGGTAAAGCCTGTAGGCGGAATTTTGAAAAAATTAGCACTAGCTCTGGTGAGGGCCAGCATAGGAATAGGCCCATAATTAGGTTCAAAGCTAGCCGCTGATCGACCAGTCGTGTGATAGCCCGGGCGATCTTCCATTTCGAGAATGGCCACAGTCGCGCTTTCAGAGAGGTGAGCCGCCACCGATGCCCCGGCTATGCCAGCGCCAATTACGATAAAGTCAAAACTGTTGTCCATGCCTTAGTGGTAGCTGGCTCAAGGGCTTCTCGTCAAATGCTCTAACGGAATACGTCCGTGCTGAGATAGCGCAGACCAGAATCAACAATAAGTGTTGCCACAGTTGCCTTGGCCCCCAGCCGCTCAGCCACGCGTAAGCTTGCAACGATATCGGCACCTGTGGAAGTTCCAGCAAAAATTGCCTCTTCTTTGGCCAAGCGCCTTGCCATGGCTTTGGCATCATCAGTTGAAACGGTGAGAATTTCATCTACTTCTTCGGGGAACCAAAGCGGTGGTAAAAACCCAAGGCCAATGCCTTCGATTTTATGAGAGCCCGGAGGCCTGCCAGACAGCACAGCTGATTCATCTGGCTCAACGGCAAATATCTGGATGTCAGATTTTTGGTTCTTGAGGGCGCGGCTTACGCCATGAATGGAATGAGCGGTGCTGACGGTGTGAACGAAAGCATCGACCTTGCCGCTGGTTTGCTGCCATAGCTCTTCGCCAAGGCCGGTGTATCCGGCAGCACCGTCTTCATTTTTCAATTGATCGGCCCACCAATGGTTTGGCCTTTGGCTAATCTCTCCGGCTTTGGCGATCATTGCTTGAATCAAATCCTTGGTGATCTTCTTGTTGTCACTCGGAACATCGGTAATCTCGGCACCAAAAGCCTTCATCGTAAATCGCTTTTCATCGCTGAAAGCATCCGAGAATGCGAAGTGAGTTTTGTAACCCAGAGTGCTGGCGACGAAGGCCAGGGAAATGCCGGTGGTGCCAGCAGTGTATTCAACCACTGTGCCGCCCGTGGGTAGCAGCCCTTTTTCTGCAGCGCGTTGGATCAAGTTTCGTGCCAAGCGATCTTTCATGCTGCCAGTAGGGTTAGCCGATTCAAGTTTGGCAACAATGCGCGCACTGCCTTTGGGAGCAATATGTCGAAGCTCAACCAGCGGCGTGTTGCCGATGGCATCGAGGATGTGATGGTGATTGGTCATCAATGCACATGCGGTTTCAAAACATGCAGCGACACGTAGGGTACATCACCCACCACCCAACTGTCATGCGGAGTTGTGGTAATGTAAAAAACTGTTCCTGGAATGAGATCGAGATATTCGCCAGTTTCATATTGAACGGCACCACGGCCGGATAAAACTGTTCCGGTGTGTGGAGCAAGGCACAGTCTGGTGCCAACGATTGGGGCGTTGTGGAGTGACCATTTCCATCCGGGTTGATAAGTGGCGCGGCCGAGTGAGACACCATCAAGGTGAATGATCTCAAAGCGTCCAAACGGGAACTCACGGATTTCGTCAGGTTTATCGAAGGCTTTTAACAAGGTTTCAGACATTTTTGTCTTCCCTAGATTTTCTCTTCGAAGATTCAGTGCTGCTTAGTATGGCACAAATTTGTGATTGACCAAACAGCGTATTTGGAAACTGTGAGCAAGGGATAGTCTTGCATCAATTTGAGTGTCGGGCCATTGTAGAAAAAATTCAGAGGAGTTTTCTTTGACCAATTTCAATCAACCCGTCTCTGGCCTCGTCACCCCACGTTTTGGTGGGCTCGCCACATTTTTCCGCTTGCCCCATGTGGAGTTGGAGAAGGCAGAGGGCATTGATATTGGGGTTGTGGGCATTCCTTGGGATGGCGGCACCACCAATCGGCCGGGCCCGCGCCATGGGCCCCGCCAATTGCGCGATCAATCGGCAATGGTTCGGCGGATGCACCAAACTTCGCATGTGGTGCCGTATGATTTGGCCAATGTGGTTGATTTGGGAGATTGTCCGGTGAACCCGGCCAATGTCGATGACGGCTTGGCGCGTGTTGAAAAATATTTTAAAACGCTCGTGGCCAAGGGTATCAGGCCGCTCTCAGGTGGGGGTGATCATTTGTGTTCGCTTCCTGTGTTGCGTGCTGTGGGTGCAAAGAAGCCGGTGGCGATGATCCATTTTGATGCTCACTCAGATTTATATGACAGTTATTTTGGCGGCTTTAAATATACCCATGGCACGCCCTTTAAGCGCGCCATTGAAGAGGGCGTGCTTGATCCCAAGCGCACCATTCAAATTGGCCTTCGGGGCTCCATGTATGATCTTGAAGATTTTGAGTATGGTGCAAAAATGGGGGTTCGCATGGTGCGAATTGAAGAGGCACTGGAAAAAGGCCCCAAAGCCATTATGGCCGAAGCGCGTGCGCTTGTTGGTGATGATGAAGTTTATGTGAGCTTTGACATTGATATGCTGGACCCGGTCTATGCGCCGGGCACGGGCACACCTGAAATTGGCGGCTTCACCACATTTCAAGCCCAGCAAATGCTGCGCGAATTGCGTGGATTGAACATTGTGGGTGCTGATGTGGTGGAAGTTTCACCTCCCTTTGATGTATCAGGCATGACAGCTTATGCGGGCAGTGTGATGATGTTTGAAATTTTATGTTCCATGGCCGAGGCGGTAGCGAAGAATAGATAAGGCATTTTGAAGACAAAATGCTTAGATGGCCGAGGCGGTAGCGAAGAACCGTAAATAATTAGCGTCCGTGATTTCCCTGTACGCGGGCTTGTTGTTGAATTACGCGCTTTCTTGGCACACCTGATGAATCGGCGATTTTGTAAATCATAGATTCTTCGCTGCTGTGCAACTCATCGTCACTGATCGCAATATCCCAAAGTAAACCGATCAACGAAACGCGGTCATCTATGCTCAGCAGTTCAGTCAACTGGCGCGAAGCTTTTTGCAGCTGTTCGGCGGCCAAACCTATGTTGGCATATGACAAGGAATGGCGCAGCGTTTCTGGCGAGAGCCGATATTTTTGCGTCAAATGCACCTCAAGATGTTGCATTTCAACCTCTCGAATTTTTCCATCCGCGCAAACGATTGAGCCTAATACGGCGGCAAGGAGAAACTTGCGTTGATTCGGTTTGAGTTTGGCAAAGCCACTAGGCTCATCAAGCTTGGCGATAATTTCTGCCATTAAGGCATGGCTTACAATTGTGCCCATTTCTGCATTAGGTGTCGTCATAATATTCCCCAGTCGACTCAATCTATGAGTTTGTATTGCGCGAAGATCTTTAACTTGGATTGCATGGTGTTGTAAGTGGAATTAAAGATTAAATTGTATATTTAATAGTTAAGCGATGAAAAAAATCTCAAAAACGTTTTTTATTTGGCTGTTAGCTCGTGCAGGTTGGCAGCGCATTGCGATCATATTTTGTCTTGGCCTGCTGTCTGGCTTGGCCATGCCGCCAGTTGGCGCGTGGTGGATTTTGGGGCTCACGTTTCCGCTGCTCTTTGTAATGTTGCATCGGCCAAAGCCACTCAGTTTGCGAAGCTCATTGTTGCTGGGATGGTTGTTTGGCTTTGGTTATTTTGTAGCGGCACTGCACTGGATTGGCTTTGCCTTTCTAGTCGATGCTGATGCTTATTTATGGATGATGCCATTTGCTGTCGGGGCATTGGCCGCAGGCATGGCATTGTTTTGGGCTGGAGCTGTTGCTGCAAGTTTGAAATTGTCTAATCGGGGCTTGCCGCTTTTTTTCACCGCGCCGCTTTGCTTTGCCGGTTTTGAATGGTTGCGCGGGCACATATTCACTGGCTTTCCTTGGGCGGTGCCGGGCCTTGCCGTTGACGGCATGGGTGGTGCTGCACAGTTAGCTTCGCTTATTGGCATGAATGGTCTCACCCTTATAATAGTTCTGTGGGCCATGGTGCCGCTAGGCTTTTTGCAAGGCGACAGGTTTTCGCGTTGGGCTTCAATTTTCATTGCCCTCAGCTTGCCGCTCTGCTGGGTTTGGGGCGACATCCGCATTGCACAGCATCCTGTTACATTTATCGATGGGCAAATCCTACGTGTGGTGCAACCCAATATATCGCAGAGCGACAAATGGCGGGGTGACAATGCCAGAGCCATTTTTGACCAATTGCTTGATCTTTCATCTAGGCCTGAAACAAATCCTGTAACCGTAATTGTGTGGCCAGAATCAGCCGTTCCATTTTTGATTGATGAAAGCGAAATGGGTCAAAGTGAATTGCGCGGCGTGTTGACACCTAACAAAATTTTGCTGACAGGTGCTGTGCGGCGCTCCTCGCCAGAAGGTGATGATGGTAAGCTGCCCGATTATTTTACCAGCATCTTGGCTTTTGATAGCAACGCAAAACTGATTGCCATCTATGACAAGAAGCACTTGGTGCCGGGGGGTGAGTATTTGCCCTTAGCGTGGCTGATTGAACCACTGGGCTTTCGCAAACTTGTCAACCTGCCTGAAAGTTTTAGGTCTGGAACCGCGTCATCGGTTGTTGCAATTAGAAGTTTAGGGTTTGTGGCCATGCAGATTTGTTATGAGGCCATTTTTCCAGAGGCTCTGTTCACTGCCAAACGGCCAGATTGGATTCTAAATGTAACCAATGATGGCTGGTTTGGCAATTCAGCTGGACCATATCAGCATTTGGCGCAACTGCGCTTTCGTGCAATTGAACAGGGCATTGGGGTTGTGCGGGTTGCAAACACCGGAATAAGTGCTATTATCGATACAACTGGGGGTTATTTATACCGCAGTGATTTGGGTGAGGTGGCTGTTTTTGACTCGCAGATACCGCGCACAAGTGAAGTTACCCTTTATGGGCAGTTTGGAGATTTAATTTTAATGGGTTTGATGGGAATTCTATTGTTTATTCCGATTTTGATACGCCGATTTTATAAGGTTTGATCAATCTTAGCAACTGATGTATCAGTTGGTGCTTCGGCTTCAGCCTGTTTGGGGAAAAGGGTTGTGGTCATTCGGAACTCTAATAGGTTCATCTAACGTCAGGCTGGGGGCTAATAGTCTGAGGGTAATATGACAAGACGCGATCCTAATTATATTGATGTGCATGTTGGCTCGCGTATTCGTATGCGTCGACAATTGATAAATATGTCGCAAGAAAGATTGGGCGAGTTGCTGGGCATTACATTCCAGCAAGTACAAAAATATGAAAAAGGGTCAAATCGTATCAGCGCCAGCAGATTGTTTTATGCCGCCAAGACCTTGGGCGTGCCCGTGCAGTTTTTCTATGATGGGCTTCCGGATGTTGATCAGTCTGGCGGCCTAAGCGAATCCAGTGCTGGTGATGATTTTGTGGCCTCAATGATGACACCTGAAGGCATTTTGCTGGCCAAAGCCTTCAAAGATGCTGACAGCGAATTGAAGCGCCGCATTATCGCCAATCTGGCGCGTATGGTGGTTGATCTCAAGACCTAATTTTGTCTGTTAAAGTCGGTGGAACTGGCTGGCTTTTGGCTTGACCTGTTTCTTACGTCCTGCCATTAAGAGCCCAACAGTATAAAGATTTCTTTATATAGATTTGTGTTGGCAATTCTTGGGAGCTACCATGGCGAGAAGTTCTTACCTTTTCACAAGTGAATCCGTATCAGAGGGGCACCCAGACAAAGTGTGCGACCGGATTTCGGATGAAGTTGTTGATCTGTTTTTTCGTGAAGCGCTACAGCAGGGCATGGACCCCTGGTCGGTGCGGGTGGCTTGCGAAACTTTGGCCACCACAAACCGCGTGGTGATTGCTGGTGAAACGCGCGGGCCTGCTTCGGTGACCCACGAAAAAATTGAAGCTGTGGCGCGGGCCGCAATAAAATCGATTGGCTATGAGCAATCGGGCTTCCATTGGGCCACTGCCAAAATTGAAATTTTGTTACATGGTCAATCGGCCGATATTGCGGTTGGCGTAGATTCAGCTGCCCATAAGGATGAGGGGGCCGGTGACCAAGGCATTATGTTTGGTTATGCTTGCGATGAAACGCCAGACCTGATGCCAGCGCCACTTTATTATTCGCAGCGCATTTTGCAATTGTTGGCAGAAGCGCGGCACTCTGGTGCGGCCAAGCAATTGGGCCCTGACTCGAAGAGCCAAGTGACTGTGAAATATAAAAATGGCAAACCCGTTGGTGCTACGCAAATTGTGGTTTCGCATCAGCACATCGATGAAGACATGACATCGAAAGATGTTTTGAAGCTGGTTACTCCTTATGTGAAGAAAGCTCTGCCAAAGGGTTGGATCACCAAGGACACGGTTTGGCATGTGAACCCGACAGGCAAATTCTTTATCGGCGGTCCAGATGGCGATTCAGGTTTGACAGGCCGCAAGATTATTGTGGATACTTATGGTGGTGCGGCTCCACACGGGGGTGGCGCATTCTCTGGCAAAGACCCAACCAAGGTTGACCGTTCGGCAGCTTACGCAGCACGTTATTTGGCCAAGAATGTGGTTGCAGCCAAGCTTGCCAAGAAATGCACCATTCAATTGTCTTATGCGATTGGTGTGTCTCAGCCATTGTCAGTCTATGTGGATACCCATGATACTGGTAAAGTTGATGATGCAAAAATCGAGAAGGCATTGCGTAAAGTGATGGACTTATCCCCGCGTGGCATTCGCACGCATTTGGATCTCAACCGCCCGATCTATGCGCGCACCTCGGCTTATGGTCATTTTGGTCGCAAGCCCGCCAAGGATGGTGGCTTCTCTTGGGAAAAGACTGATCTGGTCGACGCTCTTAAAGCGGCGGTGAAGTGAGCAGCGAAAGACCCGTCTTTCAATTTTATGGGCGGCGCAAGGGGAAACCTTTGCGCCGTCATCATATTGGCTTGATGGAAACTTTATTGCCGCAAGTGGCGGTTGATGTGGGCGCTCCATTGATTGGAACTCAAGACCGGCGTTGGTTAGAAATTGGTTTTGGCGGCGGCGAACATTTGGCTCATCAAGCAGCACTTAATTCTGATGTGACAATTCTTGGTGCCGAGCCTTATCTCAATGGCGTGGCCAAGCTGATGGCTGAAATTGAAGAGCGCCAACTTACCAATGTGCGGGTGCATTATGGTGATGCGCGGGTGTTGCTCGAGGTGTTGCCGGATCAATGCTTTGAACGAATTTATCTGCTTTATCCCGACCCATGGCCCAAGGCGCGTCAGAATAAGCGGCGTTTTGTGAGCCCAGAAAATCTCATGCAAATCCACCGGGTATTAAAACCATCGGGGCAATTTTGGTTTGCCAGTGACATTGAAGATTATGTGGCTTGGACCAGAGAGCATGTGGCTGCCCATGCTGGATTTCGCGAAGAAGGTGATCCCGCTCAACCTTTTGAGAACTGGATACAAACCCGCTATGAAGCCAAAGCCGTGCGCGAGGGCCGAGGATCAAGTTATTTGCAATTTCGGAAGTTGTGAGTTTGATCAATAACGCACTTTGAAGCAGCCTTGAGGTGCGCTATGTCCTTCGTGCAAATGGAGGGCTTTCTCGATGTTTAATTTATTTAAAAAAATGATGCCAAAGGAAGAGAAGTTTTTTGATCTCTTCGAAGCCCATGCCGCAAAGGCAGTTGCTGCGGCCGCTTCGCTGCGTGCCATTTTCGAAGGCGGCAAAACAATCACTGCCAATTGCAAAACTTTGATGGCCCATGAAGATGATGCCGACAAAGTGACCGAACAAGTCATGCAGGCCTTACGCAAAAGCTTCATCACGCCATTTGATCGCAGCGACATTAAGAATCTGATCAGCGCTATGGATGATGCGGTTGACCAGATGAATAAAACTGCCAAGGCTATTTTACTTTTTGAAGTATCAAGTTTTGAACCAAACATGGTGAAGATGGCCGAAGATGCAGTGAAGCTTGCAGCGCTTAATGCTGAGGCCCTGCCGCTGCTTCGCAATGTTGGTAAGAATGGCAATCGTCTTCATGTGATTACTGAGCAAATGATTGCGATTGAAGATGCTTCAGATCAACTCCATGAGGAAGGCATTAAAGCCTTGTTCAAGGGCAAGGGCAAAAAAGACCCGATGACATTTATTGTCGGTTCAGAAATTTATGAGCATTTGGAAAAAGTGGCAGATCGCTTTGAAGAGGTTGCTCATGTGATGAGCGGCATCGTGATTGAACACGTTTAAGCTATCAAAGGAGCTAACTCATGGATATGGGTGTTGTCACTTTTTCGCTTGTTTTTCTCATCGCGGTTGCGCTGTTTTTTGATTTCATCAATGGTATGCATGATTCAGCAAACTCGATTGCAACAATAGTTTCCACCCGCGTTTTGAAACCGCAATATGCGGTTTTATGGGCCGCTTTTTTTAACTTCGCGGCTTTCTTCATTTTCAGCACGCATGTGGCAACAACAGTAGGCAAGGGCATTGTTGATCCAGCGCTCATTGACGATGCCATGGTGTTTGGGGCACTCGCTGGTGCTATAACGTGGAACATCATCACATGGCGCTTGGGCATTCCCTCTTCTTCGTCTCATGCGTTGATTGGTGGCATTGTAGGTGCTGGCATTGCAAAAGCGGGTGTTGGGGCAATCAAATGGTCTGGTCTCAGTAAAACCATTTATGCAATTGTGCTCTCTCCCTTCACAGGCTTCCTCCTCGGAATGCTGTTGATGCTTTTAGTGAGCTGGCTCTTTGTGCGCGCCAACCCAGCTTTTGCAGATGGCCTGTTTCGCAAATTACAGCTTATTTCGGCAGCACTTTATTCACTGGGCCATGGCAGCAATGACGCGCAGAAAACTGCGGGCATTATTTCTGTTTTGTTATTTTCACACGGCATGTACGCAGAGTTCACAGTGCCAGCATGGGTGATATTTTCGTGTTATACGGTGATGGGCCTTGGCACCTTAATGGGTGGCTGGCGCATTGTGCATACGATGGGTTCCAAGATCACCCGCCTTACACCTACACAAGGGGCCTGTGCCGAAACAGCCGGAGCCATCACCCTGTTCATGGCAACTTACCTTGGCATTCCAGTTTCAACCACGCACACAATTACCGGAGCAATTGTTGGCGTGGGTTCAGCACGACGGGTTTCCGCAGTGCGTTGGAACATAGCAACCGGCATTGTTTATGCTTGGGTGATTACCATGCCAGCCGCGGGCATTATGGCGGCGTTGTTCTATTGGCTTGTTCATTTCGTGTTGTGACAGAGAAAAAGCCAGCCCACAAAATTGCGGCCCTGCCCATTCGAAAGCGGCGGGGCAGAGTGGAGATATTGCTCATCACGTCGCGTGAAACAAAACGTTGGATTATTCCAAAAGGCTGGCCCATGGACGGGCTTAAAGACTATAATGCTGCAAAGCGTGAGGCATTTGAAGAAGCTGGCGTTGAAGGCCGCATAAGCTGCAAATCGATTGGGGCCTTCGATTATATCAAACGCTTGAAGGATAGTGCATTGCTGCCCTGCCGCGTGATTGTATACAAGCTCACTGTTAAGGCGATATTGCGGAACTGGCCCGAAAAAAAGCAACGCAAGCGCAAATGGTTCAGCGCTTTGAGGGCAGCAGAATTGGTGCAAGAACCTGAATTGCAAATTCTTATTAAAAAGTTTTTGCCAGTTGCGTAACTTCACGACGGAATGAAAGTTCATCCCCGCGATCTGGTTCATCTAACTCTCGGGCAAAACGGTGACCAGCATAGGTGGCCCAAGCGATCGGGCCGGGGGCTGCGGCATCGCCGATGAGTTTTACAGTTTTAATGCCAGCATCGGCCCATTGGTTTTCACGGGCGCGGAGGGCGTGGTAGAGTTCATCGGTGCTGGTGCGCGAGGTGACCAGCACAATGGCATTGCAAGATATCACATTGGTTTGGCCTGTGTAAGTGCAGTTGGTCACAACGCCATCATTGCGAACCTCTGTCAGTCCACGATTGAGAACAATGTTCACTCCAGTGGTCACAAGCCTGCGGTGGATAGCGCCTTGTTCCAATGTGTTGCGCGTCCAATCCGATACGAAAGCGGAGGGTGTTAGCAGTGTTACAGTGCAGCCTTTTTGTGCTAACAATTCTGCCAGCACGCCCCCCATGTAATAATGGTCATCATCGTAAATGACTACGTCTCCGGTTGACAATTTTCCAGACATAATATCATCGGGGGTGAACACAGGCATGGCCTTATCCATAGGAGGGGCCACAACGTGTTGACGCGCCACGCCATCGCGCCGCCAAGTGGAGCCGGTGGCAATGCAGATATTTTCAAAACCAAATTCCATCACATTGTCGGCATCAAGAAAGCTTTCGAGATAGGTTTGCACATTGGGGCGTTGGCTCAATTGATATTGTCGATAATCGACCACGCGGCCCCACGCAGAGAGGCCAGGAAGCAAGCGCTCACGCGCCACGCGTCCACCGATTTCGGTTTTTGCTTCGGCAATGGCCACATCATAACCACGCATCGAAAGGGCGCGGGCGGCCTCAAGCCCGGCGGGGCCTGAACCTATGATGAGAGCATTTTGACTTGCTCCCTTGGCATTCATTTTTTCAGGATGCCAGCCTTTGCGCCACTCTTCCATAAAGGTGGGGTTTTGGGTGCAGCGGCTGATGGATTGTGTCATGTCGCCTGTGATGCATATATTGCAGCCAATGCATTCACGAATATCTTCAACACGGCCTTCATCAATTTTGTTTGGCAAGAAGGGATCAGCGATTGAGGGTCTGGCGCAACCGATAAAATCTAACACGCCTTGCTTCACCATACGCGCCATCACATCGGGGCTGGTGAAGCGTCCAACGCCTACGACTGGTTTGGAAGTTAGGTCGCGGATGCCTTTAACCAAAGCCTCTTGGGCGGCTTCTTCTTTGAAGCGCGAAGGGCCCGAGCATTCATCCCAGCTTCCTTGCGCCAAATCCCAGCAATCGGGCAGGTCACGGTTCATATCAATAAATTCGCGCAATTCAGCATTTGAAAAACCAAGGTTGCCAATGCTCTCATCTAATGACACGCGCATGGTGAGGCCCATTGTGTCTCCCACAGCATCGCGCATATCGGCCACAACCTCTCTGGCAAAGCGCGAGCGGTTTTCCAGTGAGCCACCATATTCATCGGTTCGGTGATTGGTGGCGCGGCTGAGGAAATGTTGGAAAATGCCAAAGCCATGGGCGCCATATAAACAGATCAAATCAAAACCTGAAGTGCGCGAGCGCTTAGCGGCGTTCACAAACCAGCGGCGCAAATTTGTGATGTCAGTTTTATCCATGGCACGGGCCTGCACAGGATCATTGGTGAAGGTGCGAATGGGCAAAGCAGTAGGTGCTAGAGGCACTTCTTTGGTGTAAAAATTGGGACCATTGATACCGGAATATGCCAACTGAATACCTGCCAGCCCGCCATGGGCTTTCATTTTTTCAGACATGCGGCGAAGGCTTGGAATGTCTTGGTCTTCCCAAAGGCGCAGTTCGATGAATGGTGTGATTTCAGAGGTGTGGTGCATTTCAGTTTGCTCAGTGAAAATAACACCCCAGCCGCCTTCAGCTTTCACGCCGCGCATTTCGGCGGCGGCTGACGGATCACGATAACCAGCCCCATTGCAATGTGGTACTTGATAGAAACGGTTTTTTGCTATCACGGGACCAATGGCCACGCGTTCAAATAAAATATCATAACGAGGATCACGCATGCTTGATAATTGCACTCTCGGTCAGCTTAGGTAAATTATCCAAAATAAATCTTATGATAAGGCCATTCCTAAGTTAAGGCTTTTGGCCTCTTATCGTTTCAGCAGTGATGTGCAGTTTACAATGATCAATAAACTTTCGAACGGTGAGCGATGTTTGGGCGGCGGTGGAGAGAAGCAACCCCATTTTCATCGGGCGCACGGTTCCGGCCACGGGAATGTAACGCAGCTTTTTGCCATCAGGCGCACGATCAGAGGTGGGCCTGATATTGGCCAGCGAATATCCAAAGCCATTGGCCACCAGCGATTGCGTGACGGCCATATCGCGCGTGCGTTCGACGATTTTTGGTTTTTGTTTTGTGTGCTCGAAGAAGGAGAGAAAATATTCTGAACTCACCGGAAGATCGAGCAAGATCATCGGATGCTCGGCCAATTGCTTGGCTGATACAGATTCAAGTTTTGCCAGCGGATGATTGGCGGCCATCAAAGCATAGGGCGGCAAGCTTACCAGCGGGATGAAATGCAAATCAGCTGGAATGTTAAGGTCATAAGTCAAAGCAACGTCAAGCGAAGCGCTTCGCAAGTCTTCAATCAATTCGGTTTGCGTGCGTTGGAATTGGTGGAACTCCACCTCTTCGTGTTGGTCAACAAAACGGCGGCGCAGTTGCGGTAGAATGATTTGCGCGAAGGTGAGCAGGCAGCCAACGTTTAAAGGCCCGCGCACTTTTCCTGTTATATCATTGGCCAGTGCATTGAGCCTCGTTGCTTCTGCTAAAACTTTACGCGCTTGTTCCGTGAAAATTTTTCCACCCTGCGTGGGGGAAAGGCCATGGGCATGTTTGCGCACAAACAATTGCAAGCCAAACTCCTCTTCCAATTGCACGATAGCAGCAGAGATAGAAGGCGAGGAAACGTTTACTTTTTCCGAAGCCGCAGCAATGGAACCATTCTCAGCAAC